>JAJPHQ010000115.1 GCA_021325195.1 Gammaproteobacteria bacterium | reverse complement strand
GAGCTTTCCGCGCCGTCGCATGGCGCCGAGCATCGCAGCCGGGCGCGCGGGAAAGGCGCGCATGTCCGAGCACAGGGATGTGCGAGTTCGCGCCGGCGCGCGCCCGGTGAGAAGCGCAGGGCAGTCGAGCCAACCGGACGTTGGCGAGATCGTCATGCCGGCGCGATGGTTTTGGCGACTTTTGCCGAAACAAAAGTCGCCCGCTCGCGGCAGCGAGCGGAACCTAAAGCAATCTTGCGATGCAGGCGCAAGAGTCTCCCTCTCCCATCCGACCACTTGCGTGGTCGGACACCCTCCCCCGCAAGCGGAAGAGGGGATAAATCAGTGCGATTTCGCGGTCGTGCCACCCTGTGCCGGGATGAATTGCGTATCCACTGCCTCCGCCAGTTGATCCGGCGGCAGCAACCCCTGCGACAGGATGAAGTCGTTGAACCGCTCCAGATCGAAGCGATCACCCAGCGCGATCTCGGTGTGCGCGCGCAGTTCCAGGATCCGCGAATAGCCGTAGAAGTATGCGGTGGCCTGGCCGGGCGAGCGGAAGGTGAAGCGGTCCAGCTCCTCGCGTGCGAAGGCTTCGGAGATGCCGACGTCGTTCACGAGGATGTCGTGCGCGCGCTGGCGCGTGATCAGGCCGAGGTTCAGCATCGGATCGAGGAACGCACGCGCGGCGCGCAGCAGCCGCAGCTGCAGCGCGATCATCTGGCCGCCCGGCGGCTCGTAGGGCACCATCATCCATTCGGCGTACAGCGCCCAGCCTTCCACGTTGACGCTGTTGAACGCGAACAGCGAGCGCGCCAGCGACACGCCGTGCTCGACCATCGCCGAGAATTGCAGCTCGTGGCCGGGCCGTCCCTCGTGCGCGGTCAGCGTCCATGCGCAGGCCTTGCAGGTGAAGTCGTCGTAGGCCTCGTTCCTGCCTTGACCGCTGGGCGGATTGCCCAGCGGCAACACGAACTGGCCGCGCTCGCCGCGGTTGTTGATCAGCGGCGGCGGCACCATGTGCGGCGCGGGCTCGGCGGCGCTCTCGGCTTCCGAGGCCAGGCGCATGATCATCTGCCGCTGCGGCAGGCTGACGAGCCGGTGCTGGCGGATGATGGCCTCGATCTCGCCGATCACCTGGTGGTAATACGGTTCGATGTCGTTGCGGTCGAGCTGCTGCTTCTTGAGGTCCCTGATCACGTCGCGGTAATCGGTGGCCTGGAAGCCCTCGGCCTTCGCGACGGTCGGCGCCAGCATCTGCATCTGCGCCTGGGTTTCCATGTATTCCAGTTCGGCCGCCTTGATCAGCTGCTCGGGCGGTATGTCGATGCCGACCTGCTTCAGGTTGTTCGCATACAGCGCGCGCGGCAGGCGGAAATCGGTGCGTGCGTGCGGCAGCACCGTGGACTTCACCCACGCGTCGTAATCGTCCAGCTGTTTCTGCAGCGCAGCGAGCGCCGCATCGGCGCCGGCGATCCTGTACTTGGCGTACAGCTTGCGGATGCCGTCCACGTAACGCTGCGTGTTGGCGAGGTTCTGCTCGACCTCGGCCCGGTACGGCCCCAGCAATTTCTTGTCGGGCAGCTTGGCCTCGAACAGCGCCTCGGCTTCCTTCGTCACCGGCGTGCAGCCGGGCGCCATGCCCACGTAGCAGTTCAGCCGCGCCAGCGCGTGCGACCGGCGCTCCGGTGCAACCTGGTCCTGCAGCAGGCCGAATTCGCCCTGGAAGATCGTCTGCGCGATGTCGATGTAGGGCAGCAGGTATTGCTCGTTGAGCTTGCTGCTCTCGATGTAGCGGTTCGCCGCGTCGATCATGATCTCCAGGTCCTCGCGGACGTCGGGATCGGTTTCCCTGGCGAGATCCTGCTGCAGGGTGTCGCGCGCCTGCGTCAGTGCCGCGCGCGAACGTTCGTCCACGCCGGGCTTGAGGTCGATGACCTTGTCGTCGTAACCCGGCAGGCCGAAACGCGAGGCGAACTCGGGCCGGAATTCGGCCAGCACCTTCAGCAGCACCTGCGCATCGGCGTTGCTCTTGCGCACCCAGGCCGGCGGCGGCACCGGCGGATGGTCGGGTTTGAGGAACGGCCTGGCCGGGGGCGGAGGCGGGGCCGCGAAGGCGGCAGGCAGGCACAGCGCAAGCGTGGCGAAAGCCGCTGTCGCGCGTTTCAACATGGCTCGTTCCTCATGCCGGTGCGTCCGGACAGGATAGCGAACGCACCGGCGGCAGGTGTGTGCCGGAAGTACGAGGTCGGAGGTCGCGTGTTTCAGGGCGCGAACGCGTTCCGGTATTCCGGCTTGAGGAATGTCGCGAACAGCGACGCCGGCACGTCCACGGTCTGGGTGCCGTACACGTAGGGTGCGACCTGATAGGGCGGAAAGATCAGCGTCAGTCCGGGACTGGGTGCGCGGGCATCACTGCCGGCGCGCACCGTGAACACCGAGAAGTTGACCACGGTCGGACGGGTGCCGTCGTCCAGCATCTGCAGCATGTTGGTCTTCCATTCGCGGATAGCCTCGGGCGAGCCCTCGCCGGGTTTGGGCGCGTTCGCCATCAGTTTTCTGCCGAGTTCGGCGCGTGCGAAGCCGGCCAGCGCCTTGCGCGCCGCGTCGGGATCGGTGAACAGGTCGTCCAGCGCAATCACGTGCGCCGCCTTGCGGTCATACACGAAACTCGCCTCGACCGGAATCGGATGCACGCCGCCGGTGTCCTGCATGCCGGTTTCGCGCACGCTGGTGAATGCGGGCGTGTCGGCCGCAACCTTGAAGTCCAGCAGCATCTCGAATTGCCGATTGGCGAATGCCGGCATCTGTTTCGGATCGGGCAGCGCCTGCAGGAATTCGCGCTTGGCGTTGTCGGCGGTGGCGCGCAGCGCGTTGGCCAGCGGCGCCTCGTCGGCGGGCAGCGCAGGCAGCGTGATCGCGATCCGGTAATGCCTGGTCACGGCATGATCGCCGGGCAGCGCGACGGTCGAGGCGCTGGCGGGGGCGGCTGCAGGCACGGTCGAGGCGGGCGCGATCACGGGCGTGCTCGACTCGCTTGCAGGCGGCATACCCGTTGCTGCCTGCTGCTGGCAGGCCGAAAGCATCAGTGCAGCCAGCGCGGCGCAGGGAAGCATCATCGAGGCTCGGTACGGCATGGCGGACTCGCGGCGGGTTCGGAATCCGGCGAGTCTAGCGAACCCGGCGTTAAGGAAACTCCGCTCGATCAGGATTTCCATCCGGCACGGCGATGCGCCTCCCGCCAATCAAGCACGCATGGGCTGCACGTGCCTGACTGGCGAAGCCGGCTCCGGGCGTGTAACCGAATTCGGCGCGCCCTGACGAATCCCGGAGGGATTGGTTCAGGGCTTCCTCGAGTCTTGCACGCATCGCGGCGGCGCGGCCTCTATCATGGACGGATGTTCCCGCACGACCCGTCCGCGTGGCGTCTGTGCGTGGCGCCCATGATGGATTTCACGGACCGGCATTGCCGGTATTTCCATCGTGTGCTGGCGCCGCACGCGCGCCTGTATACCGAGATGATCACCGCCGCCGCGCTGGTGCGCGGCGATCGCCGGCACCTGCTCGAATACAGCGCCGCCGAGCATCCGGTCGCGTTGCAACTGGGCGGCTCCGATCCCGCGGAACTCGCCGAGGCCGCACGGCACGGTGCGCACGCGGGGTATGACGAGATCAACCTCAACGTCGGCTGTCCGTCCGGCCGCGTGCAGTCGGCGCGGTTCGGCGCCTGCCTGATGCGCGAGCCAGCGCTGGTGACCGATTGCGTGCGCGCGATGCAGGACGCGGTGGCGGTGCCGGTGACGGTGAAATGCCGGATCGGGGTGGACGAGCAGGACAGCGAAGCCGACCTGCGCCGTTTCACCGCCGCGATGGTCGATGCCGGGGTGCGCACGCTGATCGTGCACGCTCGCAAGGCGTGGCTGCAGGGCCTGTCCCCCAGGGAGAACCGCGAGATCCCGCCGCTGGACTATCCGCGCGTGCATCGCCTGAAGCGCGAATTCCCCGGGCTGGCGGTGGTGATCAACGGCGGCATCGTCGATGTCGGGGCGGTGCGCGAACACCTGCGTCATGTCGATGGCGTGATGCTGGGCCGTCTGGCCTGTCACGATCCTTATTCGCTGGCGCGGATCGATGCCGCGCTGTTCGGGGGCGAACCGCCCGCGCGCGAGACGGTGCTCGCGCGGCTGCGGCCCTACGCCGAGGCGGAACTGGCGCGCGGCACGCCTCTGCAGGCCATCGCGAGACATCTTTCCGGGCTGTACCACGGCTTGCCGGGCGGCCGCGCGTTCCGGCGCGTGCTGGCCGAACGCGCGCACCGGCCCGGCGCCGGCTGGGAGGTGCTGGAAGCCGCCTGCGCGGAACTGCGCGGCGAAAGCGTCCTGCGGTGACGGCCAGCCGGCATGCGTTCGTCACGGCCGGCACCGGCCGCGCAACCCGGTTCAGCACGAATTCAATGGCCGGCGGGATGATCGCTGCCAGCCATGCCCGTTTCCCGGGCATTCGTCGGAGAGCCGGCGTGTCGATTCGTTCCTGCATCGCGATGTTGGCGCTGGCCGCCTTGATCGGCGGCGTGCCGGCGTTCGCGCAGCAGAAGGGCGGCAAGCCGGCCAGGACCGCGCCGCCGCCCCCGCAGCAGATGAGCCTGGAGCAGGCCGTCAAGCAGGTGCAGCATCAGACCAACGGGCGCATCCTTGCCGCGGACACCATTCCGCGCGGCCAGACCAAGCTGTACCGGATCAAGGTGCTGACGCCGCAGGGGCACGTGCGCGTGATGCAGCTGCATTCCAATGAACCGGCCAAACCGCAACCCAGGCACGATGAGCGAGGTGGACACTGATGCGCATTCTGCTGGTGGAGGACGAGGCACCGTTGCGTGAGACCCTGGCCGCGCGGCTGAAACGCGACGGTTTCGCGGTGGATGCCGCATCGGACGGCGAGGAAGGCCTGTATCTGGGCCGCGAGGTGCCGTTCGACCTGGCGATCGTCGATCTGGGCCTGCCCAAGCTGTCGGGCATGGAATTGATCGAGGCCTTGCGCAAGGAAGGTCGCACCTACCCGATCCTGATCCTCACCGCGCGTTCGTCCTGGCAGGACAAGGTGGAAGGGCTGAAATTCGGCGCCGACGATTACCTGGTCAAGCCCTTCCACGTCGAGGAGCTGCTGGCGCGGATCAACGCGCTGGTGCGGCGCGCCTCGGGCTGGTCCAAACCGGTGCTGTCGTGCGGGCCGATCCGGCTGGACACCACCGCGCAGACGGTGAGCGTGGACGACAAGCCCATCGACCTCACCAGCTACGAATACAAGGTGCTGGAATACCTGATGCTGCACGCGGGCGAGCTGGTGTCCAAGGCGGACCTGACCGAGCACATCTACCAGCAGGATTTCGATCGCGATTCCAACGTGCTGGAGGTGTTCATCGGCCGCCTGCGCCGCAAGCTCGATCCGGCCGGCACGCTGAAGCCGATCGAGACCGTGCGCGGGCGCGGCTACCGTTTCGCGATTCCACGCGACGAAACGCAGGCCGAGTGACCGTCGCGCGGCGGACTGCCGCGCCCGGCTCCGCATCCAGTTGCCGCGCGGCGCCGCCGCACGGATCATCATGCACCAAGCGTTTCCGCGCGTGCGGCACGATCACCCTTCCCGATGGATCGATCCACCAGCCCTTCCTGGCGCCCCGCATGGTGGCGCCGTCTGACCGAGCGGCCGGCTCCCGCGTCGGGCCCGGTGCGGCGCCCGCTCTCGCTGGGCGCGCGTTCGACCATCGCGACCGGGCTGGTGCTGGCCGGATTCCTGGGCCTGACGGGATTCGCGCTGGATCGCGCCTACGCACAGGCCGCGTTGTCGGCGTTGCGCGGCCGCCTGCAGAGCTATGCCTACGCTTATCTTGCCGGCATCGAGATCAACAACCGCACCGGCACGGTGTTCCCACCCGACCTGCCGCCGAACGCCGATTTCAACCGGCCGGGATCGGGCCTGTACGCGGTACTGCTGGGGGAAAACGGTTTCCGCTGGGAATCGCAGTCCACGCTGGGACGCGAATTGCCGTTCGATACCCTGCTGCCGCCGGGCCGGATCGTGTTCGAGGGCCCGTTGTCCACGCCGGCCGGCAACGTGTACCTGTTGAGCTACGGCGTGGAATGGGATCTGCAGAACCAGCGCAGCTACCGCCTGACCGTCGATATCGCCGAGAACGAGGCGCCTTACCAGGCCGAACTGGCGGCGTTCCGGCGCACCCTGTTCGGATGGCTGGGCGCGCTGGGCCTGGCGCTGCTGGTGCTGCAGCAGATCCTGCTGCGCTGGAGCCTGTGGCCGCTGCGGAGGGTGGCGGGCGACCTGGAAAAGATCGAGCGCGGCGAGGCCGAACGGCTGTCCGGGCCCTATCCACGGGAGCTGTCCGGGCTGACCTTCGGCCTCAACCGCTTCATCGAGAGCGAGCGCGAACACCTCTCGCGTTACCGCAACACGCTGGATGACCTGGCGCACAGCCTGAAGACGCCGCTGGCGGTCGCGCGTTCGCGCCTGGAGTCCGGCAGCGAGAGCGAGCAGGACCTGCGCAAGGGCCTGCTCGAGCAGGTGCAGCGGATGGACCAGATCGTCGCGTACCAGCTCGCACGCGCGAAGGCATCGGGACACACCACCTACGCGGCGCCGATCCCCCTGCAGGGTCACGCCGAGGCGGTGGTGCGCAGCCTGGAACGGGTCTACGCACGCAAGAACATCCTGTGCGAGTTCGACATCGACGAAAAAGCACGCTTCTACGGCGAGGAAGGCGATCTGCTCGAGCTGCTGGGCAATCTGCTGGAGAACGCATTCAAATGGGCGCGACACCGCGTGCTGCTGGGCGTGCGCAGCCTGCCGCCGACCAATCCGCGCGTGTGGCGCCCGGGCCTGGATCTGGTGGTGGAGGACGACGGGCCGGGCATTCCGCCGGCACAGCTGGAACGCGTGCTGCAACGCGGCGTGCGCGGCGACGAGCGCGTGCAGGGACACGGCATCGGACTCGCGATCGTGGAGGACATCGTCCGCTCGTACCGCGGCAGCATGCACGTGGACCGTTCCGAAGAACTGGGCGGCGCGCGTTTCCGGGTCAGCTTTCCCGCGTTGTAGCGCCGCCGCGCTTACTGGATCGAACCCGGAAGCAGAGCCTGCCACGAAAGCCCCGTGCCTTCGTGCGCGGGCTTGGCGGGTGGCGGGGTCTTGTTCCTGGCGGAAGAAGTGCCGGGGGGCCGCAGATGTTCGCCGCCGGTGGCCGCCGGGCGCGTGTCGCGGGGCGGGGCCGCAGGCGCCGGGACTTCTGCTTCCGCTTCCGGATCGTCGGAGGAATCGGGACGGTTGGCGCTTTCGAACGACGAGGACTGGCTGCGCGAACCGGGCAACTGCGGTGCGCCGGTTTCCACGGCCAGCATCGGCCGGCTTGGGCCATAATCGAGCGCCGCCGCCGTCAGCGGCAGACCACCGGCCAACAACACCGTCACCAGCAACGACAGGTGTTTCATGGCAGCCCCCGGATCCTCAGCATGCCGAACCACCATCATGACAGAACCCCCGGCGCGCCGCCAGTCGGACGCCGCAGCCGCCCGGCGCAAGACGGCGGCCGGCATTCACGGGCAAGGGCCGCCGGCGCCGCGGCTCCGGTCCCCTTGCTGAACCTGCTGGCCGCCGGCAGGCCGGTCGCGGGACCCGGGTTGGCGCGCAAGCTGGGCATTTCCCGGGCGGCGGTGTGGAAACAGATCGAGGGATTGCGCGGCGAGGGTCTGGAAATCGAAACCGTCCCCGGAAGGGGCTACCGGCTGGTGCATCCGCTGGAATGGCTGGACGCGGCGCGGATCCGGAAATGCCTGGGTCCCGCCGCACGGCACATCGGCGCGCTGGAAACGCACTGGCGGCTGGACTCCACCTCCAGCGAGATCGCGCGCCGCGCCGGGGCGCTGCCGGATCGCTCGTTCGTGTTCGCGGAATCGCAAAGCGCCGGACGCGGACGCCGGGGCCGCACCTGGCGGTCACCGCCGGCCGCCAACCTGCAGTTTTCCTGTCTCAAGCTTTTCCGGGGCGGATACGCGGCGGTGTCGGGGCTGTCGTTGGCGGTGGGCATCGCGGCGGTGCGCGCGCTGGAAGATTGCGGCGTGCGCGGCGTGGCCTTGAAGTGGCCCAATGATCTGGTGCATCGCGATGCGAAACTGGGCGGCATCCTGATCGAACTGGGCGGTGAATTCATGGGGCCCTGCCATGCGGTGATCGGGATCGGGATCAACCTGCGCCTGCCGCACGCGCTGCGCGCGGCGCTCGATCGCGCCGTCACCGATCTGGCGGACCTGTGCCGCGGCACGCCGCCCTCGCGCAACGCGCTGGCGGCCGCGCTGATCGCGCGCCTGTGCGAGGCCCTGGAGATCTTCGACACCGATGGATTCGCCGCGTTCGCCGGGGCGTGGGAGGAACGCGATGCCTTGTCCGGGCGCCGCCTGCGCATCGACGATCCGCGCGGCGTCTTCGAAGGCATCGGCGCGGGCGTGGATGCGCGCGGCGCCTTGCGGGTGCGGGTCGGCCACGCGCTGCGCACGGTGGACAGCGCGGAAGTGTCGGTGCATCCCTCATGAGCACGGCCGCGCGCGGCGAAACCTGGCTGTTCGATCTGGGCAACTCGCGGCTGAAAGGCGCGCGGCTGCCGGACGGCGGGCTCGACGGCGTGTTCGCGCTGGACTGGGACCACGAGCGGTTTGCCGAGCTGCTGGCCGCGCATCTGTCGGCTTGGCCATTGCCCTCGCGCGTGCTGGTCGCCTCGGTGGTCTCGTCCGGGCGTGCCGCGCGGCTGCACGAGGCCTTGCGACGTTTTCCGGCGGCTCAAGTGGCGTGGCTGCGTTCGCCGCGCAGGGCGTGCGGCATCACCAACAGCTATGCGGTGGCGGAACGGTTCGGGATCGATCGCTTTCTCGCGCTGGTCGCCGTGCACGCCCGCGTCCGCGGCGCAGCGGTCGTGGCAGGTTGCGGCACCGCGCTGACGCTGGACGCGATCGACGCGCAAGGCGTGCACCGCGCGGGGCTGATCTCGGCATCGCCGCAGCTGATGCTCGCCGGCCTGCGCGGCGCCACGGCCATCGCCGATTCCAATCCCGACGCATTCGACACGGCGAACGGCGACGACACCGAACGGGCGCTGCGCGCCGGTTGCTGGAACGCGGCGGGCGCGCTGACGGAATGGTTCGCGGCGCAGCAGCGAACGACGCTGGGCGATGCCGAGACGTGGTTGCACGGCGGCTGGGCGCCGCCGCTGGCCGCGTGGCTGGAACGCGCCGGTTGCAGAGCGCGGGTGATCGGGGATGCGGTGCTGCAAGGACTCGCGCTGTGGTCCGCTGCGCATTCGGAGAACACGGCCGTACCGTAAGATGGGAGCGCTCGCCGCCGGTCTGGATCCGATGTTCCTTCGCCTGTTGTTCCTGCTGTTGCTGGCCCTGAACCTCGGCGCCGCCGCGTGGCTGCTGTTCGGCACTGGGCGGCCGGCGCCGCTGCCGCCGGCGACCGATCCCGGCGTGCCCGAATTGCGGTTGCTGTCGGAGATGCCGCGCGCGCCGCCGCCGCGGCCCGCGCCACCGGCCGCTTCCGCCAGCGGGGAAGCCGGACCGCCAGCGGACCGATGCGAAACCCTGGGTCCCTTCCAGACCCAGACCGACATGCGCGCGGCGATGCAGGCGTTGTCGCCGCACGTGCCCCGCATCCAGTACCGGCAGGAACAGGTCAACCAGTTGCACGGCTATTGGGTCTATCTTCCCGCGACCGCCGACCGCGAGAGCGCTCTGGCGACCGCGCGTGCGCTGTCGGCCAAGGGCATCCAGGATTACTACGTGGTGACCGCGGGCGATCAGCAGAACACGATCTCGCTGGGCCTGTTCCACAACCGCGACAACGCCCAGCGCCGGCTCGACAGGATCGCCGCGCTGGGCTTCGCGCCGAAACTGAAGGAACGGGTGGAAACCCAGCCGGCGTACTGGGTGGATTATGCCCTGCCGAGGCAGGGCGCGTTCGACTGGAAGACCTGGCTGGTCGGCCGCAGCGATCTGGAGGCTCGGCCGGTCGATTGTTTTTGACCGGCGCGTGTCGTGCGATGATGTGTGCCGGCGCCGCTTTAGCTCAGTTGGTAGAGCAACTGATTTGTAATCAGTAGGTCGTCCGTTCGAGTCGGACAAGCGGCACCACCAGAAATCCCGGGCAAGGGATTCGTGTGAGCGGTCATGGGCGAGCCGGTGGACAAGGAAGCGGCCCCGCAGGATTACGAGCAGCGGCTGGAAGCGTTGCGCCGGCGCTACCTGGCGGCCCTCCCGGCGCTCCGCGACGAGCTGGCCCAGGCATGGCGAGGCTGCGCAGGCGGTCCGGACAGTGAAGCCTGGCAACGCCTGCGCGACCTGTCGCATCGCCTGTCCGGTTCCGCGCCCTGTTACGGGCTCGACAGCGTGGGCGAACCGGCCCGGCAACTGGACAAGCTGCTGTCGGGGCGTGCAGCCTGCCGCGATCATGCCGTGGCGGCGCCGCTGGCCCAGCGCCTGCTGGCCGCGCTGGATCAGGCAATCGCTTCGAACGTCTGATCGGTTCATGTGGCCGTACCGGCGTCGGCCGGACTATCCTTGGCGGTTTTGAAAACTCAGGCGAATCCCCGCGATGCCCGTCAAACCCGTTTCGTTGATCGGTGCGCCTACCGACATCGGTGCCGCGGACCGCGGTGCCTCGATGGGGCCGGAGGCGCTGCGCGTGGCGGGCCTGCCGCAGGCGTTGAGGGCGCGCGGCCTGGACGTGATCGACCGCGGCAACCTTGCCGGTCCGCTGAATCCCGTCGAGCCGCCGCACAACGGTTACCGGCATCTGGAACAGGTGACGGCGTGGAACCGCGCCGTGTTCGAGGCGGTGCGGGCGGAACTCGCGCAGGCACGGCTGCCGATCCTGCTGGGCGGTGATCACTGCCTCGCGATCGGTTCGATTTCGGCGGTGGCGAAACATTGCCGCGAGCACGACCGCAAGCTGCGGGTGCTGTGGCTGGACGCGCACGCCGATTTCAACACCGCCGAAATCACCCCCTCGGGCAACCTCCACGGCATGCCGGTGGCTTGCCTGTGCGGCCTCGGTCCCTTTGCGTTGACCGGCCTCGCCGGAGCGGTGCCGGCGATCACCTCTGAAGCCATCCGCCAGATCGGCATCCGGTCGGTCGATCCGCCCGAAAAGCGGCTGGTGCACGACGTCGGCCTCGAGATCTTCGACATGCGCTACATCGACGAGGTCGGCATGAAGCAGGTGATGCGCGAGGCGCTGGCCGGCATCGACGCCAGCACCCATCTGCACGTCAGCTTCGACGTGGATTTTCTCGACCCCTCGATCGCGCCGGGTGTCGGCACCACCGTGCCGGGCGGTCCGAACTACCGCGAGGCGCAGTTGTGCATGGAAATGATCGCCGACACCGGCCAGATCGGATCGCTGGACGTGATGGAGCTGAATCCCGCGCTGGACGAGCACAACCGGACCGCGGAACTGGCGGTGGATCTGGTCGAGAGCCTGTTCGGCAAGTCCACGCTGATGCGCGCGTGAGCGGCCGCGGAGTGTCCGGATGCCGCCGCCGGTCGGCGACCGGGGGTAGCCCGTGTCAACAAATGTGACGCGGGGTTGCGTCCGCCGTGGCTGCGCATGGCTTTTGCAGCCTTGCGCTCATCCACGATGCGCAGGCTGCGCGGATACGAGTCCGCACGCCGACAGGGGGCTGAAGTGGCGGAAAAACGCTGGAGCCGCGGGATTCTCGATGCCGTGCCCGGCATCCGGGGTTCCGTGCGCGTGCACGGCTGGACCGGGATCCTGCTGCTGATCGTGGCGGCCGCTATCCTGGCCGTGCTGGTGTTCCCCGACGAGATTCCTGTCGATGCGGTTGTGCTGCGAACCGTGCTGGCGGTCTGCGGGCTGCTGGCGCTCTCGGCCGCGGGACTGGTGCTCTATCTGCTGCGGGCGCGGCTCGGCCGTCTAGCCGAACTTGCACAGGTGATCTGCGAGCAGGACCGTGATCCCGTATTCGTCAAGGACCGCGAAAGCCGCTACGTGTTCGCCAACACCGCCGCGGCCTCGCTGGTGGGGCGACGCGCGGAGGACGTGATCGGCCTGCGTGACAGCGACATGCTGCCCGAACAGCTGGCACTGGTTTACGAGGAGAACGACCGCGTCTGCCTGCAACGGGATCTGCCGACCCTGTTCCGCGAAAAGCAGGAGGTGCCGGGGCAGGGCGAGCGGAGCTTCCTGGTCACCAAGCTGCCGATCCACGACGGGCGCGGCCGGGTGGCCGGGCTGGTCGGCGTCGCGCGCGACGTGACCGAGGAACTCGAACTGCGGCAGCTCGCGCAGCGCCGCGCCGACGAGATGCGCCTGCTGTTCGACGACAACCCGCTGCCGGTGCTGCTGTTCGCCGGCAGCGACCTGCGCATCCTCGACGTCAATGCCGCGGCGCTGGCCTGCTATGGCTACACCCGCAGCCAGATGCTGAACATGAGCCTGACCGAGCTGTTTGCCAGCGCGGACGCCGCGCGGCTGCGCGAATACCTGCGCGGCGGCGCCCGCTCGCTGCCGTCCGGCAGCGTGCCGTACCGGCACCGCCGCGCCAACGGCGAGGAATTCGACGTGCTCACCGACAGCGGCGTGGTGCGCCGCGACGAGGCACCCGCGCGGCTGATGATCGTGCGCGACCAGTCCGGCGAGAAGGCCATGCAGCACGCGCTGGACGAGGCATCCCGGCGTTACGAGGATCTGGTGGAGTCGGGTCTGGCAATGGTCTGGATGCACGACCTGGACGGCCGGCTGCTGCAGGTCAACGCGGCGATGGCGCTGGCGCTGGGCTACGAACGCGAGGAGATGATCGGCCGCAACCTGTCCGATTTCATCGCCGAGGAAGCCCATCACGCCTTCGAGGATTACCTGGAACGCACCCACACGCTGCGCCGCGACGCCGGCGTGCTGCACTTTGTCACGCGCAGCGGCGAGCGGCGGGTGTGGCAATACCGCTTCGTGTTCTATCCCGATGCCGAACCGGTGCCCTACATCCTGGGCTCCGCCCAGGATGTGACCCTGCGCCACCGCTACGAGCGCCGCCTGCGCGACCAGAACCAGCGCGACGTGCTGACCCGCTGTTACAACCGCCGCTACCTCGAGGCATTCACCTACCGCGCCGCGCGCGAGCAGGTGTGGGGCTGCGTGGTGGTCGACATCGATCACTTCAAGCGCGTCAACGACACCGAGGGCCACGACCGCGGTGACGAACTGCTGTGCGAGATGGCCGCGCTGCTGACGGCCAACTCGCGACGGGGCGACGCAGTGGTGCGCCTGGGCGGCGACGAGTTCGCGGTGATCATTCCGCACGCCAGCGAGGAATCCCTCCGCGAGGTCGCCGAACGGCTGCAGGCCGCGGCGGCCGAGGCCTCGCCGGTGTCGTTCTCGCTGGGCTGGGCGCTGCGCGAGGGCGAGGAGCCGCTGGAATCGACGCTGCGCCGGGCGGACCGGGCGTTGCTGCGCACGCGCGTCGAGAAACGCGGCACCCAGCCGGCCGGCGGCGACCCGGATCACGACTGAGCAGCGCGACCGCTCCGGCCGGCGATTTTCCTGCCGCGACATGCCTTACACTGGACCTTTTCCAGTCTGGCGCGGCATGAACACGCGGGTCCTTACCGGCATCACCACCACCGGCACGCCGCACCTTGGCAACTACGTCGGCGCGATCCGCCCGGCGGTCGCTTCCAGCCGGCGCCGGGATGTCGATGCGTTCTTCTTTCTGGCCGACTACCACGCGCTGGTGAAGTGCGACGATCCCGCACGCGTCGCACGTTCGCGGCTGGAAATCGCGGCAACCTGGCTGGCCTGCGGACTCGATCCCGCGCGCGTGATCTTTTACCGCCAGTCCGACATTCCGGAAATCCCCGAACTCACCTGGCTGCTGACCTGTGTCACCGCGAAAGGCCTGCTCAACCGCGCGCACGCCTACAAGGCCGCGGTCGACCAGAACACCGCACAGGGCGACGATCCCGATGCGGGCGTCAGCGCGGGCCTCTACATGTACCCCGTGCTGATGGCGGCCGACATCCTGGCCTTCGACGCCAACCAGGTACCGGTGGGGCGCGACCAGGTGCAGCACATCGAGATGGCGCGCGACATCGGCCAGCGCTTCAACCATCTTTACGGCGCGGCATGGCGCGTGGCGGGCGGCAAGGGCGCTCCGTTCACGTTGCCCGAAGCGGTGATCGAGGAGCGGGTGGCCACGCTGCCCGGTCTCGACGGCCGCAAGATGAGCAAGAGCTACGACAACACCATCCCGCTGTTTGCGGGCGGCGCGGGGGCGTTGCGCGAGGCGATCGCGCGGATCGTCACCGACTCGCGCGAACCGGGCGAACCCAAGGATCCCGATTCGTCCAGCGTGTTCGCGATCTACCGCGCGTTCGCCGCGGCGGATGAAGCCGCCGCGTTCCGCGCGGCGTTGGAAGGCGGCATGGGTTGGGGCGAGGCGAAGCGGAAGTTGTGCGATCGCATCGACGCCGAAATCGCGCCCTTGCGCGAACGCTACGACGCGCTGATGGCGCGGCCGGACGAGATCGAGGACGTGTTGCGCGAGGGCGCCGGAAAGGCGCGCGCGCTTGCCGCACCGCGCCTCGAAATCCTGCGCCGCGCGGTGGGGCTCGGTGCGCTCGCGGATCGCTTCCGCCCCGATGATGTTTCCCCGCGCGCGGGAAAGGCGGCCTCGCGCGCAGCGCGGGCGGGGCGGACGGCAGCGAAATCGCGCAAGCGCGCGCGTGTCGTCAGTTTCCGCGATGCCGACGGCTTCCGCTTCCGGCTGGTCGGCGCCGATGGCGAGGAGCTGCTGCTGTCACGCGCCTTCGCCGATCCCAGGGCGGCGGGACAGGCATCGCGCGCGCTGGAGTCGGAGAGCGCCGCCGATGCGCTCGCGCCGCTGGACGACGGCCGCTTCGCGTTTCGGCAAGACGGCGAGACACTCGCCGTCAGCGCGGCCTTCGCGGATACCGTCCAGCGCGACGCCGCGATCGTGCGCGCGCGCCGCGCGCTGGAGTCGCTGCGCGGCTGAAACGGGCCTCGACGCCCGTCGGTGCACACAGGGCCCGCCCCGGACTCGCTCCGCGGCTCCTACGTCGGCAGCGCGAGGTCGTCCAGGATCGCCTTCAGGAACCGCGCGGCTTCACCACCCGTGGCGGCGCGGTGGTCGAAAGTGACGCTGATCGGCAGGCGGCGGTGCACCTCGATGCCGCCGATCACGGCCACCACGTCATGGCTGAGCTTGCCCACGCCCACGATCGCGACGCACGGCGGCACCACCACCGGCGACGCGTAGCGTCCCGCGAACATCCCGAAGTTGGACAGGCTGATGGTGTAGCCGGTCAGCTCCGAGGCGGGGATGGAACGATCCTCGACCTGGGCGCGCAGCCGGTTGACGCCTTCGCGCAAGGCCCGGGCATCCAGCATGTCGGCGTTGCGCAGCGCCGGCACGAACAGGCCGTCGGGGGTGTCCACCGCGATGCCGAGATCGACGTGGGGATGGCGGGTGACTGTGAGGTTCTGACCGTCGAACCATGCATTCAGCGCCGGCACCGCCTTGCACGCCGCCACGATCGCGCGGATCGTGCGCACCGTGATGTCCTGCTTGCCCAGCCACGCGTGCAGGTCGGCGTCATCCACCAGCGTGGTTGGCACCACGCTGGCGTGCGCCTCGGCCATCACCCGCGCCATGTTGCGGCGCACGCCCTTCAACTGTTCGGGCTGGCCGGTGGCCTGCACCGAAGGCGGCGTGGTGCGCATGGGTTTGCCGGATTGGGACAGCGTGCTTCTGGTTCCCTCTCCCACCGGGAGAGGGTGGCGCGCAGCGCCGGGTGAGGGTACGACTGCGACCGAACCCTCACCCCCTCTCCAGGAGGGAGAGGGAAGCGAAGCTGTACCCGACGCCGCGGCGTTCTTGACGTCCTGCATCGTCACCACGCTGCCGGCGCCGGTGGGGTTCACCCGCGACAGATCGACTTTCAGTTTCTTCGCCAGCGCGCGCACCGCGGGCACGGCTTTCACGCCGCCGATGCTGGCGGCTTGCTCGACGTGCACGGCATTGCCGCTGACCATCGCGCCGACCACCGTGCCTACGTCCTCGCGTTCCTGACCCCCTTCGCCGCTCGCGGGGGAGGCGGCGCCAGGCGCCGGGCGCGTAGCGCCGGCCGGGGGCGAGGCCGGCGCAGCGGTCGCAGCCGGCGCATGGTGATGGCCACCTGCCGCGTTCTCGGCGCGCTGCTTGGCCTTCGGATCGAGTTCGAATTCCGCCAGCGGCGCGCCGGTCGCGATCACGTCGCCGGCGTTGCCGTGCTGCTTGAGCAGCTTGCCGGTGAACGGCGAAGGCACCTCGACCACGGCCTTGGCGGTCTCCATCGACACCAGCGGCTCGTCGAGTTTGACGTTGCCTCCTTCCTTCACCAGCCATTCCACGATGGTGGCGTCGGGCAGGCCTTCGCCGAGGTCGGGGAGGTGGAAGGTCTTGATGTCGGCCATGGTTTTAATCTCAAAAAATTCGGGAGCCAGTTGGAAAGTTACCGTTCTTGGGTAGGCGAGGTTTTCGGAAGGCCATCATAGAAAAGAGCGATGTGGATGCCATCGCTTTCCAGGCGATACAAGTACTCCGGTGTACACGGCTCTTGATCTTTATAGGGACGACGTTCGAACAAAGAAGGAATATCGCTTTCGGCGAAACGCGAATGGCGTTGACTGTAAATCCATCGACCTTTGAGCCCATCCCGAGCCCAAACTTCAAAGAAGACTTTGTCATACTTCTTTTCTGTTTCCACAACTGGCCTATCCCGCGGCCATCACCCGCTTCGCCGCATCCACGATGCGCGCGGTGCTGGGCAACTGTTTCATTTCGAGGCGATACAGCGGGGTGTGCACGTCCCAGCCGCTGACGCGTGCAACCGGCGCCAGCAGGTCGTACAGGCACTCCTCGGCGATGCGCGCGGCGATCTCGGCGCCGAAGCCCGCGGTCTTCGGCGCTTCGTGCACGATCACGCAGCGGCCCGTCTTCTTGACCGATTCGGCGATGGTGTCGAAGTCGAGCGGCGTCAGCGTGGCCACGTCGATCACTTCGGCGCTGATGCCGTCCTTGGCGAGCGCGTCGGCGGCTTCGAGGCATTCCTTCACCTCGGCGCCCCAGGTCACCAGCGTGATGTCGGTGCCGTCGCGCAGCACGAAGCACACGTCCAGCGGCAGCGCCTCGCCGTCGTCGGGCACCTCTTCCTTGTACTGGCGGTAGATGCGCTTGGGTTCGAAGAAGATCACCGGGTCGGGATCGCGGATCGACGCCAGCAGCAGTCCGTAGGCGCGCGCGGGCGACGAAGGCAGCACCACACGCAGGCCGGGAATGTTGGTGAACAGGTGTTCGTTGGCTTCCGAGTGGTGTTCGGGCGCGTGGATGCCGCCGCCCCACGGCGCGCGGAACACCGCGGGACAGGTGAGGCGTCCGCGGGTGCGGTTGCGCATCCGCGCGGCGTGGCAGGCGATCTGCTCCATCATCGGGTAGATGAAGCCTTCGAACTGCGCCTCGCACACGGGTTTCATGCCCTGCGCGGCGAGTCCCACGGTGACGCCGGCGATGGTGGTTTCGTCCAGCGGCGTGTCCAGCACGCGCAGCTCGCCGAACTTTTCCTGCAGGCCCACGGTGGCGCGGAACACGCCGCCGTTGACGCCCACGTCCTCGCCCAGCACCACGACCGAATCGTCGTGCGCCATTTCGTACGCAAGTTCTTGCGTAACCGCTTCGATAAGGGTGATCGCGGCCATGCTCAATGCGCTCCCTGATCCTGCGCCACGGCGAAGGCGCGCTGCGCGGCCAGATCGGCCGGCAACTCGGCGAAGGTGTAATCGAACATCGCGGTCACGGGCTGGGTCTTGGTCTCGAGGTAGGCGTTGACCTCGTTGTCCATCCACTCGTTGCATTGTTCCTGCAGGGCATCTTCCTTTTTCTTGTTCCACGCCTTCTTCGATTCCAGCCAGATGCGCAGGCGCTTGACCGGATCGCGTTTCCAGGCCTCCTCGACCTCTTCCTTCGGGCGATAGCGGCGCGCGTCGTCGGCGGTGGTGTGGTCGCCCAGGCGATACGTGACGAGTTCCAGCACGCTGGCGCCGTCGCCGCGGCGCGCGCGATCCAGCGCGTCTTCCATCGGCTTGCGCACCGCGATGATGTCGTTGCCGTCCACCTGGATCGACGGCAGGCCGGCGGCGATGCCCTTCTGCGCCAGCGTCTGGGCGCCGGACTGGATGCGCCGCGGCACCGAGATCGCCCACTGGTTGTTGACGATCACCGCCACCATCGGCAACTGCTGCGCGCCGGCGATGTTGATCGCGCCGTAGAAGTCGCCCTTGGACGAGCCGCCGTCGCCGAGGGTGCACACCGCGACGCGCTTTTCCTTGCGGATCTTGAACGCCAGCGCGGAACCGGCCGCGTGCAGGCATTGCGTGGCGATCGGCACCGACCAGGCGAAGTCGTGGCGCGCGGGTTCCTTCTGGTAATCGTTGCCGCGTTCGTCGCCGCCCCAGTACATGTACACCTCGCGCGGTTGCACGCCGCGGTACAACTGCGCACCGTACTCGCGGTAGCTGGGCGCCAGCACGTCCTCCGGCTTCATCGCGCTGCCGATGCCCACGTGCGCGGCCTCGTGGCCCAGGCACGAGGCGTAGGTGCCCAGCTTGCCGGTGCGCTGCAGCGCGATCGACTTGGCGTCGAACACGCGCGTGGAGACCATCAGCTTGTACAGCTCGACCATGTGGTCGATGTCCTGCGCGAAGTCGGGCAGGTCCTTGCGGACCAGCCTGCCGTCGGCATCGAGGTATTGCAGGTATTCGATTTCGAACTTGGCGGCGATGGGCACTTGGAACTCCCGTGGCAGGGCGGATCAGCGACGCCCGTGCCGGAACATCGGGCGCGTAAAGCCTCGGAATTATCCCATGCCCGCGGGGCAGGCCGCACCTGTTGCGGGTTCGCGTGCCGGCGCCTGCTGCTGCGGCGCAACAGGAGGGGCCCGGCAAGCGCGCCTCCGCGGCTGCCGCGAGGCGCGCCGGGGACCGGCCGGAACGCGACGCGGTGCGCGCGCATGCGTTACGCTTGGCGCCTTTCGCGGCAGGCTTTTCCCATGTCCGAGTCCAACCGGCGCGAACTCGAAGCCGGCATCGAACGCGACCTCACCGGCCGGATGACCTACACCAGCTATCTCAAGCTGGACACGCTGCTGTCCGCGCAGCGTCCGTTGTCGGAACCGGCCTATCACGACGAGATGCTGTTCATCGTGCAGCACCACGTGGCCGAGCTGTGGCTGAAGCTGATGATCCACGAATTGCGCGCGGCGATCGCGCACCTCGATGCCGACCGGATCGATCCGGCGCTGAAGGTGCTGGCGCGGGTCAAGCGCATCCAGGACCAGCTGTTCAACGAATGGGCGGTGCTGGAGACGATGACGCCGCACGAGTACCTGAAATTCCGCGACGCGCTGGGGCCGTCGTCGGGGTTCCAGTCGGCGCAGTACCGCACCGTGGAATTCCTGCTGGGCAACAAGCACGCCGAGATGCTGCCGGTGTTCGACCACGACCCCGACGCGCAGACGAAGCTGCGCGAGGCACTGGACGCGCCGAGCCTGTACGACACCGCGCTGCGCTGGCTGGCGCGGCGCGGACATGCGATTCCGGAGGCGGTCCTGGAGCGCGCCGTGCGCGAGGGCTGGAAACGCGACGAACGCCTGCTTGCGGTGTTCCGGCGCATCTACGAGATGCCGGAAACCTTCTGGGCCGAGTACCACCTGTGCGAGACGCTGGTCGATGTCGAGGAAAACTTCCAGCTCTGGCGTTTCCGCCACATGAAGACGGTCGAACGCATCATCGGGCACAAGCGCGGCACCGGCGGTTCCTCCGGGGTCGGGTTCCTGATCAAGGCACTGGACCAGACGTTTTTCCCCGAGCTGCTGGAAGTGCGCACGGAGCTCGGGACTTGATCCGCGGAAACGTCGAACGCCGCACCGTCGCGCCGTGACCGGACCAGAGGGGGTTGCATGAACGCCAGCATCGACGCAGACACCACGGCACCCGATTTCCCGCAACTGCTCGGTCATCCACGTCCGCTGTGGATGCTGTTCATGACCGAATTCTGGGAGCGCTTCGCGTTCTACACCGTGAGCTGGGCGCTGGCGCTGTACATCGTGCAGCAGTTCTACGGCGGCAACCCGGCGGGACAGGCCTGGGCCAGCGGCGTCTTCGGCGCCTACACCGCGCTGATCTACGGCGCGTCGATCTTCGGCGGCTGGGTGGCGGACAAGCTGATCGGCTACCAGCGCACGATCCTGCTGGGTGCGGTGGTGATGGCGGCCGGCCTGTTCGTGCTGATGCTGCCGGATCGCGTGATGCTCCTTCTGGGCCTTGCGCTGGTGATCGCCGGCGACGGATTGTTCAAGCCCAACATCTCGACCATGGTCGGGCAGCTGTACGGCCGCGACGATCCGCGCCGCGATCGCGGCTTCACGCTGTTCTACATGGGCATCAATGCCGGCGCGCTGCTGGCACCGCTGCTGACCGGCTGGATGGCGGCGCATTTCACGCAGACGCCCATGCAGCAGAACTACCGGATCGTGTTCGCCGCCGCGGGCGTGGGCATGCTGCTGAGTCTCGCCTGGTTCTGGTTCGGGCGCCGGCAACTGAAGCGCGTGGGCCGGCCCGCAGCGGGCGCGGAAAGTCCGCTGCGCGTGCTGTGGGTGCTGTGCGGCGTGATCGCGGCGGTGCCGCTGATCTGGCTGCTTCTGTCGAAGGCCGGCGCGGCCGGGTTGCAGTTGCTGCTGGGCCTGCTGTTCGTCGGCGTCGCGGCGATGCTGCTGGCGGAAGCCGCACGCCACGGCCGGGTGCAGACGCAGCGCGTGATCGCGATGCTGATCATCTTCGCGTTCAACATCCTGTTCTGGATGTTCTATTACCAGCTCGGCACCTCGTTCAATTTCCTGGCCGAGAACCTGGTGGACCGCAAGCTGTTCGGTGGCTGGATCTTCCCGGTCGGCTGGTTCCAGTCGGTGAGCCCGCTGGCCATCCTGGTGTTCGCGCCGCTGGTGACGCTGGTGTGGGCCGGGCTGGACCGCCACGGACGCGAGCCCTCGATTCCGCGCAAGTTCGGCCTGGGGCTGCTCTTCAACAGCCTGGGTTTTCTGGTGCTGATGTTCGCGCTGTCGCGGCTGCTGGGCGCGAACGGGCTGATTCCGTTCTGGCCGCTGGTGCTCACTTACGTGCTGCAGACGCTGGGCGAACTGTGCCTGTCGCCGATCGGCCTGTCGATGGTGACCAAGCTGGCGCCGCCGCGGCTGGTGGGTTTCGCGATGGGCGGCTGGTTCCTGTCGCTCTCAGTGGGCGGCAACCTTTCCGGGCTGTTCGCCACGCGCGTGGCCGGTGCGAGCGGCATGACCGCCGCCTCGGCGCTGTCCGGCTTCACCTTCGGCTTCTGGCTGCTGCTGGGCGCCGGCGTGCTGCTGCTGCTGATCTCGCCGCTGGTGAACCGGCTGATGCACGGCGTGAAGTGACGCCGGCCCGGTGCCGTGCGCCGGGGCGGCATCACCGCGTCGCCGTTACAGCGTGGCCGACGGCAGGCTGCGGTGCGCCAGTCCGGCCAGCAGCGCCATGCCGCCGAACAGGAAGAACAGGATCACCAGCGCGAAGGCGATGATGATCACGATCGCCTGGATCATGAAATACAGGCGCAGCTTGCCCTGGGCGTTGAGGAACGCCGTCTGGTCGCCCGAAATCGCCGCCTGGTCCATCCCCGAAGCGGCCTGGAACAGCACCACGCCGAGCCAGATCGGCAGCCACGCCCACAGGATGCCGATGATCGAGAGCACCTGCAGGACGCCGCCGATGATGGTCAGGGTGGCCAGGAATTTCATCCAGCCGCTGCCGGACTTGAGCGGCATGCTGAGTTGCTGCACCAGCGAAGCGCTGTCTTCCATCGTCGTTCCCCCGTCGATTCGTGATGCGGCCTTGCGCCGCGCGGGCAGCGTAATTCCGCACCGCCGGCCTACGCAAGCGCGGACAGCCGCGGCCGCCGCGGTTACAATGCAAGGCCCGGTTCCGCGGTGCGTGTGCGAGGAGGCAGCCATGAGCGCCCAACCCAACGTCGGCATGCAGCCGACCACCTTCGCCAACCCCATGGGTGTGGACGGCTTCGAGTTCGTCGAATTCGCCGCGCCCGAGCCGCAGCTGCTGCACGGCCTGTTCGGGCGGCTGGGCTTCAGCGCGGTAGCGAAGCACAAGTCGAAGGCCATCACGTTGTACCGGCAGGGCGGCTGCAACTTCCTGGTGAACGATCAGCCGGATTCGTTCGCGTCCGATTTCGCGAAGCAGCATGGTCCGTGTGCCTGCGGTTTCGCGATCCGTTTCTCGCGCCCGGCAGCGGAAGTGCTGAAGGCCGTGCTGGCGAAGGGCGCGAAAGAGGTCACGCACAAGGGCGCGACCCGGGCGGTGGATGCGCCGGTGATCGAGGGCATCGGCGGCTGCATGCTGTATCTCGTGGACCGCTACGGCGACAGGGGCAGCGTGTACGAGGGCTGGGAATGGCTGGTGCCGGCAGGCCAGCGCAATCCGAAGGGCTTCGGCCTGACCTTCATCGACCACCTGACCCACAACCTGCATTTCGGCCAGATGGCGAAATGGGCCGATTATTACGAGCGGCTGTTCAATTTCCGCGAGATCCGGTATTTCGACATCAAGGGTGTCAAGACCGGCCTGGTGTCCAAGGCGATGACCGCGCCGGACGGCATGGTGCGCATTCCGCTGAATGAATCGAGCGATCCCAAGTCGCAGATCAACGAGTACCTGGACGAATACCGGGGCGAGGGCATCCAGCACATCGCGCTGTTCACCGACAACATCTACGAGACGGTGGAGAAAATGCGCGCGGCGGGGGTCGCGTTCCTGGACACGCCCGACACCTACTACGACGTGATCGACGTGCGCGTCCCCGGCCACGGCGAAGACGTGCCGCGGCTGGCCAAGAACAAGATCCTGATCGACGCCGATCCGGAAACGAAGAAAAAGCTGCTGCTGCAGATCTTCACCCAGAACTGCATCGGACCGATCTTCTTCGAGATCATCCAGCGC
Organism: Gammaproteobacteria bacterium; assembly: GCA_021325195.1. Lineage (GTDB taxonomy): Bacteria > Pseudomonadota > Gammaproteobacteria > Xanthomonadales > Rhodanobacteraceae > 66-474. Next base: position 26,195 of record JAJPHQ010000115.1, on the reverse strand, counting down.
AAGGGCAACGAGGGATTCGGCGAGGGCAACTTCACCGCGCTGTTCGAATCCATCGAGCGCGACCAGATGCGGCGCGGGGTGCTGTAGGCGGCAGGCGGAACCTGGCGCCACCCTGTTCGCGGGGAGCCGGGATGATCACGGTTTCGAATCCCTCTCCGTCGGGAAGGTCAGACAGTCGAGTCGCCTCCATGAATCGACCAACTCGCAATGACATGGGCGTGGTCGTCTCACGCTACCTCTCCGGCTTCGGCAACGAGCACGCGACGGAGGCGCTGCCGGGCGCGCTGCCGGTCGGGCAGAACTCGCCGCAGAAGGTGCCGTACGGCCTGTACGCGGAGCAGTTGTCCGGCACCGCGTTCACCGCGCCGCGCCACGCCAATCGCCGCAGCTGGCTGTATCGCATCCGTCCGGCCGCGCTGCACGGCGCGTTCGCGCCGTGCGCGCACCCGCATTTCCACAACCGCTTCGAGGAGCTGCCGACGCCGCCGGACCAGATGCGCTGGAGTCCGTTTCCGTTGCCGGACGCGCCCGCCGATTTCGTGGACGGGATCTTCACCATCGCGGGCAACGGTTCTGCGGCGGCGCAGGCAGGGTGCGGCCTGTACGTCTATGCCTGCAACCGTCCGATGCAGGATCGTTTCTTCTACGACGCCGACGGCGAACTGGTGATCGTGCCGCAGCAGGGCCGCTTGCGGATCGCGACCGAACTCGGCGTGCTGGAAATCGAGCCGCAGCAGATCGCGCTGGTTCCGCGCGGGCTGCGCTTCCGGGTTGAACTGCCCGATGGAACGGCGCGCGGCTACGTCGGCGAGAACTTCGGTGCGCCGCTGCGGTTGCCGGAACTGGGGCCGATCGGCTCCAACAGCCTCGCCAATCCGCGCGACTTCGAGGCGCCGGCCGCGGCGTACGAGGACATCGAAGGCGAATTCGAGCTGATCGCGAAGTTCCAGGGCGCCCTGTGGTCGGCGCCGATCGACCATTCGCCGCTCGACGTGGTGGCGTGGCACGGCAGCAACGCCCCCTACCGCTACGATCTGCGCCGCTTCAACACCATCGGCTCGATCAGCTACGACCATCCCGATCCATCCATCTTCACCGTGCTGACCTCGCCCAGCGACACTCCCGGCACCGCCAACATCGATTTCGTGATCTTTCCGCCGCGCTGGCTGGTGGCCGAGCACACCTTCCGGCCGCCATGGTTCCACCGCAACGTGATGAGCGAATTCATGGGCCTGATCCACGGCGAGTACGACGCCAAGGACGCGGGCGCCGGCGGCGGATTCGTGCCGGGCGGGATCAGCCTGCACAACTGCATGAGCGGGCATGGCCCCGACGCGGTCAGCCATGCAAAGGCCATCGCAACCAATACCAGCCGGCCGCAGCACATCACGGACACCATGGCCTTCATGTTCGAGAGCCGCTACGTGATCCACCCGGTCCGGCAGGCGCTGGAATCGCCGCAGCGTCAACGCGACTACCAGCAGTGCTGGCAAGGGCTTCGGAAGCACTTCGACCCCCGGCAGCGCTGAATGGACCGGACAGCGCACGAACGGGTGAGTCAGAAAGGCGCGGCGCGCGACGGACGGCCCGGGCTTGCGCGCGGTGCGCCGATGCGCGCACCGGTGAGCGCAGGCGCAGGGACGTGCCCTGACGAATCCCGGATGGATTTGTTCAGGGCTTCCCCGGGGGATGGTTCGGACATGCCGGAACGAAGCGAGGCGTAAATGAAGCTGGGTACCTTGAAGGAAGGCGGCCGAGACGGCACCCTGATCGTGGTCAGCCGGGACCTCGCCCACGCCGTGCGTGCGCACGGCATCGCGACCACGCTGCAGGCGGCGCTGGACGACTGGCAGCGCGCCGCGCCGCGCCTGCACGCCCTGTACGACGCGCTCTGCCTGCACCGGCACAAGGCGCTGGAATACGCCTTCGATCTCGACATGAACGCGCTGGCCGCGCCGCTGCCGCGCGCCTACGAATTCGTGGACGGCTCGGCCTACCTGCCGCACGTCGAGCGCGTCCGCAAGGCGCGCGGCGCCGAGGTGCCGGAAACCTTCTACACCGATCCGCTGATGTACCAGGCCACCAGCGCGGGTTTCCTGGGTCCGCGCGATCCGATCCGCGTGCCCCGCGAGGATTACGGCATCGACATGGAAGCCGAAGTGGTGGTGGTCACCGACGACGTGCCGATGGGCGTGACGCCCGCGCAGGCATCACGGCACATCCAGCTGGTCGGCCTGGTCAACGACGTCTCGCTGCGCAACCTGATTCCCGCCGAACTCGCGAAAGGTTTCGGGTTCCTGCAATCCAAGCCCCGCTCGGCGCTGTCGCCGGTGCTGGTGACGCCCGACGAACTGCGCGACGCCTGGCGCGACGACAAGGTGCACCTGCCGATGCGCACCTGGATCAACGGCCAGTGGTTCGGCGAGGTCGAGGCCGGCGAGGACATGCAGTTCAGCTTCGCGCAACTGATCGCGCACGCCGCGAAGACGCGTCCGCTCATCGCCGGCACCCTGGTGGGTTCGGGCACCATCGCCAACCAGGACACTTCGCGCGGCGCCTCGTGCCTCGCCGAGCAGCGCACCGTCGAGACCCTGCGCGACGGCAAGCCGACCACGCCGTTCCTGAAATACGGCGACACCGTGAAGATCGAGATGCGCGATGCCGACGGCAATTCCATCTTCGGCGCGATCGAGCAGACCGTCGCGCCGCCGGTGTGAGCCCGATGCGTGCTTCCCGATGATGGAAACGCGCAAGCCGCCATCCTGCACGACCGCGGCCTCGCGCGGCGATGCGGCTGCCGCCGAAGGCGATCCGGAACATTTCTGCTCCACCTGCGCCTTCGCCGAGGCCTGCGCGCAGGCCGGTTACGGCAAGTCCGAATTGCACGCCCTGCATTGCCTGGTCGAACACGCGGGCCCGTTCGAACCGGGCCGCAAGGTGTTCCGCAGCGGCGATCCGTTCCGCGCGCTGTACGCAGTGCGCACCGGCATGATCAAGACCACGCTGGTCGATGCCGAAGGCCGCGAACAGGTGCTGGGCTTCTACCTGCCGGGCGAACTGGTCGGGCTGGACGCGATCTATCCCGAGCACTACCCCTGCGACGCCGTTGCGCTGGAAATCACCGAGTGCTGCCGTTTCTCCTTCCCCGCGATGAGCGCGCTGGCGGCGCGCCTGCCCACGGTGCAGCAGCACCTGTTCCGGCTGCTCAGCCGGGAGCTGGGCGCGGCATCGCTGCTGGCGGGCGATCATTCGGCGGACGAGCGGATGGCCGCGTTCCTGGTGAACCTGGGCGACCGCTACGCCGCGCGCGGCGGCTCGGGGACGGCATTCCGGCTCGGCATGGCGCGCGCGGACATCGCCAATTACCTGCGCCTCGCGGCGGAGACCGTCAGCCGCGTGCTCGGCCGCTTCCGCGAACGGAAGCTCATCGCGATCGACGGCCGCCGCGTCGAACTGCTGGACCCGCCGCGCCTGCGCGAACTGGCGCGCAACGTGCTCGGCACGTGAAACGCCTGACCTGGATCAGCGCGCGGAATCCCGCTTCCACGCAGAATGCGCCCGGACCTCGTCGCGGTGGACGCGCAGCGCCGCCCTTCTCCCGGACGGCCCGAATGCCCCGAGCATGACGGCATGGTACCTGCAGATCCTGTGGACCCACGTCGGCTGCGTGATCGCGTCGGGCGGCCTGTTCTTCGCGCGCGGCTGCATGATGCTGGCCGGCCTGCCGCTGGCCAATCACGCCGCGCTGCGGCGCCTGTCGGTGCTGATCGACTCGCTGCTGCTGGCCGCCGCGATCGCGCTGACCACGATCATCCACCAATACCCGTTCGTGCAGCCCTGGCTGACGACGAAGGTGCTGCTGCTGGCCGCGTACATCGTGCTGGGCGTGTTCGCGCTCCGGCGCGGACGCACCCGCACGATCCGCGCCGCGTGTTTCATCGGCGCGCTGGTCGTGTTCCTGTTCATCGTCAGCGTGGCGCGCGCGCACTCACCACTGGGCATCTTCGCGCGCTGACGCGCAAACCCTTCATCCCGCACCAGTGCCGCCATCGGCTAGACTGGTGTGCTGCACCGCAATGCACAAGGAGACTGGTCATGTCCACCGTCAAGTTCAAGGGCAACCCCGTCCATGTGGACGGTCATTTTCCGGCAGTCGGCGACAAGGCGCCGCCGTTCAAGCTGGTCGCGGGCGACCTGTCCGAAAAGTCGCTCGCCGACTTCGCCGGCAAACGCAAGCTGCTCAACATTTTCCCCAGCATCGACACCGGCGTGTGCGCGGCCTCGGTGCGGCACTTCAACCAGGATGCGGCCGGCCTGAACAACACGGTGGTGCTGTGCATCTCGGCCGACCTGCCGTTCGCGCAGGCGCGGTTCTGCGGCGCCGAGGGCATCAGGAACGTCACCATGCTGTCGCTGATGCGCGGCCGGGAATTCCTGAGGGACTACGGCGTCGCGATGAGCGACGGCCCGCTGGCCGGCCTCGCCGCCCGCGCGGTGGTGGTGCTGGACGAACACGACAGGGTCATCCACGCGCAACGGGTGGACGAGATCACCCACGAACCGGATTACGCCTCGGCGCTGAAGGCGCTCGCTTGACGTGCGAGACTGGATTCGGGCGCGTACCGGATCCGGCGTGCCCTGACGGATCCCCGATGGATTCGTTCAGGGCATCCCCAACAGGTTGTCGAGAAAGTGCAGTCCTGCACTTGACTCGCGCCATCCCTGGCGTTCGCCCTGCGGGCCATCCGTGGCCCGCGCTGGGCAAGGTGCTTCTCAATACCCTGCTAAGCCACTTCCGCGAACGGCGTGCCTTGCCGGCGGCGGTAGGCCTGGTGAAAACCCGCCGTGTGATGGAGCTGGACGCCTCCGGCCAGGTCCTCGTCGCAGTCGATGCGGCCAAGAAAAAACGTGTGTGAACCGACTTCCCGATCGGCCACGATGGCCAGCTCGCGGATGCGCAGCGCCGCAGCCACGGCGGGAATGCCCCATCGCCGCGACGGGCGGACCGGAAACGGGAGCGCGTTCCACCCGGAAAGCGGGTGCGTGTGTTGTTCGCCGAGCCTGTAAACGGCCGCCTTCATCGCGGCGGGGACGCTGGACAGGACGACCCGGCGCAGCTCGCGGATGACCGGCACGGAAACGTTGGTGCTCCGCAAGGCGAGTGAAAAGAACCCGCTCCGCTCCAGCGGGCCGATCAAATCCATCGGAAAGATGTTGCAGTGAGCAGGCGCCGCGACCGAAACAAGCACCACCGGGCGCGGACACAGGTAGGCGATCATCAGTTGCTGTGCCGCGGCAGGCTCGATCCCGGGGCCGTGCGGCGAGCGGTTTTTCCGGATGGCGCGGTTCTGGAGCCACGCATTCCACGAGCGCTGCGGCCAGCCGAGACAGCGGTGCCCGCCGGCCGCGACGCGATAGAGCACGACGGACGTCTGCGTGGCCGCGATCGATGCCATCTTCTCCAGCTGCAGGCCGCCGAGAAGTTTTCCCGTGGCGGCATCGTGGTACTCGAGTACGGGAACGCGGCCGGCATCGACACTGGTCGCGATCGCCAGCGGCCTGAGCGAAGCGACGGTGTGATCCGCGGTGACGTCTGCCGACCGGCCATCCCAGCGCAAGCTGGCGCTGACCGCGCGCTGCGGCGGCGCGACGGCCACCACGGACCATTGCGGCGACGGGCGCAGCAGCGGCCTGATCCAGTCCTTCCACATCTCAGGTCCTTCGCAACAGCACGAACATGTAGAGACGAAAGGCCAACCCGGGGCCGCGCGGAACCAGGCGCTCCAGCCGGAAATGCGGCGCCGCCGCCTGCACCACGACGCGTGGCGCGAAACGGTGGATGCCGCTTTCACCCGGACTGGGATAGTGGCCGTCCCGCACCAGGTTCATGACGTTCGCCCGCCACCACTCGTGACGCGCATCGCCGAGGTAATAGGGGCTCAGCATGCTCGCCAGCACGAAGCCCCCGCGGTCGACCACGCGCGCCAGCGTTTCAAACAACGAGGCGTGTTCCGCGAAATGGTTGAGGACGGCAAAGTTCGCCGTGACCGCCTGCACCTTGCGTGTGAGGGGCAGCCCGACGGGGACGATGGCCTTGCGGGCAATCTCCTCGCGGCAGTGCCGCGCCAGGCACTCGCGCATCGGTTGCGAAGGTTCATAGACGAGGGTCGGGTGACCGCGGGCGGCATAGGCCCTGGCGTCGATGCCGGTTCCGGCACCGAAATCCAGCACCGCAGCCCCCGCGGGAAGCAGATCCAGTGCCATGTTCTGGAACCGGCGGCGCACATTCCGGGCGCGCCGCGACGCCAACATGAATCGATGATAGGACTCACCGGTATGCACGCCATCAGCCAGCTCGCATCGGGGCGAGGCGGTTTCGAATGCGGATGAACGTGAATGCCCGCGGGCGCAGGAAAGGTTGCATCGCCCGCATCCGTGACGGCGCCGCTCGCGCTGCCCGCCCGGCCCTCCATGCGCCGCAGCCGCTGGCGGTGCAGTCCGGCAGGTTCGAAGCGCGGGATGCTAGGGGCGCTTCCGGGATGCCGTTCCCGGATCGGCCATGGCCTTCAGCGGCGAGCCGCGCCGAGGCGCGGAAAATCACGTCCGGCGCGGGCTGCCCCGCAGGCCGTTGCGCCGTCAGCGCGCGTTCGCGAACGCCTCGGTCATGTCGAGCATCCGGTTGGAGAAGCCCCACTCGTTGTCGTACCAGCCCAGCACCTTGACGAAGGTGCCGCCCATCACGCGGGTCTGGGTGGCGTCGTAGGTGCACGAAGCCGGGTTGTGGTTGAAATCGACCGACACCAGCGGTTTGGTGTTGACCGCCATGATGCCTTTCATCCGGTCGTTGGCGGCATCCACGATCGCGGCGTCGATCTCGTCCCTGGTGGTCGGACGTTGTGCGACGAACGAAAGGTCCACGCACGAGACGTTGATGGTCGGCACGCGCATCGAGAAACCGTCCAGCCGTCCGTTCAACTCCGGCAATACCAGTCCCACCGCGGCGGCGGCGCCGGTCTTGGTCGGGATCTGGCTCATGGTGGCCGAACGCGCGCGACGCAGGTCCTTGTGATAGACGTCGGTGAGCACCTGGTCGTTGGTGTAGGCGTGGATCGTGGTCATCAGCCCGTGCACGATGCCGATCTTCTCGTGCAGCACCTTGGCCAGCGGCGCGAGGCAGTTGGTGGTGCAGGACGCGTTCGAGATGATGGTGTCGGTCGGCTTGATCTTGTCCTCGTTGACGCCGTACACGAAGGTGCCGTCGACTCCCTCGCCGGGCGCCGAGATGATCACCTTCTTCGCGCCGGCGGCGAGGTGCGCCGCGGCCTTGTCGCGCTTGGTGAAGAGTCCTGTCGATTCGATCACCACGTCGATGCCGAGATCCTTCCACGGCAGTTTCGACGGATCGCGTTCGGCGCACACCTTGATCCGGTCGCCGTTGACGATCAGATCGCCGCCTTCCACGCCGACGGTGCCCGGAAACCTGCCGTGCGCGGTGTCGTACCGGGTCAGGTGCGCGTTGGTCTCGGCATCGCCCAGGTCGTTGATCGCGACGATCCGGATCGCAGCGTTGCGGTTGGCTTCGTACAGCGCGCGCAGGATGTTGCGGCCGATGCGGCCGTAGCCGTTGATCGCGACCTTGATCGCCATGGTGTCGTCCTTTGCGAAGACGTGGAGATGAACCCGCGATTGTAGCGGGATTGCCGTGGCGTTTCATGGCCGATGCAGACGCGCGGCGTGGCAAACTGGCGTCATCGTTCGCCTGCCGCCGTGCCTATGAAAAGCGCACCCGCTTGCCGTTTCCGCGTTGCCATGGTGCTGTCCGTGGCACTGCTTTGCGCGCCGCCCGCGTTCGGATGGGGCCCGCTGGGCCATCGCGTCGTGGCGCGGCTGGCCGAGGCACAATTGACGCCGCAGGCGCGGGCGGAAGTGCAGCAACTGCTGGCGCTGCGTGGCGCGCGCCACCTGTCCGACGTCGCCACCTGGGCCGATGACCTGCGCGACACCGATCCGGTGCTCTTCGCACGCACCAAGCGCCTGCATTTCGTCAATTTCCATTCGCGCGACTGTCTCTACGACCCGCCGCACGATTGCCGCGACGGCGAGTGCGCGGTGGCGGCGATCGAGAAATATTCGGCGATTCTGGCGAACCGCGCGAATCCGCCGGCCGAACGCGCCGAGGCGCTGGCGTTCGTGGTGCATTTCGTGGGCGACATCCACCAGCCGCTGCACGCCGACTATCGCCACGACGCCGGCGGCAACGACTACCAGGTGCGCTGGCGCGGACGCGGCACCAACCTGCACCGGATCTGGGATTCGACGATGCTGGACTCGACGCACTTATCGGCCGCGCAATATTCGCGCACGTTGCTTGCAGAAGGCTCGGCTATCGCGAGCGGCGGCACACCGGCCGAATGGGCCGAGGAAAGTTGCCGGATCGACCGCGACGACGGCGTGTATCCGTCCTCGCGCTTCATCGATCACGCTTACGTTGAACGCGAATTGCCCATCGCCGAGCGGCGCCTGCGGCAGGCCGGCGCGCGGCTGGCGGAATTGCTCAATCGTGACCTCGGCGACGATTGAACCCCTCTCCCTCCGGGAGAGGGTGGCGCGAAGCGCCGGGTGAGGGTTCGGCTAAACCTGAAGCTCTCAGTTTCTGCGTACCCTCACCCCTGCCCCTCTCCCTAAGGGAGAGGGGAAACGAGGTCGGGTCAATAAGCGATGCCGAGCCTGCGCATCAGCTTGCCCATCAGCCACGCGGGGCCGATCAGCAATTGCACGATGTTGGTGAGGAAGGCGGGGCGGCGGCCCTCGATCGCGTGGCCGATGAATTGCCCGATCCAGGCCAGCACGAACAGGACTGCCGCGAGGATCAACAGATCGCGCGGCCCCAGCGCGCCGTACAGCGCCCACGCGATCGCGCCGCTCACGATGAACACGATCGCCATCGCGTAAGCGAGCTTGCGCGACAGGCGGTGATAGAACAGGTAGGCCGCGAACATCGCAAGGGCTGCCCACAACCCCTGCCGGGTCCACGCCGTGACCGACGGGATCGTCCACAGCGCCGCGATCACCGCCCACATGATGACCGGCACGCACACCCAGTGGATCGCGCGGTTGACGGGATTCTGGTGGTCGGCGCTGTAGCTGGCGAACCAGTCGTGGATGCTGCGCATGCAGGGCGGGCCGTCGGTCGATGTGACGACAATCTACGCCCAACCCGCGCCACGCGCCATGCTTCAGTCCAGCGTGATGCCCGCGATTTTCTCCAGGGCCTCGGCATACTTCGCGCGAGTGCGGTCGATGACCTGTGGCGGCAGCTTCGGGCCGGGCGCGCGCTTGTTCCAGTCCAGCGTTTCCAGGTAATCGCGCACGAACTGCTTGTCGTAGCTGGGCGGGCTGATGCCGACCCGGTATTGATCGGCCGGCCAGAAGCGCGAGGAATCCGGCGTCAGCATCTCGTCCATCACGTACAGCCTGCCGTCCGCATCGGTGCCGAACTCGAACTTGGTGTCGGCGATGAGAATGCCGCGTTCGGCGGCATACGCCGCGGCGAACTTGTAGATCGCCAGCGTCGCGTCGCGCACCTGCCTCGCGAGGTCGGTGCCGATCAGCCGTTCGACTTCCCCGAAGCCGATGTTCTCGTCGTGCGAACCCGACGGCGCCTTGGTCGATGGCGTGAAAATCGGTTCCGGCAGCTGCTGCGCCTGCACGAGTGCTGCGGGCAGCTCGATGCCGCACAGCGAACCGGTGGCCTGGTAATCCTTCCAGCCCGAGCCGATCAGGTAACCGCGCGCGATCGCCTCGATCGGCACCGGTTTCAGGCGCTTCACCACCACCGCGCGTCTGGCGTACAGCCTCGCATCGGTGCCGGGCGGCAGCACGGAAGCGACGTCGATGCCGGTCAAATGGTTGGGCACGAGGTGTGCGGTCTTGCCGAACCAGAAGTTCGAAATCTGCGTCAGCATCTCGCCCTTGCCGGGGATCGGATCGGGCAGCACCACGTCGAAGGCGGACAGCCGGTCGGTCGCGACGATCAGCAGCTTGTCGTCGCCCAGTGCATACACGTCGCGCACCTTGCCGCGATGGAGCAGTCGCAGTCCGGGCAGGTCCGATTGCAGCAGGGTGGTGGGCATGGTGTTCACCGCGGCGGCAAAACACGGATTGTAGCGGCGCCGCGTTCCGCGCCGGCGCGATTCAGCGGTCGCGAAGGGGCCGCTGATAAACTCGACGGATGCGGAGAACGCTTTGTTTCATGCTGTTCGGCGCGGCGCTGCAGGCGGCGGCCGCGTACGCCGGGCCGCTCGCACCGCCCGCGCGACTGGGCCTGTGCGCGGCCTGCCACGGCGAGGACGGCAAAGCGCGCATTCCCGGCGCGCCCAATCTGGCCGGCCAGTCCCAGGATTACCTGCTGCAGGCGCTGCACGCGTACCGCACCGGCCGGCGCGACGCGCCGGTGATGCGGGCCGCGGCGGGGCCGCTGTCCGAACGCGAGATGCAGGACTTGGCGCGCTGGTACGCCGCGCAATCGCCGTGCATGCCGCCGCAGGCGGGTGGCCGATGAAAATCTGGGGCAAGCTGGGCGGCTTCCTGCTGGGCCTGCTGCTGTTCCACAACTTCGGGTTCGCGCTGATCGGGCTCGCGATCGGGCACCTGTTCGACAGCGGGCTGCTGCACTGGATGAGCCGGGGCGGCGGCGCCACCGGTTTCGTCGAACCGCTGTTCGCGCTGCTGGGCGCAATCGCCAAGACCGACGGGCGTGTGTCCGAGGCCGAGATCGCGGTGGCCGAGCGGCTGATGGCGCGGCTGGAACTGGACGCGCTGTGGCGACGGCGCGCGATCGACGCATTCAACAAGGGCAAGGCGCCCGGCTTCGACCCCGGCCCCGCGATGGTGGACCTGCGCAACTGGTGCATGGCGCGGCGCAGCTACGTGATGCCGATGCTGGACATGCTGGCGGAAACCGCGCTGGCCGAGGGGCCGCTGCCGGACGCGAAACTGCAACTGCTGCGGCGCATCGCCTGGACGCTGCGCGTCAGCGAGATCCAGTTGATGGCGCTGCTGGCGATGAAGGGATTCAGCTGGAACACGGGCGCGGGCGACTGGGCGCACGCCGGCGCGTACTCGCAGTATCGCGGCGGCGTGTCGCGCGGCGGGCCCGATCCCTACACGGTGCTGGGCGTGTCGCGCGATGCCGACGGGCGCACCATCAAGCGCGCCTACCGCAAGCTGATCAGCGAATACCACCCCGACCGGATGGGCGGCATGCCCGAGGACATGCGCCGCCGGGCCGAGCAGCGCGCCAGCGAGATCAACGCGGCGTGGGAGCGCATTCAGGCGGAGCGGGGTTTTCGATGATCAGCGATACACTGTCGTGCTTGCGGCATGTGCTTCGTTCCAGCAAGAAGTGCTTCCACAATCCCCATCGAGCCGTCAAACGGCGACGGCTCGAGCGCCCCCTTGACGCAAGGGAGCCGAATCAGCCGAGCATTCCGATATGGCCCGACAACCCTGCGTGATTGCGCCATCCATCCTCTCGGCCAACTTCGCCAAGCTGGGCGAAGAGGTCGATGCCGTGATCGACTCTGGCGCCGACTGGATCCATTTCGATGTGATGGACAACCACTACGTGCCGAACCTGACGATCGGCCCGATGGTGCTGAAGGCGCTGCGCGATTACGGCATCACCGCGCCGATGGACGTGCACCTGATGGTCGAACCGGTGGACCGGATCGTGCCGGACTTTGCCGCGGCGGGGGCCACCTCGATCAGCTTTCATCCCGAGGCGATCCGCCATGTCGACCGCACGCTGTCGCTGATCCGCGAGCACGGCTGCAAGGCCGGGCTGGTGTTCAATCCGGCGACCTCGCTGGACTGGCTGGATTACGTGCTGGACAAGGTCGATGTCGTGCTGGTGATGAGCGTGAATCCCGGTTTCGGCGGCCAGAGCTTCATTCCGTCCGCGCTGGAGAAACTGCGTCGCGCACGCGCAATCATCGACCGCAGCGGGCGTCCGATCCGGCTGGAAGTCGATGGCGGCGTGAAGACGGACAACATCGGCGACATCGCGCGTGCCGGCGCGGATACCTTCGTCGCGGGCTCGGCCATCTTCGGCGAAACCGATTACCGGAAGGTGATTGCGGCGATGCGTGCTGCCGCACATTAGCGCCCAAGCCGACAGCCTCGATGCTTTCGCACCGAGGCCGCGGCCAACCAGGAGAGTTTTCCGGAACCTTCGGGCGGGGTGACCGTCCCGGTTCCGCGTGGTCCGCCGGCGCTGGGCGCCTCTCCGTCCGTCTTGCGATGGCCCGGAGTTGCGTATCCGGCGCCAGCGCGGCGGTGTTCCACGGTCGACATCCACGGCAAGGAGTACCGACCGGTTGATTAACGGCGAGGGCGGCGGCGTACGGCTGCCGGGCCAGGGGCACGACGCGGGCGAGTTGTGGCAAAACGCGGGCAGTTGCCCGTTTTGCCTTGCGCGGCGAGGGCTTGGCGGTCAGGCTTCGCCGCTCGCTGGCCGCCGCACGGACGGCGCGGCCGGCCGGCTCGCGGTCCGTGCTGCATAATCGCGGAAAGGAGAACCTGCATGGCACGCGCCATCGCCATCGTCGAGGACGAACCGCTGATCCGCGCCAACTACGTCGAGGCGCTGTCGCGCTTCGGCTACGAAGTGCGCGGCTTCGCCTCGCGCGGCGAGGCCTCCAGCGCCTTCGCCAGCCGGATGCCGGAGCTGGTGATCATCGACATCGGACTGGGCGACGAGCCCGAGTGCGGCTTCGACCTGTGCCGCGAGCTGCGCGCGAAGTCGGCGACGCTGCCGATCATCTTCCTCACCGCGCGCGATTCCGACTTCGACGTGATCTCGGGCCTGCGCCTGGGCGCGGACGACTATCTGAGCAAGGACATCAGCCTGCACCAGCTCGCCGCGCGGATCGGGGCGCTGTTCCGGCGCGCGGAATCGCAGAAGGCGCCGGCCGCCACGGAAACCGTGATCGAACAGGGTCCGCTGAAGCTCGAGGCCGAACGGATGCGCGTGACCTGGAACGGCGTCGAGGTGCCGCTGACCGTGACCGAGTTCTGGATGGTGCACACGCTGGTGCGTTTCCCCGGTCACGTGAAGAACCGCGACCAGTTGATGCGCGAGGCGGAACTGGTGGTGGACGACGCCACCATCACCTCGCACATCAAGCGCATCCGCCGCAAGTTCCTGGCCATCGATCCCGGCTTCCATGCGATCGAGACGGTGCATGGGGTAGGCTACCGCTGGAAGCCGTGAGTCGGGACTCCTTGCGACCGGTCGTCCGCGCCTTGGTTCCGCCATGAACGGCTCCGACTGCGGGCCGAACCCGTATTTGCCTGACCAAAGGCTTGCGCATTTCCTGCGGCGGTATTCGAATGACCCGATGGTCATCCACACCGCTTTGCCGAGTCGCGAGAAACTCGCCGCTCCTGCGGCTCGTCCTTCGGGCCGTCGGCTTCGCCGACGTTCGCGCCAGCATCCTGCCTCCGCAGTCCGAGCCCCGGGTCCCGGCCTTCCATGACCCTCCGTCGCAAGCTGCTGCTGGTCGCGCTGTCCACGCTCGCGCTGCCGTGGGCGGGCTGGCTGTACGTGCGCCAGATGGAGCAGCTGCTGCGCAACAGCCAGGAACAGGCGCTGCTGGCGATCGCGTTCGCGCTGGATCGCGGGCTGGTCGCGGTGGGCGCCGACGTGCCGGCCTCGGAACACGGCTGGTACGTGCAGAAGGCCGCACAGTCGGTCGCGCTGGATGGCTACGGAGACGAATGGACGCCGCTGTCGCCGTGGGCGCAGCAGCCGTGGCCCGGCGTGAGCGTGCAGCTGGCCGACGATCCGGCATGGCTGTACCTCTACATGCAGGTCAACGACACCACGGCCTCGCGCGGCAGCGCCACCAGGGACAACGGCGCGGCGGCCGATCACGTCATGCTGGTGCTGCAGCGCGGCGAGCAGCAGCGCCGCTATCTGATCGCCGGTTCGACACCCGGTTCGTTCCGCGCGCATCCGCTGGACCCGCGCGTGCACGGCCTGCCGGATCAGATCACCGGCCAGTGGCTGGAATACGGCGGCGGTTACCGGATCGAATTGCGGATCCCGCGCGCGCAGGCGCCGGATCAACTGGGCATCGCCGTGTACGACGCCGAGGCGCCCAAGCGTTTCGACGGCGGCGAACCGGACATCCGTCCGCTGCTCAGCCTGTCGCCTTCGCTGTCCAACGATCTGACCCAGCTCGCGCCCAGCGGCGTGCGCGTGCGCCTGCTGAGCGCGGACGGCTGGGTGCTGGGCGAGGGCGGCACGATGACCGAACCGCACAAGTCGAAGCCCAGCAAGTTCCCGTGGCTGGACAGCCTGCTGTCCGACGTGCTGGTGATCCCGAGCGTGCAACGGCGCGAACACCTGCCGCGCGACGTGCCACGCCTGGAGGAACCAGACGTGCAGCAGGCGCTGGATGGCCGCGCCACTGCGGGCTGGCGCAACGGCGACACGCCCGGCAGCGTGGTACTGACCGTCGCGGTGCCGCTGGATGTGCACGGCCAGAACCGCGGCGCGCTGGTGCTGGAGCAGTCCAGTCAGGCACTCCCTCTGCTGACCAACCGCGCGCTGCTGGGCCTGATGCTGGCCAGCGTGGCGGTGCTGCTGATCGCCGGCGCAGTGCTGTTCGCCTTCGCGACCTGGCTGTCGCTCCGGATCGGCCGCCTGCGCGACGCGGCCGAACAGGCCCAGCGCCACGACGGTCTGCCGCTGGCCAGCCTGCCGCTGGTGGAGGACAACGACGAACTGGGCGATCTGGCACGCAGCTTCTCGCGCCTGCTGGACGCGATCGGCACCTACACCGAATACCTGCGCAACCTCGCGTCCAACCTGTCGCACGAACTCAACACGCCGCTGGCGATCGTCAAGTCCTCGCTGGACAACCTGGAGCACGCCGAGCTTCCCGCCGATGCGCAGCCGTACGTGTCGCGCGCCCGTGACGGCGCCGCGCGTCTGGCCACCATCGTGCGCGCGATGAGCGAGGCCAGCCGGATGGAGCGCGCGATCGCGTCCGCCGACGGCGAGGATTTCGATCTTGCCCAGGTGGTGCGCGGCTGCGCAGAAGCCTACAAGCCGCTGGCCGCGCCGCGCCGGCTGGAATGCGCGATCCCCGACAAGCCGTTCCCGCTGCACGGCGCGCCGGAGCTGATCGCGCAGGCGCTGGACAAGCTGTTCGACAACGCGCTGTCGTACACGCCGGTCGAGGGCTGGATCCGGATCACCCTGGGCGTGACCGAAGACGGCGAGGCGCGGATCGAAGTCGCCAACAACGGGCCGCCACTGCCCGAGGTGATGCAGGGCCAGTTGTTCGATTCGCTGGTCACCGTGCGCGGCAGTGGTGCGCGCGCCGGTGCGCCGCATCTGGGGCTCGGGCTGTACGTGGTGCGTCTGGTGGCGGAACTGCACCAGGGCAAGGTCAGCGGCCGCAACCTGCGCGACGGCGTGGCGTTCGTGATGCAGATGCGAGGCATGCCGAGGAAACGGCTGGCGAGAAACGCGTAGCGTGCGGCATGCGGCGGGCACCGCATTTCCCCGCCCGCCCGCGCGGTGCTATCGTCGCGCGCTTTCCGCCGTCCGGACCGACCCGCCGTGTTGACGCAGGACGAATTCGACGCGCTTGCGCGCCAAGGCCACACCCGCATTCCGCTGGTGCGCGAGGTGCTGTCCGATCTCGACACGCCGCTGTCGGTGTACCTGAAGCTGGCCGACGGGCCGCACACTTTCCTGCTGGAATCGGTGGAGAGCGGCGCCAACTGGGGCCGGTATTCGATCATCGGCCTGCCTGCACGGCGGGTGTTTTCCTTCCGCGCGCACGCGTTGACGGTGATCGAGGACGGCGCGGTGATCGAAACGCGCGAGGTCGCCGATCCGCTGGCTGAAATCGAAACGCTGCGCGCGCGGTACCGGGTGCCGCGCTTGCCCGGACTGCCCGCGTTCACCGGCGGGCTGGTCGGCTACTTCGGGTTCGAAACGGTGGGTTACATCGAACCGCGTCTGGCGAAGTGGGACCGGCCCGACGAACTCGGCACGCCCGACATCCTGCTGGTGCTGGCCGAGGAAGTCGCGGTGTTCGACAACTTGAAGGGCCGCTTGTACCTGATCGTGCACGCCGATCCCTTGCGCCCGCACGCGTATGCGCGCGGACAGCGGCGGCTGGACGCGCTGGCGCACCGCTTGCGCCAGGGCGGTGCGGCCTATCCGCAGATCGCGCAGGACGCGGCGCTCGACGAGCGCGATTTCAAGTCGTCGTTCAGCCGCGACGAATTCGAGGCGATGGTCGGGCGCTGCAAGGCCTATATCCGCGCCGGCGACGTGTTCCAGGTGGTGCCCTCGCAGCGTCTGAGCGTCGGTTTCAATGCCAGGCCGGTGGATGTCTATCGCGCGCTGCGCGCGCTGAATCCCTCGCCGTACATGTATTTCATGGATCTCGGCGAAACCCAGATCGTGGGCTCGTCGCCGGAGATCCTGGCGCGCCTCAAGGACGGCAAGGTGATCGTGCGTCCGCTGGCCGGCACGCGGCGCCGCGGTGCGACGCCGGAAGAAGACGCCGCGCTGGAACGGGAGCTGCTGGCCGATCCCAAGGAGCGCGCCGAACACCTGATGCTGATCGATCTCGGCCGCAACGACGTGGGCCGGATCAGCGAAACCGGCAGCGTGCGCGTCAGCGACGCGTTCTCGGTCGAACGTTATTCGCACGTGATGCACATCGTGTCGCAGGTGGAGGGCACGGTGCGTCCGGGAACGGGTTACATGGACGTGCTGCGCGCCACCTTTCCCGCCGGTACGCTGTCCGGCGCGCCCAAGATCCGCGCGATCGAGATCATCCAGGAACTGGAACCGTTCAAGCGCAACATCTACGCCGGCGCGATCGGCTGGATCGGCTGGTGGGGCGACGCCGACACCGCGATCGCCATCCGTACCGCGGTGATCCAGGACGGGCGCCTGCACGTGCAGGCCGGCGCCGGCATCGTGCACGACTCCGATCCCGCCGCCGAGTACGAGGAAACCATGAACAAGGGCCGCGCGCTGTTCCGTGCGGTGGCGCAGGCGGTCAGGGGGCTTTGACCTGTCGGGCATCGGTCGCGAGAAACGCATCGCGCTGCTTGGCGGATTCATTGCCGATCCTGCGCACCGCGGCGTAGAAGCGCGTCCAGTCGCCATCGCATTGCTTGAACAGCGCCGCGAAGGCCGGCACGCCCCGATCGTACAGCCCGAACGGCACCAGCTTGGCGTTGTTGAGCGGGGTGTCGAACCAGTGGTCGTAGCCGGCGTAGCCGTGCCACGAGATGTCGCGCAGGTGTCGGTATTCGCGGCGCAGGTCGGCGAAGGTTTGCTGCTTGCGTTGCAGTTTCACCGTGTAGGGAAGATCGCTTGCGTACAGCGTCTCCAGTTTTTTGCGCGTGGCCAGCACCAGATCGGTGAACTGTCGCTCGCGTTCGGCCGCGGCGGGATCGGGCGGCGGCAGACGGCTGGCGGCGCGCCATTCGCGCAGGCCCTCGCGTTGCACGAAGGTCGCGAAGGATTCGTTGAACGCGGTGTCGCCCTTGACGTAGTACTCCTGGTGCGCCAGTTCGTGGAAGATCGTGCCGACCAGCTCGTCGTCGCTCCAGTGATCCATCGTGCTGAGCACGGGATCGGCGAAGTGGCCCAGTGTCGAATACGCCGGCACGCCGCCGATCCACACGTCGTCGCCCTGTTTTGCCAGCCGGTCCGCCAGTGTCCGCGCGCGGTCGAGGTCGTAGAAGCCCTGATACGCCACGCAACCGGCGAACAGGAAACAATGCTCGACCGGCTCGACCGACAACGCCGGCGTGGCGAACACGTTCCACATCACGTACGGCCGGTGGATGTCGGCGTAGGTGGTGTAGCTGCGGTTGCGCGGCAGCTTCAGGGTATCCGACGCGAACGCGCGGGCGCGCAGCGCCAACCGCAGACGCGCGCGCAGTTGCGGATCGGTGTGCGGATCGTCGATGAGCTGCGTGATCGGCACGCGGGCGTGCAGCACGCCCATTTCGCCGGCCGCGAGGTGCGCGTAGTAGCCGAGCGTCGTGCAGCCGCCCAGCAGTGCGGCCGCCAGCAACGGAACCAGGCCGCGGCCGACGGCACGGCGCAAGGCGTTCCGCTTGTGTCCCAATCCGCGCACGTTCAAACTTGCGCACCCATGAGGGAAAGTCTGGTCAACCTGCCGCTTCGCGCTTCGTATTTGCAAGCTCATTCTCCACGGTCCCCATCAAACTCTTGCCGGGCAACGGTTTGATCGTCCTGGACTCGAGGGGACGGAGAACGGGGACTTCGGCAAAATGCGGGATCAGAGGTTCCTTGTGGACGATTTCCGATCGTTGCCCGGATCATGGCCATGCTGCTGCTGATCGACAACTACGACAGCTTCACGTTCAACCTCGCGCAGTATTTCGGCGAACTGGGGCAGGAAGTGAAGGTGCTGCGCAACGACGCGATCGACGTCGCCGGCATCCGCATGCTGGCGCCCGAACGGATCGTGATTTCGCCGGGTCCCGGCACGCCCGATCAGGCCGGCATCACGCTGACGCTGATCCGCGAACTCGCGGGTGACATCCCGATCCTGGGCGTGTGCCTGGGCCACCAGGCGATCGGTCAGGCGTTCGGCGGCAGGGTGATCCGCGCGAAACAGGTCATGCACGGCAAGACCTCGCCGGTGCGCCATCGCGGCACGGGGGTGTTCGCGGGCCTGCCAGACGGGTTCGAAGCGACGCGTTACCACTCGCTGGTGGTCGAGCGCCATTCGCTGCCGGATTGCCTCGAGATCACCGCGTGGACCGAGCACGCGGACGGTTCCTTCGACGAAATCATGGGCCTGCGCCACAAGACGCTGCCGGTCGAGGGCGTGCAGTTCCATCCGGAATCGATCGCTACCCGGCACGGTCACGACCTGCTGCGCAATTTCATCGGCCGGCCCCTGCCGAAGGCGGCATGAGCATGCCCATCACGCCCCATGAAGCGCTGCAGCGCACGATCGAGCATCGCGAGATCTTCCACGACGAGATGATCGAGCTGATGCGCCAGATCATGCGCGGCGAGGTGTCGGCCACGATGACCGCCGCGATCCTGACCGGATTGCGCGTCAAGAAGGAAACGGTGGGCGAGATCACCGGCGCGGCGACGGTGATGCGCGAACTGGCCGAGAAGGTGATCGTGCCGCCGCATCCGCACATGCTGGACATCGTGGGTACCGGCGGCGACGGCGCGCACAGCTTCAATATCTCCACCGCGGCGGCCTTCGTCGCGGCGGCGGCCGGCGCGCGCGTGGCCAAGCACGGCAACCGCGGGGTGTCCTCGTCGTCGGGCAGTGCGGACGTGCTGGAGGCGCTGGGCGCGGTGATCGACCTCGCGCCGGAACAGGTGGCGCGCTGCATCGGCGAGAGCGGTGTCGGCTTCATGTTCGCGCCGCGCTTTCATCCGGCGATGAAGGCGGTCGCGGCGGTGCGCCGCGAGCTGGGCGTGCGCACGCTGTTCAACATCCTGGGACCGCTGACCAATCCCGCCGACGCGCCCAACATCCTGATGGGCGTGTTCCATCCCGATCTGGTCGGCATCCAGGTGCGTGTGCTGCAGCGGCTGGGCGCGCGGCGCGCGCTGGTGGTCCATGGCAAGGACGGGCTGGACGAGATTTCGCTGGGCGGCGCCACCCTGGTGGGCGAGCTGCGCGACGGCGCGGTGCGCGAATACGAAATCGAGCCCGAACAATTCGGCATTCCGATGGCCTCCAGCCGCAACCTGCGGGTCGCCACCGTGGAAGAATCCAGGACCCTGCTGCTGCGCGCGCTGGAGAACCAGGATTGCGTCGCGCGCGACATCGTGGTGTTGAATGCGGGTGCGGCGTTGTACGCCTGCGATCTCGCCGCTTCGATCCAGCAGGGCATCGAGAACGCGCGCGAAGCCGTCGCATCCGGTGCGGCGCGCAGGAAGCTGGACGAGTTCGTTGCTGCAACGCGGCACGAGTTGCCTTGAGCCTGCGAAACGCAGATTCCGGGTTCCGGCCCGTTAGCGCCGGGCCGGCCCCGGAATGACGATCCTCTTGGAACCTGTCTCAAAATCGAAAACGCGGTGATTACAGCAACGTCATTCCCGCGCAAGCGGATGCAGTGACTCTAACGCGTTGAAAGAAAAGACACTGGATTCCGGATCGCCGCTGCGCGGCGTCCGGAATGACGGGCAAAAACTTCACCCCTGGAGTTTTCAGATAGGTTCCAGGCTCTTAGGCTCTTCCCGGTCCCGAGTCCCGAGTTCATGACCGACATCCTGCAACGCATCCTGCATCGCAAGCGCGAGGAAATCGCGGAGCGCCTCGCGCGTGTGCCGCTGTCCGAACTGCGCGCGCGGAACGCCGGGGCGCCGCCGCCGCGCGGTTTCGCGGCCGCGTTGAAGGCCCGGGCGGACGCGGGGCGTGCCGCGGTGATCGCCGAGATCAAGAAGGCCAGTCCGTCGAAAGGCGTGATCCGGCCGCACTTCGATCCCGCGGCGATCGCGGCGAGCTACGCGCGTGGCGGCGCGACCTGTCTGTCGGTGCTGACCGACACCGATTTTTTCCAGGGCGGCGATGCCTGCCTGCAGCAGGCGCGCGACGGATGCAGCCTGCCCGTGCTGCGCAAGGACTTCACGATCGATGCCTACCAGGTGCACGAGGCGCGCGCGATCGGCGCCGACGCGATCCTGCTGATCGCCGCCGCGCTCGACAACGCGCGGCTGGTCGATCTGCATGCGCTGGCCTTGGAGTGCGGACTGGACGTGCTGGTCGAGGTGCACGATGCCGCGGACCTGGAACGCGCGCTGATGCTGACGGCGGCCGAGCGCACGCCGATCGGCATCAACAACCGCAACCTTGCCACCTTCGAAACCGACATCGACACCACCCTGCGGCTGAAGGACGCCGTCCCGGACGGCCGCCTGCTGGTCACCGAATCGGGCATCGCCACCCGCGCCGACGTCGAGCGCCTGCGCGCGGCCGGGGTGCACGCCTTCCTGGTCGGCGAGGCCTTCATGCGCGCGGACGATCCGGGCGCGGAGCTGGCGCGGCTGTTCGCGGAGCCGTGATCGTGCACGCGGAAGCGGTTGCCGGAGCGCAACGCATCGTGCTGTTCGATTTCGATGGCGTGCTGATCCACGGCGACGCGTTCAACCTGTTCCTCAGGCAACGTTTTCGGCGTGGCTGGTGGCGCTTGCTGCTGGCGTTGCCGTTGTCGCCCCTGCTGGCCGTTCTGGCGTGCCGGAGAAGCGGGCGGCTTGCGGATGCGCGCCTGCTCGTGCGTTGCGCGCTGTTCGGGGTCGGCGAGGCGCGTTACCGGCGACTGGCCGCCCGTTTTGCCGCCGAACTGGTGCAAGGATCACGCCGATTCTCGCGCGACGCGATCCGCGCATTGCGGGATCGCGTGCGGTCGGGCGACCGCGTGGTCATCGTGTCGGGATGCGAGGAGCGGCTGCTCCGGGAACTGCTCGGGGCGTTGGGCCTCGACGACGGGGTGGAGGTGGTGGCGTCACGGCTGGGGCGCGGATGGCTCGGGATGCGGATCGAATGGCACAACATCGGCCGCCGCAAGGTGCAGGCGCTGGCGCGGCACGGCATCGACGCGTGGGCGTTTGCCTGCAGCGATTCGTACCACGATTTGCCGATCCTGGCGCTGGCCGCCGAACCCGTGCTGGTCAACGCGATGCCCGAGCTGTGCAAGCGGGTGGAGAAGGCGCTGGGCCGGACCGTGACGCGCGTCGAGTGGCGTTGAATTGGCTTGGGTGCGTTGCGCTGTTCTCGAGTCCCGGCTTTATGGCGTTCCCCTCACCACGATCGTCTTGCCGGACACGTTGATGCCGCCGTCGTCCTCGAGCTGCTTCAGCACCCGGCCGGCCATTTCGCGCGAGCAGCCGACGATCCGCGACAGTTCCTGCCGCGAAATCCGGATCTGGGTGCCCTCGGGGTGGCTCATCGCGTCCGGTTCCTGGCACAGGTCCAGCAGCGTGCGCGCGATCCGGTTGGTGACGTCCATGAAGGCCATCCGGCTGACCTGGCGCGAGGTCCGCAGCAGGCGGTGGGTCAGTTGCAGGCCGACCGCGAACAGGATGCGCGGGCAATCCTCGCGCAGCGGGCCGGCGAACAGCTGGAACAGGCGGTCGTAACTGATCTCGGCCAGCTCGCAGGGCATGCGCGTCCGGATCAGCACCTCGCGCTGCGCCTGCTCGACGAACAGGCCCATTTCGCCGATGAACTCGCCGCGGTTGATGTAGGCCAGGATCAGTTCGCGGCCCTGCTCGTCCTCGGTGCAGACGCTGACCGAGCCGTCGATCACGTAATACAGGGTGTTGGCCGGATCACCGGGCCGGACGATCGCGGTCTTGCCCGGGTAGCGGCGCCGGTGGCACTGCTCCAGCAGCCGCTGCATCGTGGCCGGATCGGGCGCGAGTATCGCCGGGGCCTGCGAACGTTCGAAAGCCTGCTGCAGGAGGTAGCGCAGTTCTGACATGGCGTCTCGGTCCCCCGTCACGGTTTGTGTTGCCGTGCGCGAGTGTAGCATCGGGGCAACGGGATGGCGCGGGCCGCGACTCCGGCGGCGGGGGTGCAGCCGCGGGCGGTTTCCCGCATACTTTGCCCCGCTCGAAGGCCGCCGTGCGTGCACCCGGCGAGCAGGCCGGCGCGGTGCGCCGTTTCTCCCACCCGCCACGAGGACATCGCCGTGGTCAAGCCGCTGCCCCGCCTGAAGCTGCAGGGATTCAACAACCTCACCAAGGCGCTCAGCTTCAACATCTACGACATCTGCTACGCGGTCACCAACGACCAGCGCGACCGCTACATCGACTACATCGACGAGGCCTACGACGCCGACCGTCTGACGCAGATCCTGACCGACGTGGCCGACATCATCGGCGCCAACATCCTCAACATCGCGCGCCAGGATTACGACCCGCAGGGCGCCTCGGTGACGATCCTGATCTCGGAGCACCCGGTGGTCGAGAAGCTGGGCCGCGACGTGATCTCGGATGCGGTGGTCGCGCACATGGACAAGTCGCACATCACCGTGCACACCTATCCGGAGACGCATCCGCACAACGGCATCGCCACCTTCCGTGCCGACATCGACGTGGCGACCTGCGGCGTGATCTCGCCGCTGCGCGCGTTGTACTACCTGATCGACAGTTTCGAGTCCGACATCGTGATCATGGACTACCGGGTGCGCGGCTTCACCCGCGACGTGCGCGGCAAGAAGCACTACATCGACCACAAGATCAACTCGATCCAGGATTACCTCGCCAGGCACATCCGCCAGAAATACGAGATGTTCGACGTGAACGTGTATCAGGAAAACATCTTCCACACCAAGATGCACGTGAAGGACTTCGACCTCGACACCTACCTGTTCGAGGCGCACGCGGACGACCTGTCGTTCAAGGACCGCCTGCGCATCGAATCGCTGCTGAAGCGCGAGATCGAGGAACTGTTCCACGGCAGGAACTTGATGTGACCTTGCCGGGGGCAATGCAGGCCGTGAGCGGACCCGTGCGGGCCCTGGCCGGTGCCTTCGCCGAGTGCTGGAATCGGCACGACATGGTCGCATTCGGCGAGCTGTTCGCCGAGGATGCCGACTTCGTCAACGTGTACGGCGTGCGCTGGCAAGGACGCGCGGCGATCGTCGAGGCACACCGCGCCACCCACGCCACCATTTTCCGCACCAGTACCCTGGAACTGTCGGCCGTCTATGTGCGTGCGTTGGGCGATGGCGCAGCATGTGTGCGTTGCGCCTGGCGCCTGGATGGTCTCGTGATGCCCGACGGTCAGCCCGTGCCTGCGCGGCGCGGCTATCTGACCCACGTGGTGCAACGCCAAGCAGACGGCCCATGGCGGATCGTGGTGTCGCAGAATACCGACATCGCAGCACCGGCGTAGCGCGGTGCAGGTTCAGATCCGGTAAGCCACCGCCTTCATCACCGCCGAGGCGCAGCGCATCAGGAAAGGAACGGGCGGCGGCAGTTCGGCACCGCCGCGTGCGCGGGCGTCGGCGGCGTGGCGCGCCTCGTCGGCCTGCATGGTTTCCAGGATCGCCCGTGAACGCGCGTCGGCTTCGGGCAGGCGTTGCAGGTGATCGCCCAGGTGCGCCTCGACCTGGCGCTCGGTTTCGACCACGAAGCCCAGGCTCCAGCGATCTCCGGCCAGCGCCGCCAGCGCGCCGATCGCGAAGCTGCCCGCGTACCACAACGGATTCAGCAGGCTGGGACGGTCGTCCAGTTCGTTGAGCCGCAGCGCGCACCAGGCAAGATGGTCGGTTTCCTCGGCCGCCGCATGCTCGAGGTGCGCGCGCGTGGCCGGATCGCGCGCGAACGCGGCCTGTCCGTCGTACAGCGCCTGCGCGCACACCTCGCCGGTATGGTTGACGCGCATCAGGCCGGCGGCCCGGCGGCGCCCGCTCGCGTCCAGCTCGGGCAGCGGTTGTGCTTCGCCCGGTGAGGGACGCCCGGCGACCGCGGCGCCGGCCACGGTGTCCAGCGCGCGCTGGAAGCCGGCCAGGACGCGATCGGGCACCGTCAGATGGCGCGGGTTGGTGGCTGCATTCATGGCGCCCATTGTCGCGCCAAAAGTGACAACGGGTGTTCGATGGCGACACGCACGCCACGTTCGAGCAGGCCGGCAGCGAGATGGAGACGGCAGCCGATGTTGGCGGTCAGCATCAGGTCGGGCATCGGCAGCGGCATGCAGGCGAGCGTGCGTTCACGCAGCGACGTCGCGCGCTCGGGAAATTCCAGCATGTGGCTGCCGGCCGCGCCGCAGCACATGCCCGGCGTGGGCAGCACGTCGAGTTCGAGGCCGGGAACCCTGCCCAGCAGACGGCGTACCGCGCCATCGGCGCGCGCCACGTTGACCTGCGTGCACGGCAGGTGCAGCACGGCGCGGCGTTCCAGCGGACGGAACCGCAGCGATTGCCCATGGGCATCGAGGAACGCCATGGCGTCCTCGACCCTCGCGCCGGGCAGCGCCTCGCGCAGGGTACCCAGGCAACCGGGCGTGGCGGTCAGCAGCGTGTCCACGCCGCAGGCGGCAAATGCCTCGCGTACGCGTCGCGCTTTCGCTTCGGCATCCGCCGCGTCGCCGGTATGCGCAGCCAGTGCACCGCAGCAGAAGCCCTCGAGCCGCACGACTGCGCAACCCGCTGCCGCGAGCAGCCGCGCCGCGGCTTCCTGCGCATCGCGCTCGAACACGCCCTGCACGCAGCCGCCGAACAAGGCCACGCGGCCGCGCGTGGGCACGTTCAAGGATTCGGCAGCGACAGTCCGGCGAGCAGGCCGCGGCAGGGCGGCCAGCAGCGAGATCGCGGCGCGCAGGGCCGACGTCCGCGGCAGCGCCCGGGCCAGCGGCGGCAGCCAATGGCGGGCAGCCGTCCAGCGCGTCAGCCCGGCGCCCAGCCGCAACCACGCCGGCGAAGTCAGCATCCTCAACAGGCGGCGCGGGCGCGGTGCCGCGGGGGGCAATTCGGCCCGGAATGCCTTCAGCAGCTCGCCGTAGTGGACGGGCACGGGGCAGACTCTCTGGCAGGCCATGCAGCCCAGGCAGTGATCCAGATGTCGCCGCAGGCCGGGCGAGGGCGCGAGACTGCCGTCGGTGGCATGCCGGGCCAGTGCGATCCGCCCGCGCGGGGATTCGGTCTCGACGCCGTCCAGTGAGTAGGTGGGGCAGTACGGCAGGCACAGGCCGCATTTGACGCAGGCGTCGGCCAGCTCGGCAATGGGTTTCGGGGTGTCGGGCATCGGGCGATGCTATGACATCAAGCGCAGGCTTGCGCGTGGGGGCGCCAACGGAGTTGCGGCCCTGAACGGCGACGGCAGTCACGAGCGGCGGTCGCCCTTGCCGGTCGCACTTTCCGCTTCAGAGGCTTGCACGACATTTGGACCCCGGCTATCCTTCGCAGTCTTTCGTTGCTGTAAACCCTCGTCGCAACCCCACCGCGACGGCCGCACCCTGTGCGGGCTTACCCAAAACTGTACGGATCGCACCCATGAAGACGTTCAGCGCCAAGGCCGAATCGGTCAAGCGCGACTGGCTGGTGGTCGATGCCAGCGGCAAGACGCTGGGCCGCCTGTGCTCGGAGGTCGCGCGGCGCCTGCGCGGCAAGCACAAGCCCGAATTCACCCCGCACGT
>JAJPHQ010000015.1 GCA_021325195.1 Gammaproteobacteria bacterium | reverse complement strand
TCGCTCTGGTCCGGGTGGACCAGGAACACGACTTCGTAATGACGCATTGTGGCTTCCTCGTGGGTGTCGCCGGATGCGTGCATCCGGCGGGGCAGCCTCCCGACACGGCGAGCCGGCGGTGAGGCGAGGGTCTTCGCCGGCCCGAAAGCCGCGAAGAACCGCAAATGATAGGGGCGACCGGGTGTTTTCTGCAAGCGCCGTCGCCGGGCGCGCGCGTTCGCCGTTCGGGCCGGCTGCGAGGCCGCGTGCCGCCGGCGCGCGATCAGGGCGCCGGTTGACGCGTCTGCTCGGCCACCGTGAAGCTCTCGCCGCAGCCGCATTCGCCGACGGCGTTGGGGTTGTGAAACACGAACGAGGCGTTGAGCCCCTCGCGGGTGAAGTCGATCCGGGTGCCGTCCACGAACGGCAGGGCCTTGGCATCCACGATCAGGCGCACGCCGTCGAGGTCGAAGACCTTGTCGTCGGCGGTCACCGAGCGGGCCACGTCGACCACGTAGCCCAGCCCCGAGCAGCCGGTGCGCTTGATGCCGAAACGCACGCCCGGCGCGACCGGATTCCGGCCGAGGAAATCGCGCATCCGGGCGGCAGCAGCGGGTGTCAGTTCGATCGGCATGGCGGATTGATGGTGCATGGTGAGCGGGAGATCCCCGCTCGGCTATTATCGCGCGTTCGCATCCTTCGGACATGGCTCCGGGCAGGCGGGTTTTCAAGCAATGGTCACGTTGAGTGTCAAGCAGGCTTTGTCCGGCCACACGCCGGAGGGGACGCCGGTCGAGGTGCGCGGCTGGGTGCGCACCCGCCGCGATTCCAAGGCCGGCCTGTCGTTCGTGAACCTGTCGGATGGTTCCTGCTTCGACACGCTGCAGGTCGTCGCGCCCGCCTCGCTGCCGAACTACGCGAGCGAGGTGCAGAAACTCTCCGCGGGCTGCGCGATCGTCGCCCGCGGCAGGCTGGTGCCTTCGCAGGGCAAGGGCCAGGCATTCGAGCTGCAGGCCGATTCCATTGAAGTGCCGGGCTGGGTGGAAGATCCCGAAACCTACCCGATCCAGCCCAAGCCGCATTCGCCGGAATTCCTGCGCGAGGTGGCGCACCTGCGCCCGCGCACCAACCTGTTCGGCGCGATTTCGCGGGTGCGTCACACCATGATGATGGCGATCCACCGGCACCTGACCGGCGAAGGCTTCTTCTGGGTCAACACGCCGATCATCACGACCTCGGATGCCGAGGGTGCGGGCGACATGTTCCGCGTCTCCACGCTGGATCTCGCCAACCTGCCGCGCGACGACAGGGGCGCGATCGACTTCCGCAAGGACTTCTTCGGCCGCGAGGCGTTTCTGACCGTGTCCGGGCAATTGAACGTCGAGGCGTATTGCCTCGCGCTCAGCAAGGTCTATACCTTCGGGCCCACCTTCCGGGCCGAGAACTCCAACACGCCGCGGCACCTGGCCGAGTTCTGGATGATCGAACCGGAGATCGCGTTCGCGGATCTGAACGACGATGCCGATTGCGCGGAAAAATTCCTGAAAGCCATCTTCAGTACAGTGCTGGAGGAGCGCGCCGACGACATGGCGTTCTTCGCCGAACGCGTGCAGAAGGATGCCGTCACCCGCCTCGAAAAATTCATCGCCTCGCCCTTCGAGCGCATCGAATACACCGAGGCGGTCGATATCCTGAAGCGTGCGAAACAAAAGTTCGAGTTTCCGGTCGAATGGGGCATGGATCTGCAGACCGAGCACGAGCGCTGGCTCGCGGAACAACACGTGGGCCGGCCGGTCGTGGTGATGAACTATCCGGAGAAGATCAAGGCGTTCTACATGCGGCTCAACGACGACGGCAAGACCGTCGCGGCGATGGACGTGCTGGCGCCGGGCATCGGCGAGATCATCGGCGGTTCGCAGCGCGAGGAGCGGCTGGACTGTCTGGACCGGCGGATGGCCGAGTTCGGGCTCGACCCCGCGCACTACCAGTGGTACCGGGACCTGCGCCGCTACGGCACGGTGCCGCACGCGGGGTTCGGGCTGGGTTTCGAGCGCCTGCTGGTGTACGTTTGCGGCTTGTCCAACATCCGCGACGCGATTCCCTATCCACGCACGCCGGGACATGCCGAGTTTTGAGGAAACTCCGATTGATCGGGGTTTCCATCCGGCACAGGGATGGGCCGCCAGCCAACCGGGCACGCACGGGTTGCACGGGCTTGATTGGCGAAACCGAATTCCGGGCGTGTACCGGATTCGGCGTGCGCTGGCGAATCCCGGATGGATTGGTTCAGAGCTTCCTTGACGGCGCCTTCCCGCAAGCATCCGTGTCGTACCGCATCACGCAAATCGGTTGGTCATTGATGGCGGCGCTGCTGCTCGCCGGCTGTACGCATGCGGTCAAAATGCCGCTGGTGCCGGTGTCGCTGCCTGCGTTGGCCGCGCCGCCGCCGCCGTCGCGCGACGAGGCGATCAAGCGCCTGCAGACGGAGACGCCGTGCTGCCACGCCTGGGCCGACCTGCCCTTTCACGACGAGCTCCCGCCACAGCCGCGCGAGTTCACCATCGACCGTTTCAGTCCGGTGGCCGAACTGGACGGCGAGCGCACGCACTTCCTCACCTTCACGCTGCCGAAATTCAGCCAGCCTTACCGCGTGGCGTTCCAGTCCAGGCCTTCGGCGCGGCAACTGGGCAACAGTTACCTGTTCGCGCCCACCGCGGTCCTGCTGGACGCCAACTACAAGCCGCTGTCCCGCACCGACGTGAAGCTGTGCGAATACATCGGCTGGCGGCCCGGGATGTCCGGTGCGTTCGGCGCGGTGGCCATCGATGATCCCGATGCGCACTATCTGGTGGTGACCAGCTCGAAGGCGCAGCTCGCGGCCAAGACCTACTGGTCCCAGTCGCCGGCCAGCTTCACCGGCAGCAGCCTGCCTTCGGCGGTGCCTGCCAGCAGCGGCAGCTTCGACCTGCCGCACGGCCCCGACGGCACGCTGGCGGTGGGCGTGCTCACGCCCCGCTACGCCGATGCCGTCGATAATGGCCTGTGCGGCAAGCCCAAGCGCGGCAGCGGACTGCTGCCGGAGTTGAAAAAAACCCTGCTCGACCGCTGAGCATTCGGCGAAGGACGGACGCGATGGAACTGGATCTCACCGGTCGCTGCGCGCTGGTCTGCGGCGCTTCCCAGGGTATCGGCCGCGCCTGTGCGGTGGAGCTGGCGAAACTGGGCGCGAACGTCACCGCGCTGGCGAGACGCGAGGACGCGCTGCGCCGGGTCGTCGCGGAACTGCCGCGCGTCCACGGCGCGCAGCAGCATGACTTCCTGGTCGCCGACTCGGGCGATACCGAAGCTTTGCGCGCGGTGGTTCGGTCACTCACCGCCGCGCATCCCGTGCACATCCTCGTCAACAACTCGGGCGGGCCGCCGCCGGGGCCGTTGCTGGGTGCGCGGATCGAGGATTTCCTCGAGGCCTACCGCAAGCACCTGCTCGCCAACCACGTGTTGGCCGAGGCGGTGATTCCCGGCATGCGCGAGGCGGGATACGGACGGATCGTCAACATCATCTCGACCTCGGTGAAGGAGCCGATCGCCGGACTCGGCGTGTCCAACACCACCCGCTGGGCGGTGGCGAGCTGGGCCAAGACATTGGCGACCGAACTCGCGCCGTTCGGGATCACGGTCAACAACGTGTTGCCCGGCTCCACGAAAACGCCGCGCATCGAACAGATCGTCGCCACGCGCGCGCGGAAGTCGGGCGTCGACGTCGAAGCCATGCAGCGCGAGATGGAATCCGAAATCCCGATGCGGCGCTTTGCCGATCCCTCGGAAATCGCCGCGGCGGTCGCGTTCCTGTGTTCGCCCGCCGCGGGCTACATCACCGGCATCAACGTTCCCGTGGACGGCGGAAGGACGCGTTCGCTGTAGCGCGCCCAGGAGGGCTCAAACTGCATTCGTCATTCCGGGGCATCGCCAGCCTCATCGGCGATGAACCCCGAATCCGGTTTTCATTCGTTGGAATGGCTGGATTCACTCGCGCCCTGCATGCGCTCGCATTCGGCGTTCGCGTTGACAATCCCGCCAGCGCAGCCGGGTTCGACCCGCGATGAAGCCGCAGGCCGCTCCGGAATGACGGGATGGAAGCGAAAGGCAGGACTTGCCCGCACCTGAACCTCACGATGTGATCGACTACACTCCCGCTTGGAGGCCGGGCCGTTCCCGGCGGGATTCTCTTCGCGTGGCATCCGGCAAACCCGGTTTCTTCGAGGAACTGAAACGTCGCCACGTGTGGCGCATCGCGGTGGGCTACGCCATAGCCGCATGGCTGCTGGTACAGATCGCCACCCAGGTCTTTCCCTTCTTCAATATCCCGAACTGGAGCGTACGGCTGGTCGTCGTGGTGTTGGCGATCGGTTTCCCGGCCGCAGTGATCTGTGCGTGGGTGTACGAAATCACCCCCGAAGGCGTGCGCCGCACCGAACCCGCCGATTCGCCCGGCGCACGCCCGGAATTCGCCGAGCGCCAGATCGCCCGCAAGCTCAACATCGTGATCGTCGCGGCGCTGATCGTCGCGGTGGCGCTGCTGGGTTGGCGGCTGCTGGTATTGCGCGATGCTGTCGCATCGAAATCCCCCGCGGCAACCGTGGTGCAAACGGCGCCCGCGACATCTTCCTCGAGCCGTTCACCTGCGCCATCCATCGCGGCCAAGGCCGCCTCCTTCCATCCACCAGCTGACACGCTGGTGGTGCTGCCATTCCAGAATCTGGGCGGCGACCCGAAGGAGCAATACTTCAGTGACGGAATCACCGAGGAACTCACCAACGCGCTGGGCCAGAACACCGCGCTGCGCGTGATCGCCTGGGACACCGCCTCGAAGTACCGCGACAACGGCGAATCCGCCGCAGACATCGGCAAGGCGCTGAATGTCGCCAACGTGCTGACGGGCAAGATCCTGCGCCAGGGTGACGAGGTGCGGGTGATCGTGGAACTGGTCAGCGCCGTCAGTGGATACCAGTTGTGGTCGAACCACTACGACGACAACCTGAAAAACATCTTCGCGGTGCAGGACACCATCTCGCAATCCATCGCCAGCGCGCTCAAGGTGAAATTCGCCAGCGCGGGCGCGGCGCCCGTGGTGAACCCCGAAGCGCACGACCTGGTGTTGAAAGGCCGCGCGGCGCTGGACCGTGCCCGCACCGCCGAAACGGTGGAACTGGCGCGCAAGGATTTCGAGCGAGCCATCGCGCTGGAGCCGAATTACGCGGAAGCGCACGCGGGACTGGCGCGCGCCTGGCTCCTGCTGACCCAATTCGGCACCCTGCCACCCGACGAGGCCGTGCCCAGGATGCGCGCGGAAGCCACCCGGGCGCTGGCGCTGGACCCCCGCAACGTGGAAGCTCTCGTCCAACTGGCCAATGCAGACGCGACTGATCGGCAAATCGCCAAAGCGAAGGTGGCCTATGAACGCGCCCTGGAGATCGATCCCAGCAACGCGGGCGCGCATATGGACTACGCGCTCGCGTTGCCTCTCGAACAGAATCTGGCGCAGACCCAGGAAGCCGTCATGCTCGACCCCGATTCAGCCACCGCGCAAGGCAATCTCGCGGACACCTATCTCGATCTCGGCCAGTATGCGCAGGCGCTGCCGCCGGCCGATACCCTGATGAAACTGGCCCCGGACAGCCCCGACTCCGCGTTCACCCTGGCTTTGGTCTACAGGTTGCTGCACCAGAACGAGGCCGCCATGCGGGCTTTCGATCTGGCGCAGCCGTCCGCCCCGCAGGACAAGCAACTGGTTGCCGCCGGCAAGCTGGCTTACCAGTCGCTGCTCGACCCCGGGTTGCGATCCAGGGCGCTGGCAGCGATGGATGCAATGCGCCTGCGCGGCGGCCTGGCGCCCTACGCGCTGGAAGACCTGGCCGAGTTGTATGTGATGCTGGGCGAAAAGGACGTCGCCGTCGACCTGTTGCGCGGAATTTGTGCGGGCGCGCCCGCGGCCTGCACGGATCTCGCCTCCAATCCGCCGTGGCGTCCGCTGCGCAGCAATCCGAAGTTCGAGGCGCTGGTGAGGAAATACGACACCATGTCGGAATGAGTCGTGATACGCAGCTTTTCCCTTCTCTCCGGGAAAGGGACGCGAAGAGCCGGATGATGGATCGACACCTCGCGTTCGCCAGCGACGAGACTCCCTCTTGTGGCGATGCCGCAACCTCGCCTGCGCGGCCGCTGTCACGCGCTCGGCGCTACGCGCCGCCTCTCCCGCTGGGAGAGGGGTTCCATGCGGTAAGCTTGCGGCATGGAATCGATCATCCTCGCCAATCTGATCGGGGGGCGATTGCGTGCGCCGGAAAGCGGTGCCTATCTGGACGTGTTCGAACCGGCGACTGGGAAGGTCTATGCCCGGTGTCCGGATTCCGATGCGCGCGATGTCGAAGCGGCGGTCGCGGCAGCAGAGCACGCGGCGCCGGCCTGGGCGGCGCTGCCGGCCGGTGAACGCGCAACGCACCTGCACCGCCTTGCCGAAGCGGTCGAAGCGCGGCTCGATGGACTCGCGCGCGAGGAATCCCGCGACACGGGAAAACCGGTAAAGCTGGCGCGCAGCGTGGACATCCCGCGCGCGGTCGCGAACCTGCGCTTTTTCGCCGAGGCCGTCACGCAATGGAGCAGCGAAGCGCACGCGGATGCGCACGCCTTGAACTACACGCTGCGCCTGCCGCTGGGCGTGGCCGGCTGCATCTCGCCGTGGAACCTGCCGCTTTATCTCTTCACCTGGAAGATCGCGCCCGCGCTCGCGGCCGGCAACACGGTGGTGGCCAAGCCGTCCGAGATCACGCCGTTCACGGCGTTCCGCCTGTCGGAACTCGCGGTCGAATGCGGCTTTCCGCCGGGCGTCCTGAACATCGTGC
Organism: Gammaproteobacteria bacterium; assembly: GCA_021325195.1. Lineage (GTDB taxonomy): Bacteria > Pseudomonadota > Gammaproteobacteria > Xanthomonadales > Rhodanobacteraceae > 66-474. Next base: position 17,007 of record JAJPHQ010000015.1, on the reverse strand, counting down.
ACGGATCGGGTCCGAAGGTGGGCCAAGCCATCGTCGGGCATCCGAAGATCAAGGCCGTATCGTTCACCGGCTCCACCCGCACGGGTGCTTCCATCGCCGAAACCGCTGCCAGGCAGTTCAAGAAGGTGTCGCTGGAAATGGGCGGCAAGAATCCGGCCATCGTGTTTGCCGACGCAGACCTCTCCGACGCCAGCCTCGACACCCTCGTGCGCTCGGGCTTTTCCAACCAGGGCGAGATCTGCCTGTGCGGTTCGCGCCTGCTGATCGAGAGTGCGATTTACGAAGACTTCAAGCGCCGCTATCTGGAAAGGGTGAAAGCGCTGCGCATGGGCGATCCGGCTGACGAGTCCAGCGACCTCGGCGCGCTGGTTTCCAAACCGCATTTCGAAAAGGTGATGGGCTGCATCGCGCGGGCACGCGAGGAAGGCGGCAAGGTGCTGTGTGGCGGCGATGCGGTGAAGGTGCCGGGCCGCTGCGAAGGCGGCTGGTTCGCGGCACCGACCGTGATCGAGGGCCTGCCGCAGCAATGCGCCACCAACCGCGAGGAAATCTTCGGGCCGGTGGTCACGCTGATCCCGTTCGATTCCGAGGACGAGGCCGTCGCGATCGCCAACGGCACCGACTACGGGCTCGCGGCCTCGCTGTGGACGCGCGACCTCGCGCGCGCGCACCGCGTCGCCGCGCGCATCGAGTTCGGCATCGTCTGGGTCAACTGCTGGATGCTGCGCGACCTGCGCACGCCGTTCGGCGGCGTCAAGCATTCCGGCATGGGCCGCGAGGGCGGCGTGGAAGCGCTGCGCTTTTTCACCGAGCCCAGGAACATCTGCATCGCGCAACGGGAGGCCACCACATGAGAACACCCCGGGACTTGCTGGAAAGCAACCGCCGCTGGTCCGAACGCGTCCGCGCGCAGGACCCGCAGTTCTTCGAACGCCTGTCGAAACAGCAGGCGCCGAAATACCTGTGGATCGGCTGTTCGGATTCGCGGGTGCCGGCCAACCAGATCATCGACATGGAGCCGGGCGAGGTGTTCGTGCACCGCAACGTGTCCAACCTGGTGCTGCATTCCGACCTCAATTGCCTGTCGGTGATGCAGTTCGCGGTGGACGTGCTGAAGGTGGAGCACATCATGGTGGTCGGTCATTACGGTTGCGGCGGCGTGCAGGCGGCGCTGGAAGGCAGACGCCTCGGCCTGATCGACAATTGGCTGCGCAACATCGGTGACATCCTGGACCGGCACCGCGCGCAGCTCGACAGGGTTCCGCCCGCGCGGCGTCACGCGCGGCTGTGCGAACTCAACGTGATCGAGCAGGTCGCCAACGCCTGCCACACTACCGTGGTGCGCGACGCCTGGCAGCGCGGACAGAAACTGGCCGTGCACGGGTGGTGCTACGGTCTCGCGGACGGCCGGATCCACGACCTGGGCGTGGACGTGGATCGCTTCGAGACGCTGGAATCCGGCTACGATCGTGCCCTGGCGCGGCTGGACGCCGCCCCCGCATGAACGGTTCGATGCACGACGAAGCATGACAGCCGCCGCGTGCGCATGGTGCGCCGCGTCGTCCACCACCGCCGGAAACACCGATGCGCCACGCATGCACCCTCGGTCTGGTTACCCTGCTCGCTCTCGCCTGGCTGCTGCCCGCTCCCGCGCAGATCCCCTCGGTGTGGAGGGAACAGCAACTGGAGGCGATGGAGAAGTCCGACACCATCATGAAGCAGGCGCACGACCGCAAGGGCCTGCTCGCGCAGTACCAGGTGCTGCGGCGCGCCTATGCCTCCGACGGCCAGCCGGCGTTTCGCGCGATCTTCGGCCAGTACCTGTCCTGGTACCAGAGTTTCATCGGCGATTACGCGGATGCCGAAATCGCGTTTTCGATCCAGCAGAAGCCGCTGTCCGACGACGCGCCTTCGCCGCTGACGCTGCCCGGTTATCACCCCGTGCTGGCCGCGACCTACCTGCCCAGACTCGCGGCCGGGTACCGTGTGGTGTTTCTCAACGAAGCCCACAACATCGCGCTGACGCGCACGCTGACCGTGAAACTGCTGAAGGCGCTGCGCGAGGAAGGCTTCAATACCTTCGCGGCGGAGACGCTGTACCGCTCCGACATCGACGCCCTGAACAAGCGCGGTTATCCCGTCGCCGACAGCGGCTTCTACACCCGCGAGCCGATCTACGCGGAAATGGTGCGCACCGCGCTGAAGCTGGGCTACAAGGTGGTGGCCTACGAGGCCGACCAGAACCACACCGGCGATGCACGCGAGGCCCAGCAGGCCGAACACCTGTGGCAGATCCTGAAGGATGATCCGAACGCGCGGCTGGTGGTCAACGCCGGTTACGCGCACATCCAGAAGACCGGCCAGTTCCTGGGCGCCCAGTCGATGGCCGAGCACTTCATCAAGGACAGCGGCATCGTGCCGCTGTCGGTCGAGCAGACCATCCTGATCCCGCACCAGAACCGCTCGATGGATCATCCCGATTACGGCGCGATCATCCAGTCGGTCCATCCCGGGCAGCCGATCGTGTTCATCAGCGCCGACGGCAAGCCGTGGTCGCTCCGGCCCGGTTACGACGTCAGCGTGATCTTCCCCGAGGAGCAGTTCAAGCAGGGGCGCCCGACCTGGCTGACCCTGTGGGGCCTGCGCGTGCCCTACTCGGTCAGCGGCAACATGTGCCAGCGGCATTTCCCCTGCATCGTGGAAGCCCGTTACGCCGACGAAGGCGACGACGCGATCCCTGCCGACCGGATGGTGCTGGACCCCATCCCGCTGATGACCATCGACGACATCAAGATCACCACCGGCGACTACAGCATTCCGACCAGCGAACTGTACCTGCGCCCCGGACGTTACCGGCTCACGGCGAGCGACGAGAACGGCAACGTGTTCATCCGCCAGGCGATCACCGTGCCGGAGGGCGGCAACGATCCGCCCGCCGCCGGCCCGGCGCCGGCGAACCAGGCCGGCACGGGTTGCGCGGAATCGACGGCGGCCGTGCAGGGCAAAGGCAACGCCCCATGCAAGAACACCGGGACGCACCCTTGAGCGGCGCGGCGATCCGCGCCGGGACCGCTCCCGCGCCGGTGGGCGCGTATCCGCACGCGCGGCGCGTGGGTGAATTGCTGTTCCTGTCCGGGATCGGTCCGCGCATGCCGGGCAGCGACGCGATTCCCGGCAACGTGTACGACGATGCCGGCAAGCTGGTCGATCACGACATCGTCGCGCAAACCCGGCAGGTGTTCGCCAACGTGCGCGCGGTGCTGGAAGCCGGCGGCGCGCGCTGGGAAGACCTGATCGACGTGACCGTGTTCCTCACCGACATGGCGCGCGACTTCAAGGCCTACAACGCGGTGTGGGCCGAATACTTCCCCGATCCCGCGCACGCGCCCTGCCGCACCACGCTGGGCATCGCCTCGCTGCCGACGCCGATCGCGATCGAGTTGAAGTGCATCGCACGGCTGCCGCCGGATTGACAAGGGAAGCCGCCGCTGCCGTCAGAACACCCGGAATCCGTGCGCAACCCGCGACACTTCCGCAGCCGCGAACACCAGGCCGGCCACCATGACCACCACGCCCCACACGAACCAGCGCACGGTGACGCGGTAATGCGGGATCTCGTGATCCTCGACCTGCAGCGAGCGGAACAGCGCAATCAACTGCATCAGCATCGAGACCAGCATCAGCGCGGTCGAGATCACGAAATGCCAGGACCAGCTTCCCGGCGCCTCGAAACCCCAGTAGCGCAGGAACGCCAGCGAAAAGCCGACCAGTACCGAGATCGCGGTGATGATGCCCGCACGGTAGCCGTCGGGCGTGTAGCGCGCCGGTTCGTCCTGCGGAAACCGCGTCACCGGCGGCGGCTCGTGCGAAACAGGCTCGTTCATGGCCCCGTCTCCTCGAAACTGCACCGGGAACAGGCTACTCGCATTCCGGCGCCTGCACATCCCCGGCGGCTGCAGGGGATACTTGACGGGCCAGAATGTTAGTCTATACTAACGGTTAGTGAAGACTAACTTGAAAATCCGGGTGCAGGCGCTGGGCGATCCCACGCGGATGGCGATCCTAGAGCGCCTGCGGCGCGGTCCGCTGGCGGTCGGCGAGATCGCGCGCGGCCTGCCGGTCACGCGCTCGGCGGTGTCCCAGCATCTGAAGGTGCTCAAGGATGTCGGGCTGGTGCGGCGGGAGCGCGCGGCCAACCGCAGCCTCTATCGGCTCGATGCCGAAGGCATCGCCGGTTTGCGCGACTACTTCGAGCGGTTCTGGCAGGAATCCCTGCAGGCCTTCAAGCAAACCGCCGAAAGATCCCGGAAGGAGCAATCCCGATGAACCCCCTCCCGCCCATCCCGCCCGTCCGTCACAGCCTGGTCGTGGAGGCGCCGCGCGCGCACGCCTTCGAGGTGTTCACCCGCGGTCTGGACAGGTGGTGGTTCCGCGACCATCACATCGGCAGGGAACCCATGCAGGAAGCCGTGATGGAACCGCGCGCGGGCGGACGCGTGTTCGAACGCGGTGTCCACGGCACGGAATGCGAGTGGGGTCGGGTGCTGGTGTGGGATCCTCCTTCGCGGCTGGTGGTGGCATGGCAGATCGGCGGCGACTGGCAGTTCGATCCCGACCTTGCACACGCCAGCGAATACGAGGTGCGCTTCGTGGAAGAAACCCCCACCCGCACGCGCGTCGAATTCGAGCACCGCCGCTTCGAGCGTCACGGCAGGGCCGGCCGCAGCATCCGTGACAGTGTCGAGACCGGCTGGGCCAGGCTGCTGGCGGCTTACGCCGCCGCGGCGAACCCGGCCTGACCGGTTGCGGAAAGGCCGACGCACGGGACCACCACGACCGGAAGAAGGAGGCATCCATGCTGCGCACATTCGCTTCGGCGGCACTCGCGCTCACCGGCTTGCTGATCGGCCTCGGCGCCTTCGGTCACAGCTTCGTCGGCCGCGCCTCCCTGGACACCGGACTCGTCCACGTGTCGCTGGATGCACACACGGACAGGCTGGTCTATCTGGTCTGGTATTTCTGCGGCGGCTGCATGCTGGTGTTCGGCCTGCTGGTGATCCGGAGCGCGTGGTGGGCCTGGCGCGGCGAGACCGGTGCGCTGGCTGTTTCCGGACTGATCGGCATTTTCTATGTCCTGACCGGCGTGCTCTCGCTCGGGTACATGCACGAACCGTTCTGGAGCGTGTTCGTGATCCTGGGTGGTCTCGCGCTGATCCTGTCGATCGCGCTCGGCATGATGCGGACGCGCGATGCGCACAGTGCCGTCGCGTCACGACCCGGCGCTGCGCCCATGGCTTAGACAGGCCTCCAGCAAGGCGCGGATCACGTCCTGCACCGGCGCGGCACACGCGGGCTGGTAGTCGAAGCTGTCCTCGTCCATGTAGGTGCACTGCGCCAGCTCCAGTTGCACGGCTTCGACGCCGCCGGCCGGATGACCGTAATGGCGGGTGATGTAGCCGCCCTTGAAACGCCCGTTGACGACGTGACTGTAGGGACTGCCTGCGCCGCCGGCGCGCTCGCGCAGTAGCGCGGTCAGGCGACCCTGCAGGGCGGTCGAGCAGCTGGCGCCGTCCGCGGTGCCCAGGTTGAAGTCGGGCAGCCGGCCCTCGAAGAACCTGGGCACCCGGCTTCGTATCGAATGCCCGTCCCACAGCACCGCGCGTCCATGCCCGGCGCGCAACCGTTGCAATTCGGCGCGCAAGGCGTCGTGATAGGGACGCCAGTACGTCTCGACGCGCGCGGCGATTTCTTCCGCGCCGGGCTCCCCGCCCGCGCGGTAGATCGCCTCGCCGGCAAAAGTGTTGACCGGCACCAGCGCGGTTTCGCTGCGGCCGGGATACAGGGCATGGCCATCCGGCGGCCGGTTCAGATCCACCACGTATCGCGACCAGTGCGGCGCGATCAGCGAAGCACCGAGCTCGCGCGCGAACGCGTACAGCCGTCCCACGTGCCAGTCGGTGTCGGGCACGCGCTTCGCGGCATCGGTCATCCGGGCGGCGATGTCATCGGGGATCGCGGTGCCGTCGTGCGGCAGGCTGACCAGCAGCGGCGTTTCGCCGCGATGCAGGGTGAAGGTCTCCATGCGTTGATTGGGCCGAATCAGATGTCTTCTCGGAATGGCGCGCTTTGCAAACCGTCGCCAGCGAAGGCAGAGCCTGCCCCGGACTTGATCCGGGGTTGCGCACCGCCCGAGCGCAGGAACCGGAGTGTACACGCCGGTACGTGGGGATTCCCTGGCCCAAAGCGTTACATTCATGTAACGGGCGTTATCCGGACATCGCCGGCGCGCAGAGGCCGGGCGCGGCAGGCTTGCAACCGCGCTACGACATCGTCACGAATTCCTCGGCCGAGGTCGGATGAATCGCCACCGTGCGCCGGAAGTCCTCGAAGCGCGCGCCCATCCGCAACGCCACCGCGAAGCCCTGCAGCATTTCATCCATGCCGGGACCGATGCCGTGCAGCCCGACGATGCGTTCGTCCGCGCCGGTGCACACCAGCTTCATCAGGGTGCGGCCCTCCCGGCCGGTCAGCGCCCACAGCATCGGCACGAACTGCGCCCTGCGCACCCGCACCGCGTCGCCGAAATGCGCACGGGCCTCGGCTTCGGAAAGTCCCACGCTGCCGACCGGTGGATGCGAGAACACCACGCTGGGAATGCACGCATAATCCAGATGCGCATCGGCGCTGCCGCCGAACAGCCGATCGGCCAGCGCGCGGCCGGCCGCGATCGCGACCGGCGTCAGCGCCCGCTTGCCGTTGACGTCGCCCAGCGCGTACACGCCCGCGACGTTGGCGTTTTCGTAGTCGTCGGTGACGACCTCACCCTCGCCGCCCAGGCGGACGCCGGCCTCGTCCAGCGTCAATGCTTCCGTGTTCGGCACGCGCCCGATCGCGCGGATCACGCAGTCGTAGGGGCCGTGCCGTTCGTGATCGGCGCAGTCCAGCCAAAGCGCGCTGCCGGCGCCGCTGGCGACGCCGCGCACGGCGCAGCGTTCGTGCCTGATCACGCCGTCACGCTGCATCATCGCGCCCAGCGCGTGGCCCAGGTCGGCATCGAAACGCGACAGCAGCCGGCTGCGCGAGAACAGCTCGACACGCGCGCCCAGCGCGCGCAGCACGCCGGCCAGTTCCACCGCGATGTAGCCGCCGCCGATGACGCCGACCCGCGACGGCCGCGCGGCGAGTTCGAAGAAGCCGTCGGAATCGATGGCGAGGCCGCCGCCGGGCAGATCCAGCGCGCGCGGCCGCGAACCGGTCGCGACCACGATGTGCGGCGCGCGGTACTCCCGTGCGTCCGCACGCAGGGTGTGCGCGTCGAGGAAGCGCGCGTGCGCGGGCACCACGCGCACGCCGAGTTCCTGCAGCCGGTTCGCGTAGGACTGGCGGGCACGCAGCACGTAGGCGTCGCGGCGCGCCACAAAAGCGGCCCAGTCGAGTTCGCCGGGTTTGGAGTCGAACCCGGCCGCGACCGCCAGCCGCTGCGCTTCCGCCAGTTCGGCAGCCAGCCACATCGCCTTCTTGGGCACGCAGCCGCGGTTGACGCAGGTGCCCCCAGTTCGTGCGGTTCGAACAGGGTGACCTTCGCGCCGTGCCGCGCGGCACGGATCGTGGCGGCCAGACCCGCCGAGCCGCCGCCGATCACGAGCAGGTCAGAGTGCGTATCCATGCCGATCCTCGTTCGCGCAATCAAACCAGCGTCCGTTCGCACCTCGACCCGCCCGGTGCAAACGGTCCCGCTGAATGCATTCCCGGCGCGTCTGCCGGACCACGGATGCGATCAGCCGGGTTCCGTCACAAGCCGAAGCGCATCGGCGCATAGGGCAGCGGATCCAGCAGCGGTGCCTCGCCTGCGATCAGCGATGCAACCAGTTCGGCCGTGGCCGCGCTCATGCTGACGCCCAGCATGCCGTGTCCGGTGGCCAGCAGCAGGTTGTTCCAGCGCCGCACCGGGCCGATCAGCGGCACCTCGTCCACGCACATCGGCCGCCAGCCCCACCATTCCTCGCGCAGTTCCGCGCCGAAGGGTTCGCGCAGGTAGGCGCGCGCGCCGCGCCTGAGCGCGTCCAGCCGCGTGCGGTTGAGCGTGGTGTCGTAGCCGGAGAACTCCATGGTGCTGCCGAGCCGGAAACCCGAACCCCACGCCGTGACGCACACGCTGACCTCGCGCAGCACCAGCGCATGCTGCGGGCACGCGGCGGGCCGCGAAGTGGTGATCGAATAACCCTTGCCCGGCTGCAGCGGCAGGCGCAAATCCAGCGACGACGCGAGCGGCGGCGACCACGCGCCCAGCGCCATCACGATGCGATCGCCCGAGAACTCGCCGCGCGCGGTGCGCACCGCATCGATGCGACCGTTCGCGCAGGCAAAGCCCTGCACCAGCGCGTCCTGCTCGATCGCGCCGCCGCGTTCGCACACCCGGCGTGCCAGACCATCGACCAGCTTGTCGGGGCGCAACTGCGCATCGTCGGGATGCAGCAGCGCGCCCATGGTGCCCGGCAGCAGGCAGGGTTCCATCTGCTGCGCGGCGTCACCGGTCAGTTCCGTGGTGGCGATGCCCAGCCGGCGCATCCACTCGATGTCCCGCCTGTCATGATCCAGCACGCGCGCATCGCGGTACACGTGCAGCGTGCCGCTGGGCGCGTATTCGCAGTCGATGCCCTCCTCGACCAGCAGGCGCGGCAACAGCGTGTACGAACGCTGCAGGATCGCGCTGCGCGCCAGCGCCGCGCGTTCGGCCGCGGCCATCCGGCAGCGGCGCGCAAAGCCGAGCAGCCAGCGCCAGCGTTCGAGATCGGGACGCGGATTGACGTACAGCGGCGCATCGCCCCGCAGCATCCAGCGCAGTGCCTGCCACGGCATGTCCGGCACCGACAGCGGAATCGCGTGGCTGGGTGTCAGCGTGCCGCAGTTGCCGTGCGAGGCACCGCTGCCCGGTGCATTCCGTTCCAGCACGCGCACCGACGCGCCCTTGCGCAGCAGCGCCAGCGCACAGGCAAGCCCTATCACTCCACCGCCGAGGATCAATACATCGCTGCGCGTCGCATCCATCGCGCCAGTCTAGCAACCGTCCGGCGGCGGCGGATGTGCCTTTCGATCGAACAGCGTCTGCGGCAACGGTTATGGATCGATAACCGGCACGTCACGGCGACCGCCGGCTGGCCGCCTCCGCCTTCTCGGTGTATGGCGTGATGCCGGGCATCGCGGGAATCGTCGGCAGGAACCGCGGATCGCGCCGTGCACGGGTCGCCTACTCGTAGGCGTAGGCGATGCCGATCAGCACCGGCTCGCTCCACTTGCGCCCGAAGAACAGCATGCCGACCGGCAACCCGTGCACGAAACCGGCCGGCACCGTGATCGACGGATAGCCCGCGACCGCGGCCGGCCCGTACGCCGACGGCAGGTTCGGATCGCCGTTGACCAGATCGATCCGCCACGCCGGGTCCTGCGCGGGCGCCAGCAGCGCGTCGAGATGATGCGCGCTCATCGCCGCGTCGATGCCTTGCGGGCCCGCCAGCGTTTGCAGCTTCGCCAGCGCGTCGGTGTAGGCCTTGTCGGTGAGTGGCCCCTTGGCCTGGGCCTGCGTGAACAGCTCCTGCCCGAACCACGGCATTTCCTCGGCGGCGTGCGCCTCGTTCCACGCGATCAGGTCGGCCAGCGTATGCACGGGCAGGCCCTTGCGGGTCGCGAGGTAGGCGTCGAGGCCGTGCTTGAACTGGTAAAGCAGCACGGTGGTCTCGGCGTTGCCGTAATCGTTGACGTGCGGGATCTGCACGTTGTCGATCACGCTGGCGCCGTGCGCGCGCAGCACCGCGATGGCCTGGTCCAGCAGGCGTTTCACGTCCGGGTTGTCGCCGCTCAGCGCACGCACCACGCCGATGCGCTTGCCCTTCAACGCGCCCGGATCGAGAAACCTCGTGTAATCGGTCGCGTGCCGGCCGGCCTCCGCGGTGGCGGGATCGCGCGGATCGCCGCCCGCGATCGCGCTCAGCACGATCGCGGCATCGCGCACGTCGCGCGCCATCGGTCCAGCGGTGTCCTGGGTGGAACTGATCGGAACGATGCCGGCGCGACTCACAAGCCCGACCGTCGGCTTGATCCCGACGATGCCGTTGGCCGCCGCGGGGCAGATGATCGAGCCGTTGGTCTCGGTGCCGATCGCCACGCTGACGAATCCGGCCGCCACCGCCGCGGCCGAGCCGGAGCTCGAACCGCACGCGGTGCGGTCCAGCACGTAGGGATTGCGGGTGAGTCCGCCGCGTCCGCTCCAGCCGCTGGTGGAACGGGTGGAGCGGAAGTTCGCCCACTCGCTGAGATTGGTCTTGCCCAGGATCACCGCGCCGGCCTCGCGCAGTTTCGCCGCCACCGTGGAATCACGCGGCGCGGGCGCGGCGGCGAGCGCCAGCGAACCCGCCGTCGTCAGCATCCTGTCGCCGGTGTCGAGGTTGTCCTTGAGCAGCACCGGAATGCCCCACAGCGCGCCGTGCTTGCCGTGCCCGCGTTCGGCATCGCGTTGCTTCGCGATCGAAAGCGCATCGGGATTCAGTTCGATCACCGCGTTGACACGCGGGCCGGCCTGGTCGAGCGTCCGGATTCGCTCGATGAACGTCTGCACCAGGCGTTCCGAATCGAGCTTGCCGCTCGCCATCCGCTGTTGCAGCGTCGCAATCGAGGCGTGGGCCTCGTCCGCTCCGGACGGCGGCGGCGACGCCGGGGCCGCCTGCGCGCCGCCGCAGGTCAGCAGCGAGACCAGACCCAGCACCCGCAACTTGCCGAAGCTACGCATCCTGTCACCCCCTCGCCTTGCGATGGCGCATCAATGACCGCCGCTGGATCGTGGTGCCGCTCCGCGCCACGAGGGCGCCCCGACCGCCTCGCCGGGAAAACCCTCGAACGCGCTCGGGTACAACTCGTTGACGGGTTTGCCGTCTGGACCAAGCCTGGGCGAGCGCGCGAAGCTGCCGGCATAGCCCGGAAACTCCGCCGGGCTTTCCCAGCCATCCCTGCTGACCGCCGAGACGCCAAAGAACCAATCGTCGAGGATGATGTTCTTCAGCACGATCGAATCGGCATCGCCCGCATTGCGCGAAAACTGCCACTGCGGCGCGGTGGTTTCGCGCCACCACGCGACGTGGCTGGCCGCCCCCGGCGAGGGCTTCCACGACAGCGTGGTGTCGTAAGCCACCGCGCCTTTTACCGTGAGATCGGCCGGCGGCGCCGGTGCCATCGCCAGCGAGGCCATCGTGATCGCATCCAGCCGGGTCACGTTGGAGAGGTAGTCGAAATCGACACCGGAAATCACGTCACCGTAGTGCACGCCGTTCTCCACGCGCACGTTCTGGTGCTGGCGGTCGTAATCCTCGTTGGATTCGGACAGGCGCACCGCGGGATAACCCTGTTCCAGGAACGGCACCTGGTCACCCGAACGCCCCCAGCGGTCGGTCATGTAGATCATGCGGACGTGGAAGTCGTGGAGATACTGCCCGGCCAGCGTCTGCATGTAGCGCGCGATGTTGCGCGAGGGTGAATCCACGCCGCCGCCGTGGAAGCGCCGGTAAGCCGCCTGCCCCGGGGTCTCGTTGCTCTTGGTGCCTTCGGAAAACACCCGTAGGGTGTGCGGATCATGGGCGCCATTGCCGCCGTGCGAGTTGCCGACCATGTCGTTGTTGAGGTCGGCCTCGACGTTCCAGCCGTGATCGACGGCGTACTGCGCGATGATCTTGCCGCCGTACAACCCCTGCTCCTCGCCGGAGTCGGCCGAATACACCAGCGTCGCGGGAAATTTGTAATGACTCAGCACCCGCGCGGTTTCGATCAGCGCCGCCACGCCCGCCGCATCGTCGTTGGCGCCGGGGGCATCGCCGATGTTGTTCCGCCAATGGCTGGTGAAGCCGTTGCCGTTGATCGAGTCAAGGTGCGCCGTCATCACGATCACGCGGTCCGGGTCGCTGGTGCCGCGCTGGATCGCCACCACGTCGGCGATCTTCACGCCGTCCTTCTGCGGAATGCGCGGGCCGGTGAACACCTGCGAGGGCTCGACGATCTCGATGCAGCCGCCGCAGCCTCCGGAAATGTTCCGGAACTGCGCGGCAACCCACTCCCGCGCCGCGATGATCCCGCGCGTTTTCGATTTCAGCAGCAGGGTGGTGTTGCGGGTTCCGAAACCGACCAGCGCGGCGTCGCTCGCGTGCAGGTTGGACGCTTGCACCACATCCGCAATCGCGCGGAGTTCCGGGTGCGGGTTGGACGGCGGGGCGGACGCCGCCATCGTTGCACCGACCGAACCCGCCAGGGCGATTGCCGCAATGATCGAAGCGCAATGCATGGTGTCATCTCCGCCGCAGCGCAAAGCTGGCCGCCTCCGGACCGCACCGGATTCGGAGGCGGAGGGCGCGAACATCCGTTTCGCGTCACCGGACCATCGTGGTGGTGCGACGCTCAGAAATCGACCGTCAACCGTCCCCAGTAATACCGTCCGATCACGTCGAAGTCGGCGGAATCGGTGTTGGCGTTACCCAGACCGGTGATGTTGTTGTATATCAGGGGCGGCTGCTTGTCGAACACGTTGTTGACGCCGAAGTCGATGCGCGTGTTCAACGGCGCGATGTCGTAGCCGACAGCCAGATCGTTGTACACGTAGGCGCCATAGTGCAGCACATAGGGATTGCCCGGCCTGAACCCAGGCACGGCGCTATACCCGCGCGACACCTGGTGCGAGCCCACCTCGAAACGGCCGATGTATTGCATGCGCCACAGCGCGCTCCACGGCCCCAGTTGCCAGGTCAGCTGTCCCTGCCCCCGCACCCGCGGCAACAGGATCGCGATGCCGCCGCCGACATCGGTGTTCGCGTTGCCGGCCATGCCGATGACGCGGTTGCCGGGCTGCCCCGGCGCCGTCTGCTGGTTGTACTGATCGAGATAGGTGCCCTGCAGCGTCACGGCGAACTGTCCGACAGGCAGATTCGGCAGCGTGTACGACGCCTGCAGATCCGTTCCCTTCACGTCGATGCGTCCGAGATTCACCACCGGTGACAGGAACTCGATGATCTGGCCCGGACTGTTCGTGTCCGCGCCGAACCGCTTGATCAGCGGGCAGAACTGGAGGAGGCCGTTGAAGCACGCAGTCAGGATGGTGCCCCCGGATACCCCGGTGATCACGTCGTTGAGGTAGATCCGCCACGTGTCGATGCTGGCCGAGAAGCCCGGCAGGAAATGCGGCGAATACACGGCGCCGAAATCGAACGACTTGCCGTTTTCGGGACCCAGCGGGAAGTTGGCGAACGCCGATCCCGAGGCCAGCGTATTGATCTGCTGGTGATTGGCGACCTGCGTGTCGACGAACGTGCCGTCCAGCGGCACGCCCACGCAGGCCGGGTTCGCGACGGTAATGTGGTCGCAGGGATCGCTGTTGATCACCTGGCCGCCGAACGAGGTTCCCGCGAAGATGTCTCCGATCGTCGGCGCGCGGAACACCTTGGCCACGGTGCCGCGCAACAGCAGATCCTCGATCGGCCGATACTCGACGCCGATCTTCCAGTTGTTGGTGCTGCCGAAGTCGCTGAACTTGGAGTAACGGTCGCCCAGATCGACGTTCAGGGCATGGACGAACGGCAGATCCTTGAGCACGGGGATGAAGAGTTCCGCGTAGGCCTCCTTCACGCTGTATCCGCCCTGCAGGTGCGACGTGCATTGGCTGCTGAAGGTGCATGTGCCGATGTCGTTGATGATCAGCACGGGATCGACGGTGTTGTTGGTGTATTCGGTCCGGTAGGCCGCGCCCAGCGCCAGTTGCACCGTACCCGCCGGGAGGTCGAACAGGCCGCCGCTGATGTCCGCGTGCTTGATGCGTTCGATGTCCCAAGTATCGACCAGCGCCGGCGTCGTCGCATGCTTCACCACCTCCAGGGAAGCCGGATTCTCCAGGTTGAACGTATCCCAGGGGATGCATCCCGGGATGACGGTGTTCGGATCGCCCGGCGTGCTCACGCAGGCGGGAACGCCGTTGACCAGCATGGACGGCCCCAGGCCCGGCAGCAGCAGCGGCAATTCCGGCAGGCCTTCCACGTCCCACAGTTGCGAAACGTGGCCGTAGTTGTAGCCCACGTCCCACGTCCAGTCCTGGCCGAACACGCCGAGATTGCCGCGCAATCCGAACATCCCCTCGTCCGTCGTGGTCGTGATGGCCGTGAACCGGTTGCCCATGGTCGTCAGCCGCGACCGGAGCACGTTTCCGTTCGTCGGCGAGAAGGTGATGCCGAACGGGTTGTACATGCTGTACTGGGAGAGCACCAGACCGCTGTTCGTCGCCCACACCGGGGGCCCCAGCAGGAAACCCGACTGTGTCCTGTTGTGCAGCACGGTCAGGAACGCGTCGACATTGGACGTGAGGTGATACACGCCGTTCAGATACGCGTCGGTGCGCTCCTGCGGGGTCGTGATCGGGCGGGATTCGGCGAAGTCGTACAGGTCTAGGCTGCGGTTGGTGCAATGGAAATCCGCCAGCGTGGTCGGCGCGGTCTGGCCAACCGCGCTGGGATTCAACGACACGTTGGTGCACCCGAATTTCGCCCGCAGGGACGGCGGCAAGGTGGTAACGCTGCGGGGCGCGAAACTCGAACCTCCGAAGAACGTATGCAGCGGCGTGTTCGTGCTTCCGGTGATCGATTCGGTGTGCCGGGAAAACTGGCGCGCGCTCTCCTCGATCGCATCCATCTTGTTGTAATCGACCCCGGCAAGGATGCTGCCCTTGTCGGACGTCTGCCCGAACATGAACGAGAAACCCTTGCGCTCCCCGTCATCGTGATCGGAAATGCCGTAGCTGGCCTGGAACTGCGCGCCCTCGTAATTCGATTTCAGAAGGATGTTGATGACGCCGCCGATCGCATCGGAGCCGTACACCGACGACGCACCATTGGTCAGCACCTCGATGCGTTCCACGGCCTGCGCCGGAATCGCGTTGAGGTCGTTGCTGATGACCCGTTGACCGTTGATCAGGACCAGGGTGCGCGAAGGCCCCAGTCCCCGCAAACCGACCTGCGTCGCGCCGCCGATGTGCCCGGCGTTGTTGATGTACGGGTTGTTGATGGGCCCGGTCACCGCCGACAGGTTCTGGACGATGTCGCCCAGCGTCAGGTCGCCGGTTTGCTGTATCTGCGCGGCGGTGACGGCCACCACGGGGTTGGCGGTCTCGATGTCCACGCGGCGGATGTGCGAGCCGGTGACCACGATGGTCTGCAACGTTTCCGGCTTGGACGGCGGCGCGGACGGCGCCGACGCGGGCGGCTGCTGGCGGGGATCGGGCGGATCGGGCCGGGGCGCCGATTGCAGCACGAAGGTGGTGCCGTTGATCGCGCGCGGCGCGAGCCCGGTGCCGCGCAGGAGCACCTGCAGCGCGACCGACGGCGCGAAATGTCCCGTCACGCCGCGCGTGGTCTTGCCGGCCACCAGTGCGGGGGAATAATCGACGTGCACGCCGCCCTGTGCAGACAGGGCATCCAGCGCCTTGTCGAGGGCGCCGGCGGGAATCGCATAGTCTCTGCTCGCCTGACCCTGGGATGCCACGGCCTGTGCGGCATGGACCGTGGCCGGTACCAACAATCCGGCACCGCCCGCAGCCGCTACCGCCAAGGCAATGGAAACGGAGAGGGCACGACGTCGAAACAGGCAGCCGTCACCGCCACTGCAACGCATGGCTGCCGCGCGCGGACGGCGCGCGATCGTGGATCCTGTCGCCTTCACTTGCGGTCTCCTCTGCCAGGTCGATGGAGGTACCGCGCAGGGCTGTCGCCTGCGCTCCCTTCCCAGTGCATAAACGGGGAGAGCGGATCAAAACCCTACCTCCTCATCACGATCCGGATCATCACGTTCGGAACCGGGCGTTCGCGCCGGTTTGGACGTTCGGACGTCCGTCGCGCTAGTCGTGCAACAGCACGACCTCGGTGGCGGAGACGTGCTCGGCGCGGATCGGCCAGCCGGCTTCGAGAACCTGGATCAGGGTCTGCTGGTCTCCCGCAGGAAAGGTGCCGGTGACGCGCACGTCGCGCAACGAAGCATCGCCGACCCGGAGTTTGGTGTCGCTGTAGCGGTTCATCGTGGCGAGCAGCTGCGGCAGGCGCCAGTCGTGCGCGATCACCTCGCCGTGCGTCCAGCCCAGCGCCTCGGACAGGTCCACGGGATGTGCGCCGCGGACGATGCCGGTGCGATCGAACTGCAATCCTTCTCCGCTGGTCAGGGTCGTCTTCGACCGTGCCGCGGCGACCGACACCTTCCCGTTGAGCAGGACCACATCGACATCGCCGTCTGTGCCGAAACTCACCTGGAACTTCGTGCCGACCGCGGTCACGGTCCCGCCCCCGGCGTGCACGACAAATGGCCGCCCGGCCTCGTGCTGCACCCGAAACTCGGCCCGTCCGCGCAGCAAATCCACCCGGCGCAATCGATGACCGTAGCGCACCACCGCCGAGGTATCGGTGTCCAGCAACAAACCGGAACCGTCTTCCAGATGCAGCGTCAGCCGCTGACCCACCCTGGTCGAATAGCTCGCAACCCCTTGATGGAAGCCGAAGACATGCCAGCCGTACGCGCCCAGCCCCAGCGCGACAGCCAGCAGCGCCGCGGCGGCGAGGGCGGCCGCCAGCCGGCCTCGCCAAGGACGCGCGGGCGCGTGCCTCGGGTGCAGGAGCCGCTCTGCCGCCGCCACCACTTCGGGATGGCGCGCGGCTTCCCGGCTCGCCGCCCACAGTTGTTCCGCCTCGCGATAGGCGGACGCGTGCATGGAACTGGCGGCGAGCCAGCGCTCGAACTCGGCACGTTCCGGATCGGAGGCATCCCGTTCCAGCAGGCGGACCAGCCAGCGTTCCGCCTCGCTGCGCACGCGAGGATCGATGTCGGCGTTTGCGACTTCCGGTGTCATGCTCACTTAAACGTTCCCGCGCCCGAATTGCCTACCTTCTTCCGCAACGTGGCGAGCCCCCTGGCGAGATGTTTCTCCACCATCTTGACCGAAACGCC
>JAJPHQ010000118.1 GCA_021325195.1 Gammaproteobacteria bacterium | reverse complement strand
GTGCCGCCGCAGCGCGCGCACGACGGCCGAACCGACGAAACCGTTGGCGCCGCTGACCAGAACCGTCCCGTTCATGCCGCGATTCTGTCATGCAACGCGATGTTCGCGGCGGCGGCCAGCGCGCGCCGCGCGGCGGCGAAGTCGCGCGCAAGCCGGGCCAGGTCGAGCCACAACGCCGGACCACCGAGGAGCAGGCGCGGCAGCAGATGCGGCTCCAAGGCGCCGTTCGTGCCCGCGAAGGCGCGGATGGCCGCAACGGGCAGTTCGCGCTCCAGCGGATCGCAGATGGCCTTCACCGCCGCGAACGGCAGGTTGGCGCGTGCGGCCACCCCTGCCACCGCCGCGGCTTCCATGTCCACCGCGATCGCGCCGCTGCGTTCGGCCAGCGCGCGCCTGTCGGCGCGCGCGGTGACGGGCTCGGCGGCAGACCACAGCGCGCCGCGTGTCACGTGCATCGATCCCTGCAGGGCCGCGACGAGTCGTCCGCAGCAGGCGGAGTCGGGCACGAAGCCGGCCTCGTCGCGCGCCTCGAGAACGCGGTCGGGGATCAGCACATCGCCGGGACGCAGCGCCGGATCCAGCGCACCGGCCACGCCCCAGTTCACGAGGCCGCGCACGGAGCGTGCCAGCAGGCGTTCCGCGGCGGCGGCGGCCTTGCACGGTCCCGTGCCCGACAGCGCGAACCAGCCACCGCGCCAGCGCACGCATTCGCCGGTGCGAACATCGGAAAAGCCCATGCAGTGCGCCTCGGCGGGCAGCGCGACCACCAGCCCGAATTCAGTGCTCGCGCCGGGCGATGACATTGCGGTAACGCACCAGCGCCCAGAACGGGAAATACCGGCTGTAGCCGTGGTATTTAAGATAGAACACGCGCGGGAAACCGGGCGCGTTGAACGGGTGATCGCGCCATTCGCCGTCGCTCTGCGTGCGCAGCAGGAACGCGATGCCGCGCGCGACTTCGGGGCTGGCCGCCGCGCCCGCGTCTATCAGTGCCAGCAGCGCCCATGCGGTCTGGCAGGCCGTGCTTTTCTCGCCGCGCCCGGCCAGATGCGGATCGGCGTAGCTGTCGTTGCTCTCGCCCCAGCCGCCGTCGGCCTGCTGCACCGATTTCAGCCACGCGACCGCACGCCGCATTTCGGGCGCATCGTTGCCGATGCCGGCCGCGTTCAAGGCGGCGAGCACCGACCAGGTGCCGTAGATGTAGTTGGTGCCCCAGCGGCCGAACCAGGCGCCTTCCGGCGTCTGTTCGCGGCGCAGGAAGGCGAGCACCCGTTCACGCACCGCGCGGTCCTGCGGACGATCCAGCAGCGACAGCAGCAGCAGCACCCGCGCACTGACATCGCTGGTGGGCGGATCCAGCAGCGCGCCGTGATCGGCGAACGGAATCTGGTTGAGCCAGTGATGGTCGTTGTCGGCATCGAACGCGGCGAAGCCGCCGTTGCGCGACTGCATGCCGGCAAGCCAGTCGGCCGCGCGTCCGATCGCGTGCCCGAAACGCGCGCGATCGTCCGATTGATGCATCGCGCGCGCCACCACCGCGGTGTCGTCAAGGTCGGGGTAGGCGTCGTTCCTGAACTGGAACGCCCAGCCGCCGCCGGGGAGAGCGGGGCGGTACTCGCGCCAGTCGCCGGCTTCGTCCAGCAACTGGCGCGCGGCCAGCCAGTCCAGCGCACGACGCACCGCGTCCGGTGCGCCGCCGTCTTCCTGCAGCGCGAGGCAGGTGAGGCCGGTGTCCCACACCGGCGACACGCAGGGCTGGCACCACGCGTCGCGGTCGTGCACTACCAGCAGATCGTCGATGGCCTTGCGGGTTTCGCGGCGCGCGCTGTGACCGGCCGGATAGCCCAGCAGCGCCAGGGCTTCGTAGGCGTTCACCATCGCCGGAAAGATCGCGCCCAGGCCGCCCTCGCCGTTGCGGCGTTCGAGAATCCACCGTTCTGCCTTGCGCAGCGCGTGCGCGCGCAGCCGACGCGGAATCAGCGGTTCGAAGCGGCGCAGGATTTCCTCGGCCACGAACAGCACGCGGTTCAGCAGCGAGCGCGGCCGGAAGTAATGCCTTTCCTCGTCCGGCGCCGTCACGAACAGTTCGCGGATGTGCACGTTGCGCGGATTGGCCGCGCGCGGCTTCAGGGTGGTCAGCACCGACAGCGGCACCATCACCGTGCGCGACCAGTACGAGACCTTGGACAGGTTGAACGGGAACCAGCGCGGCAGCAACACGATCTCGACCGGCACGAACGGCACGCCGCGCCACGGCAGTTCACCGTACAGGGCCAGCGCGATCCGGGTGAACACGTTGCTGCGCGCGGCGCCGCCGGCCTTCAGGATCGCGGCGCGTGCGCGGTGCATGTGCGGCGCGTCGATCCGGTCGCCGGCCAGCTTCAGCGCGAAGTAGCACTTCACGCTGCAACTCACGTCCAGCGCGCCGCCGGGATACAGCGACCAGCCGCCGTCCGCGTTCTGGTGCGTGCGCAGGTATTCGGCCAGCCGCGATTCCAGCAGCGGCTCGGACTCGCCGAGGTAATGCAGCATCAGGATGTATTCGGCGGGAATCGTGCAGTCGGCTTCCAGCTCGTACAGCCAGTAACCGTCGGGATGCTGGCGCGCGAGCAGGCGCTCGCGCGCGGCGTCGATCGCCCGGTCCAGCGCGCCGGCATCGTGCGGCGCCTGACCGCGCGGAGCCGGATTGCGCGGGGATGCGGCAGCGACGTCGGGCGGCGTCATCGCGGAACCCTGGCCGCCTGGGCGATGCCCCCGGCGTCGCCGCGCGGCCACCACGCGTCTTCGTCCGGCGGCGTGGTGCCCCAGCCGCCGGGCAGCGCCTGCAGGGGCAGGCCTTCGGCCAGCCGCGCGAACCAGCGCCGCAGCACCCGGCTGTAGCCGGCGAACAGGTGCGTGACGATCACGATCTTCTTGACCACCTGCCGCGACACCTTGACCTGTGCGCCCGAGGTGAAGCCCGGCTTCGCGGCGATCGACGCCAGCGTGCGCATCGCCAGTCCCAGCGCGATCAGGCAGAAGCGCCGGATGCCGACTTCCTTTTCCGGAATCAGCAGCGTGTAATCCAGCGCGTTGCGCAGATGCGCGTGCGCGATCCCGATCAGGTGTGCGTAGGCCTCGCCGAAGGCCCGCGGGATGTCGTCCCGCCTCACCTCCTCCAGCGCCACGCCGGCGCGCGCGAACAGGTCGCGCGGCAGCCAGCACACGCCGCGTTCTCGGTCCTCCCAGAAATCCTTGAGGATGTTGGTCATCTGCAGGCCCTGTCCGAACGAGACGTCCAGCATGGACATCGCCGCGCGGTGCCGCGCGATCTCCGGCGAATAGTCGCAGAACAGGTCGGTGAGCGTCTGGCCCACGATGCCCGCCACGTAGTAGCAGTAGCGGTCCAGTTCGCGCATGTCGGCCAGGCCGGCAACGCTGGCGTTGCGCTCGAAGCACGGCATGCCGCGGCACATGATCCGGATGCAGCGCGACAGCGCCCCGCGCTGGCGCGGGTTGAAGCCGCCGGTGACCGCGATCACCAGGGGCGTGTGCTCGACCAGGTCGCGCTCGGCCGGTTGCGTGTTGCCGGTCAGCAGCGGCGCGAGATCGCGTGCGAACGCGGCCGGATCGTCCGCGCCGTCCACCACGCGCGTGAAGCGTTCGTGGAAATGCTGCTTGGTCTCGATGGGCAGCGCGCGTTCGTCCTCGATGGTGTCGGCGATCCGGCACAACAGGTACGCGTTGGCGATCACCGAACGCAGGCCGGCTTCCAGTTGCGGGATGGTCAGCGCGAAGGTGCGGGATACCGCGGGCAGGATCCGTTCCTGATACCCCTCCGCCTCGCTGGCCTGCCTGTAGTCAGCAGCATGGGCGTACATCCTGCGTCTCCTCGGGCGAGCGACTGCCGGTGACGTGATCGTAACCATCGCATGTGAAATTCTGGTGGAAGCGGGCGGAACGTCCGCTTCCGCGGGCATGCTTTGACAGGTGCGAACGCCGGTCGGTAGGCTCGCGGGCATGTCATCCTTGCAGACCGGCGCCCGTGCGGGCGCATCCGGAACGAGTTTCGGGGAACGTGCGGCGGGTTATGCCGAACGGGTGGAGCGCGCGCTGGAAGCGCGGCTGCCCGGTGAGCACGAACGCCCGGTCGAACTGCACCGTGCGATGCGCTATTCGGTGCTGGGTGGCGGCAAGCGCATCCGTCCGCTGCTGTGCTACGCGGCCGGCGAGGTGCTGGGCGTCGAGCCGGAACGGCTTGACGACGCGGCCTGCGCGGTCGAATGCATCCACGCCTTCTCGCTGGTCCACGACGACTTGCCCGCGATGGACGACGACGCGTTGCGGCGCGGCCGTCCTTCCACCCACAAGGCGTTCGGCGTCGCCACCGCGATCCTCGCGGGCGACGCCTTGCAGACGCTGGCTTTCGAGATCCTCGTCGGCGACGGCACAGGCGTTGCGGCGGAACGTCTGGGCATGATCGCGATCCTGGCCGACGCCACCGGCTCGCGCGGCATGACCGGCGGGCAGGCGGTCGATCTTGCGTCGGAACGCAAGCAGCTCACGGCGGGGGAACTCGAGGCGCTGGACCGCGACAAGACCGGCCGCCTGATCCGCGCCGCGGTGCTGATGCCGAGCTGCGCGCGCGCGGACCTGGCGCGCGAAGCCCGCGATGCGCTGGACCGCTACGCCGAGTGCGTGGGCCTGGCGTTCCAGATCAAGGACGACGTGCTGGACGCGGAAGGCGATCAGGCGATCACCGGCAAGACCCATGGCACCGATGCCGCGCACGGCAAGGCGACCTATCCGTCATTGATGGGGCTGGAGCAGGCCAAGCACCGCGCCGATGCACTGTATGCGGAAGCCCTGGCCGCGCTGGAACCGTTCGGCAAGGCCGCCGAACCGCTGCGCTGGATGGCGCGCTACATCGTGCATCGCGACCGCTGATGCGCGCGTTGCACAGCGCGGCGCGGAAGGCTATCCAACAAACATCGTAACTCATTGATTATTAGGCTTGAAAACTAGAATGCTTTCGGCAGTTACCGCCAAAGTTACCGCCAACGTGGCGCGACGCTCGGGGTTTTGACCGCTCGGCGGACGCATCAGTGACGCGTCAGGCACGCGTGACGACGCGACGGTGACGCGTGACGTGTAGCGTGTCAGAAAAACCCGGCCAGCAGGGACGGCCCGTAATGGATCGCCAACGCGGTGCAGCCGGCCACGAACGCGAGCCACGCATAGCCGCCGAGCGTGGCCCACGGGATCGGATGCGCCCGCCACGTCACTAGGATTCCGCGATGCTGCGCGGTCGATAGTCGTTGCACTCGCATGGTGGAAGTGTAGCGCCAGCGAGCCGCACCAGATCGCACTTGTTTACTGCCGCCCGGTTTCTATTTCGGCCTACTTTAGACGCGCGGCCCGACACTTTTTAGGAAGCTAACCGCTTGAATCGACGGCGTAAATAGCGGCATGGTCCCGTTCCGGAAGCTCACTCCGCGATCCTGCATCCGGTCGCCTCCGCGCCAGCCGTCACCAGTGCGTCGATGACCGCGCTTGCCGGATAGCCTTGTGCGGTCACCTTTTCGATGGCCTGCCATGCCTCGGCGCTCGGGTAGTAGTCGATGCGCCGTCGCCGTGAGCGGCGCAGCCGTTGCGCTTCACGCCGGTATGCGCGCACCAGTTCGCCGTAACTGCGGGTCATGCCGCGTGTCCCCATGCTGGCGTTCCTGCACGTGCTGCGGCGTCGGCTTGCCGATGGCCCAGCCCACGTCACGCGCCCATTGATTCCACCAAAGGCAGCGTCCGTGCATGCGCTCGTCCCTCGCACGTTCGGCGTTGCGGGTGAACGCGACGGCGGGCACGATCAGCAGCGTGCAGGGTTCATGCCCGTACACGTTCGCCAGCTTGAACCGCTGCACGTCGGGCCGTCGATTGTTCCATCCGCTCGTGCGCTTGGCCTTGGCCAGCGCCTCGATCACGGGTTGCGGGTTGTCATGGTCGCGTTTCATCGTTCGTCGCCTTCGTTCGTTTGCACCGTTTTGCGCTTCCAAACACACAGGGGGGGCAAAAGCTTTTACACCTATCCATCTATGTAGGACCGGGGTAATTGCCCGGTATGCGCATCCCGGTCAACTTGCCCGGTATGGCTCCGCAGGAATCGCGGGTTGATCGCGTACAGATTCGGCGTCCTGC
>JAJPHQ010000081.1 GCA_021325195.1 Gammaproteobacteria bacterium | reverse complement strand
TGCGATGACACGGGATCCAGCAAAAGTGATGCACTCATCCCGTGCAGCACAGGGACGTGCGATGACACGGGATCCAGCAAAAGTGATGCACTCATCCCGTGCAGCACGGGGACGTGCGATGACACGGGATCCAGCATCAAAAACGGGACTCGGGGCTCGGGACTCGGGACTCGTGAAAAGCCGTAACCGGCTTTCGTGTAATGGGCGCGCATCAAGCGCGGTATCCCGGTGGAATGACGGGAAGAGGGATGAAGGCGAAGGGGCCGGCCGCGCAACGATAGCGCTTTGCCGGGCCCCGGGTCCCGAGTCCCGAGTCCCGGGAGCAGAGCCATGAGCGCCGTCGATTTCTCATCCTTCCTCAAGCTGATGGTGCACAAGAAGGCGTCGGACCTTTTCATCACGGCCGGCGTCGCGCCCTCGATCAAGGTGCACGGGCGCATCGTGCCGATCACCCAGAACGCGCTGTCGCCGCAGGAGGCGCGCGACATGGTGCTGAACGTGATGAACCCGATGCAGCGCGAGGAATTCGAAAAGACCCACGAATGCCAGTTCGCGATCGGCGTCGCGGGCGTCGGGCGCTTCCGGGTGTCGTGCTTCTACCAGCGCAACTGCGTGGGCATGGTGCTGCGCCGGATCGAGTCGAAGATTCCGACCATCGAGGAACTGAACCTGCTGCCGATCGTCAAGCAGCTCGCGATGACCAAGCGCGGCATCGTGATCTTCGTGGGCGCCACCGGCTCGGGCAAATCCACCTCGCTGGCCGCGATGATCGGCTACCGCAACCAGAACTCGACCGGCCACATCATCACCATCGAGGACCCGATCGAATACGTGCACAAGCACGAGGGCTGCATCATCACCCAGCGCGAGCTGGGCATCGACACCGACAGCTGGGAAAACGCCCTCAAGAACACGCTGCGCCAGGCGCCGGACGTGATCATGATCGGCGAGGTGCGCACCCGCGAGACGATGGAATACGCGATCCACTTCTCCGAGACCGGACACCTGGTGCTGTGCACGCTGCACGCCAACAACGCCAACCAGGCGCTGGAACGCATCATCCATTTCTTCCCCGAGGACGTGCGCGAACAGCTCTACATGGACCTGTCGCTGAACCTGAAGGGCATCGTCGCACAGCAACTGATCCCGACACCCGACGGCAAGGGCCGGCGCGTGGCGATGGAGGTGCTGCTGGGCACCCCGCTGGTGCAGGATTACATCCGCAAGGGCGAGATCCACAAGATCAAGGACGTGATGAAGCAGTCCACCAACCTCGGCATGTGCACCTTCGACCAGAACCTGGTCGAGCTGTATCACCAGGGCTTCATCAGCTACGAGGATGCGCTGCGCCATGCCGATTCCTCCAACGAGGTGCGGCTCGCGATCAAGCTGGCGCAGGGCGGCGACGCGCACACGCTCTCGCAGGGACTCGGCGACGTCGAGCTGGCGGAAACCCGCGAGAAGGGGCATCGGCTGTAACGCACCTGTTCATGAGTCGCGCGCGTGCCTAGGGATGGTCTGATTAATCGCCGCGCACGCTGTGGCATCGTGTGATGCAACGACCGCAAGCATTTTTTATCCGCGGTCGCGTCCATGTTCGGCATTTGATGCCACTTTTTTGCGTCCCGGAGCCTGATTTACCGGATTTCCGCCCTGACGGAAAGCAGATCGCATTCCAGAAGGTCAGTGGCGTCTGGACCGCCGATCCGGACATCGACGACACGCTCCTCGAGAACGATAATGCGCCCCTTGATTGCGCACGAGCAGGCCTGCGTATTGATGTTGGCGAATGCGATTGGATCTGATGCAGAACGCAACCAGCTATTGCAGGATTTGAAGAACTGCGAAGTGGAGGACGCCGCGCCAGATGGTTCGCGGCTGATCTTTCACATCAAGGGGTATAAGCGGCCGCCGTATCGTGGGCAAGATACCTTTCGCGGAAAGGACGGGTTTCCCGTAGAGGGGGCGATGGCGGATGCGGATGGCGGCGAGATGGACGTGCTCCTATTTTCCGACCAGAACAACAGGGTGTTGGAGCTTGAATTAGTCAAGCACGCTGGCGGGCCGATCATAGGCCCCGATTGGGATAGTTTCCGGTTGAAGTAGCCAAGCATTGGAACCTGTTATGCCATCACCAACCGACCCCATCCGCGCCGAACAACTCCGCCGCGCTACGCTGGCAAACGCGATCGC
This sequence comes from Gammaproteobacteria bacterium, assembly GCA_021325195.1. Taxonomy (GTDB): domain Bacteria; phylum Pseudomonadota; class Gammaproteobacteria; order Xanthomonadales; family Rhodanobacteraceae; genus 66-474. The sequence goes on along the minus strand of JAJPHQ010000081.1, from coordinate 10,115 downwards.
TTCCGGTGAATTGGAGGGAGGCATCGCGGAGCTTTTGAGGGCTTCGCGATCAAGGCTTGGCGGCATGTCGCCAAGCACCGCGAGTGATCATGCGCGTCATGCGCGCGTGGCCAGCAGCTCCGCCAGCACTGCCATCCGCACGGCGACGCCGTTGGCGACCTGGTCGAGGATGCGCGACTGCGGGCCGTCGGCGACCTCGGGCGCGATCTCGACACCGCGGTTGATGGGGCCGGGGTGCAGCACCTGTACCTCGGGTGAAGCCAGCGCGAGGCGGCGCATGTCCAGTCCGTAATGCGCGTGGTAATCGTCGGCATCGGGATACTGCGCGTCGGCCATCCGTTCCTTCTGGATCCGCAGCATGATCACCACCTCGGCGCCGCGAATCGCGTCGTCGAAATCCTCGCGGGTCGTGCAGCCGGGAAATTCCCGCAGGGATTCCGGCAGCATCGCACGTGGCGCGCACAAACGGATGTCCTTGACGCCGAGCGCATGCAACGCTTGCGCATCCGAACGCGCGACGCGCGAGTGGCGGATGTCGCCGCAGATCACCACGCGCAGATTCCGGAAATCGGGGCGGCGCTGGCGGATGGTCAGCACGTCCAGCAGGCCTTGCGTGGGATGCGCGTGGGTGCCGTCGCCGGCATTGATCACGGCGACATCGGTGTTGGCGTGCCCGGCGAGCCACGCCGGCATGCCGTTTTCGTCGTGGCGCACCACCAGCGCGTCCAGCCGCATCGCTTCCAGCGTGTGCAGGGTGTCGAGCAGGCTTTCGCCCTTGCTGGTGGACGAACGCGACAGGTCGAAGTTGAGCGTGTCTGCGCCCAGCCTCTTGGCCGCCAGCACGAACGAGGTGCGGGTGCGCGTGGACGGTTCGAAGAACAGGGTCAGCACGGTGCGGCCCGCCAGCAGATCGCGCGGCGCGCCTTCCTTGCGGAAACGTTCGGCGCGATCGAGCAGACGCACGATCGTTTCGCGGTCGAGACCTTCCAGGGTCAGCAGGTGGCGCATGGCGGAGAAGGGAGGAAACGGAAGCGACGAGAGCGTAACAACTTCTTCGTCATTCCGGGGCTGCGCCGGATGCAGTCCGGCGCAGAACCCGGAATCCGCTTTGCCTCACCAGACAGGCAACACAAGCAGCAGATTCCGGGTTCCGGTCGCGATGAAGCCGCGACCGGCCCCGGAATGACGACAAGGAAGAATTGACGCACTGTTGGTTCACGTATGCGTTTCCGATTATTTCGTTTGTGTCAGCCATGATTCGAGGATCACCGCCGCTGCCAGCGAGTCGATGTTCGCGGCATCGCGCCGCCGCGCAGTGCCCGCGGCGCGGCGAGAAGCGAAACGGCGCGCGGCTTCCTGCGAGGTGTGGCGTTCGTCGATCAGGTGCACCGGCAGCCCGCTGCGCGCGCGCAGCGCGCCGGCAAATCCGCGCGCGCCACGGGTGACGGCCTGTTCGCCGCCGTCCAGCGTCAGCGGCAGGCCGACCACCAGCGCTTCGGGTTTCCATTCGGCCAGCAGCGCATCGACGCGCGTCCAGTCCGGTTCGCCGCCGCGTGCCGTCAGGGGTTGGAGGGGGCGTGCGCTGCCGCTGACGCGGTTGCCGGCGGCGACGCCGATCCTGCGCGCGCCGTAATCGAACCCGAGCACGCAGCTCATGCCCTGCCGGAGTAACTGGTCAGATGCGCCGGATCGACGCCCACCAGCGCGACGGCGGCGTTCCAGCGATCCTCGAGCGCGATGTCGAACAGGATCCGTTCGTCGGCTTCCACCGTGAGCCACGCGTTCTCGCGCAGTTCCTGCTCCAGTTGACCCGCGCCCCAGCCGGCGTAACCCAGCGCGATCAGCGCCCGCCGGGGGCCCTGGCCGTCGGCCATCGCCGCCAGGATGTCACGCGAGGTCGTGACGGTCAGCGAATCGTTGATCCGGAAGCTGGAGTCCCATTGGCGGTCGCCGGAATCGTGCAGCACGAAACCGCGTTCGGGCTGCACCGGGCCGCCCAGCAGCACAGGCGTCGCGGCGACCTCCTCGCGCTCGCAAGTCATCCGCATCTGCGCCAGCACGTCACCCAGCCTGTAATCCGACAGGCGGTTGATGACGAGCCCCATCGCACCTTCCTCGCTGTGCTGGCACAGATAGGTGATGCCGTGCGCGAAATTGGGATCGCCCAGCCCCGGCATCGCGATCAGAAAGTGTCCGGTCAGCGAATGCGCGGGCCGGGCAGGCGGCCTGACGGCAGCATCGGGATTGTCGCGCGGCGACGGTCTGCCCGTGCCTGCAGGGGGGTCGGTCCGGCCGCCTGGATGCTTGCTGGAGGTGGACTTGGCCATGGCGCGATTGTACGCCGCCGCGGCGTGCCTTACCGTGAATCGGTGCCGCGGGTTGCGAGACGGTCGCCCGGAAGGAACTGCCAGGTGCGCGTGATGTAGAGCTCGGTGATCCGGTGACCGTTGCGGTCCTTCTCGCGCGGGATGGGCGGGAAGGGCGCGGCCAGGTGCACGATCCGGATCGCCGCATCGTCCAGGATCCGGTGGCCGGAGCCCTGGTTGACCACCACCTGCCTCACGTGGCCGTCGCTGCCCAGCGCCACGGTCAGGATCAATTGTCCGTGCAGGCGCCGCCGGCGCGCGGCGTCGGGGTAATTGAGGTTGCCGACCCGTTCAATCCGGCTCACCCACGCCTTCATGTACGCGGCGTAGGCGTATTCGCGGGTATTGGCCGAGATGTACTTGCGCCGCGGGCGCCGCGCATAGGCTTCTTCCTGTTCGCGGACTTCCTGGGTCAGGCGCGCCATTTCCAGGCGGCGGTCGATCGGGATGTCCGACGGCCGTTCCTGCGTCTCGGGCTGTTCGCGCGAGTCCTGTTGCTGCGCGACCTCGAAGGTGGCGCTGCGCGCGGTCAATACGTGCGGACCGCTGGCGGTGCGCGGCGCGGGCGCGGCAGGCAGCACCGGCACCGGCGCCACTCCGGGATCGGTCACCGGCAGCGGGCCGTTGAAGGGCGAGCCCGGGCGTTTCGCCCGCTCGGCATTGCCGCCGCCCGAGTTGTTGGCCTGTGCCAGGAAATCCGCCTTGTCGGGCGCGGCTGCGTTCGAGGTGCCGAGCAGCGTGACATCCAGCGTCGGCAGGCTGGGCGCCGGTTTCAGGAAATCGAAACCGATACCCAGGATCACGACCGCATGCACGATCAGCGAGAACAGGATCGCGACGCCCAGCCGGTCCGCGCTGGTGGTTCCGTGAGCCGCCGGTGTCACTACTGCGTTCATGCCGTCGCTTTCCGGGTCCCGAGTTCCGAGTCCCGAGTCACGTTGTTTTCAATCGCATCGAACACGATGCCGGCGATGTTCAATCCGAACTGCGCGTCCAGCTCGCGCGCGCAGGTGGGCGAGGTGACATTGACTTCGGTGAGGTAGTCGCCGATCACGTCGAGCCCGGCCAGCACGATGCCGCGTCGCTTCAGTTCGAGCCCGACCTCGGCCGCGATCCAGCGGTCGCGCTCGGAAAGCGGTTGCCCCACGCCGCGCCCGCCGGCGGCGAGGTTGCCCCGGAAGTCGGTGCCCTGCGGGATGCGCGCCAGCGCATACGGCACCGGTTCGCCGTCGATCACCAGGATGCGCTTGTCGCCGGCGGTGATTTCCGGGATGAACTTCTGCGCGATCACGAAGCGGTGGTCGTCGCCGGCCAGCGTTTCCAGGATCGAGTTGAGGTTGGGATCGTCGCCGCGCGAACGGAAGATGCCGCGCCCGCCCATGCCGGCCAGCGGCTTCAGCACGATCTCGCCGTGCTCGCGCGCGAAGCGGCGCAGCTCGCCGCGGTCGCGCGCGACCAGCGCGGGCGCGCAGCACTGCGGGAACCATTGCGCGGCCAGCTTTTCGTTGAAATCGCGCAACGCCTGCGGATCGTTGACCACGCGCACGCCCGCGCGCGCGGCCAGATCCAGCACCAGCGTGTCGTACAGGAACTGGGTGTCGAACGGCGGGTCCTTGCGCGCCAGCACGATGTCGATGCCTCCGGCCAGCGCCTGCCAGCGGCCTTCGCCCAGCGTGTACCAGTCGCGGGGGTCGTCGCGCACCGCGAGCGGCGCCAGCCGCGCCCACGCCGCGCCGTCGCGTACGGCCAGATCCCCCTGCCGCATGTAGAGGACGCGATGGCCGCGCCGCTGCGCTTCCAGCAGCAGCGCCAGGGTGGTGTCCTTTTCGGGATGGATCGTGCCGATGGGGTCCATCAGCACCGCGACGGTGAGACTCATTGGGAAGCCGGAATGATGGGAATGTTTGTGGAACGAAGCGCAAACCGTCACGTTGAGGGCCGTCGCTTGGGTGTATCTTGGCACAGACGGCCGGATCGTCCGACCGGCCGCGTGTCCGGGATCACGTTGCGGCGCGAAGGCATGCCGGGATCCGGCATCTGTAAACGCTTGTGACGGCCGTCACGTCTTCCTGCCATGCGGCACGCATGTTGCATGGTCAATCTCCGGCTCCTTCGCGGTGGGACCCAAGAGCGTGAACGAAAACGTCAATCATGGCAGCCTGATCGGCCTCAAGGTGATGGTCATCGACGACTCGAGGACCATCCGCCGCACCGCCGAGACCCTGTTGAAGAAGGAAGGCGCCGAGGTGCTCACGGCCGTGGATGGCTTCGAGGCGCTCTCGAAGATTTCCGACCTCAAGCCCGACATCATCTTCGTGGACATCATGATGCCGCGGCTGGACGGCTACCAGACCTGCGCGCTGATCAAGAACAACCACCATTTCCGGGGCACGCCCGTGATCATGCTGTCCTCCAAGGACGGCCTGTTCGACAAGGCGCGCGGCCGGATCGTGGGTTCCGAGCAGTACCTGACCAAGCCTTTCACCCGTGACGAGCTGCTGGGCGCGATCCGGCAGCACGTGACGACCAAATGACGACCGTACCCGGACGCGGTACGCACATGGGGGATTCAATGGCGCACATCCTGATCATCGACGACTCGCCGACCGACGTGAAGGTCTTTTCCGGCGCGCTGGAGCGGGCCGGGCATCGCGTCACCGCGGTCGCCAGCGCCGAGGCGGGCATCGCGGCCGCGCAGAAGGACAAGCCGGACCTGGTGCTGATGGACGTGATCATGCCCGGCATGAACGGCTTCCAGGCCACCCGCACGCTGGCGCGCGATCCGCAGACCAGCTCGATTCCGGTGGTGATCGTCACCAGCAAGAGCATGGAGACCGACCGGATGTGGGGGATGCGGCAGGGCGCGCGCGATTTCCTGGTCAAGCCGGTCAGCGAGAAGGATCTGGTGGAACGCGTCAACAAGCACCTGCCGGCGGGGAAAGCCTGAGGCGATGGTCAGGAAGCACGCGAAGCGGCATGCCGGTCCGGTCGCGGAACCCGCGGACGGTGCGGTCGCCCTCGCGCCGGAAACGCCCGAGGCCGCGCCGCCGCACGCCAGCGCGTTCGAGGTGCTGGTCGATTACGAACGCCGCAGCCTGGCACACGAAGCCGGCGCCCCCGAGCAGATCGAGGCGCCGGGGCTGTGGCGCGGCATCGGCTTCCGGATCGGCGAACACCGCTTCGTCAGCAGCATCGCCGAGATCAGCGAAATCCTGATGTCGCCACCGCCGGTGACGCCGGTGCCGGCCACCAAGCCGTGGCTGCTGGGCGTGGCCAACGTGCGCGGCAACCTGGTGGCGGTCGTCGACCTGAAGCAGTTCCTGTTCGAGCAGCGCACCCACGTCACCGACCGCACCCGCGTTCTGCTGGTGCGGCAGAGCGGCGGCAGTGTCGGGCTGCTGGTGGACGAGCTGCTTGGCCAGCGCAACCTGACCGACGCGGATCGCGCGGGCGCGGAAGGCGAGCCGGACGAGCGGCTGGCCCGCTTCGTCACCGAGAACGTCCAGACGGGGCCGGTGCGGTTGGGCATGTTCAGCATGGTGGAACTGACCCGCGCGCCGGATTTCCAGCAGGCGGCAATCTGAATCGGGCGCCGATCGGAATGACGGGTCACGGAAAACATGGCAAGGCGGATTTCAGCCCCCTCGGGTTGAAGGAAGTCGGGGAAGGGCGGAAGGGGCCTCCAGCGAGAGCGGGGCGACGTACCGAACGGGCAGTTTCGAAGCAGAGGGTTACAACATGAGTGCGAATGCGAGTGCGGTGCGGGAACGCACGTCAGGCCAGACCTGGCTGATCATCCTGCTGTTGGCCGCGATCATTTTCGCCGGCGTCGACTTCTACCTGCTCAACCGCCACGATGCGCAGGACCGCGAGGCTGCGGGCCTGACCACGCAGATCCAGGTGAATTCGCAGCAGGTGGCCAAGTTTGCGCTGGAGTCGGCGGGCGGCAACATCGACTCCTTCAAGGAACTGGAAAGCACCCGTGCCGCGATCGCCGCGGCGGTGGCGCACCTCGACAAGGGTGACGACGCGACCGGGCTGCCGGCCTACGGCGACGCGATCGGCGTGCGCGGCCCGATGGCCGAACTCGGCAAGGCGTGGCAGCGGCTGGACGGCGACCTCGGCAAGATCGTCGCCAACAAGGACACGGTGCTGGACTCCGCCGCGCAGGCCGACGCCTTCAACCAGAAGATGCCGGTGCTGAACTCGCGCATCAACGAGGTGGTGAACATCCTGCAGCAGCGCGGTTCATCGGGACAGATCTACAGCGCCTCCCAGCAGATGGTGCTGGGCGACCGCCTGATCCGCCGCGTGGGTGACGTGCTGCAGGGCGGCGAGACCTCCGCCGCCGCGGCCGACGGCCTGGCGCGCGACTCCGCCACCTACGGCGCGGTGCTGCAGCAGTTGTCGGCGGGAATGGGCGGCGAAGGCCAGAAGATCCTGGCCGATGTCGAGAAGACCTGGTCCAGCCTCGACGCGCCGGTGCACAAGCTGATCGCCGCGGCGCCCACGCTGGTCGCCGTGAAGGACGCCGCCACGCGCGCTTCGGTGGATTCGCAGGACGTGCTGCTGCGCGCCAACAACGTGGCGCAGGCGCTGACCAGGCTGCCGCAGACCCGTCCGTTCCCGAACGTGTGGTGGGGCCTGCTGGGCGCGATCGCAGCCGCGGTGCTGGCCGTCGCGCTGGCGCTCAACTTCATCCGGACCGAGCGCAAGCGCTCGAACGAGAGCCGCAGCCTCAACGAACGCAACCAGCAGGCGATCATGCGGCTGCTGGACGAAATGGGATCGCTGGCCGAAGGCGATCTCACGGTGAAGGCGACGGTGACCGAAGACATCACCGGCGCGATCGCGGACTCGGTGAACTTCGCGGTGGAGGCGCTGCGGTCGCTGGTGACGACGATCAACGAGACCGCCGTGCAGGTTTCGGCGGCCGCGCAGGAGACGCAGGCGACCGCGATGCACCTGGCCGAGGCCGCGCAGCATCAGGCGCAGCAGATCACCTCGGCCTCGGCCAAGATCAACGAGATGGCGGTGTCCATCGATCAGGTGTCGAAAAACTCCGCCGACAGCGCGGAGGTGGCGCAGCGCTCGGTGCAGATCGCATCGAACGGCGCGCAGATCGTGCGCCAGACGATCTCGGGCATGGATTCGATCCGCGAGCAGATCCAGGAGACGTCGAAACGCATCAAGCGCCTCGGCGAATCCTCGCAGGAAATCGGCTCGATCGTGGAACTGATCAACGACATCGCCGAGCAGACCAACATTCTGGCGCTGAACGCGGCCATTCAGGCGGCCTCGGCCGGCGAGGCGGGCCGCGGCTTCGCGGTGGTCGCTGACGAGGTGCAGCGGCTCGCGGAGCGCGCGTCCGGCGCAACCAAGCGCATCGAGACGCTGGTGCAGACCATTCAGTCCGACACCAACGAGGCGGTCAGTTCGATGGAACAGACCACCACCGAGGTGGTGAACGGCGCACGTCTGGCCGAGGACGCCGGCACCGCGCTGGGCGAGATCGAGAAGGTGTCGAACAACCTCGCCGGCCTGATTCAGGGCATCTCCAGCGCGGCCAAGCAGCAGTCCGCGGCGGCGACCAACATCACCTCGACCATGCACGTGATCCAGGAGATCACCGCGCAGACCTCCGTGGGCGCCAGCCAGACGGCCGAGTCGATCGGCAACCTGGCCCAGCTCGCGCAGGAACTGCGCCGTTCGGTCGCCGACTTCAAGCTGCCGGCGTGACCGGCGGGATTCGGCATGGCCGGTGAACCCCAGGTGGTGTCGGCTCGTTCCGGGACGAAGACGGCCGGTGTGGCGCCGACCGCATCCGCGGACGCGGGGGCCGGAGTTGGACGGAAATCGACGATGCGACTCGAAGACGACATCGACTTCTCGACGCTGGCCTGGGTCAAGCCCCAGATCGACGAGATCCTGTCGCAGGCGCGGCAGTCGCTCGAGGCCTACGTGGACGATCCCTCCGACGCCGGCCTGATGCGCAGTTGCGCCGAGCAGCTGCACCAGGTGCACGGCACCCTGCGGATGGTCGAGCTGTACGGCGCTGCGCGCCTGAGCGAGGAAATGGAACGCCTCGCGCTGGCCGTGCTGGACGGCAAGGTCGGCGACCGCGACGAGGCCTACGGCGTGCTGATGCGCGGCCTGATGCAGTTGCCGGATTACCTGGAGCTGATCCAGACCGGGCACAAGGACATCCCGGTCGTGCTGCTGCCGCTGCTCAACGAACTGCGCGCCGGCCGTGGCGAGCCGCACGTGCCCGAGAGTGCGCTGTTCCTCCCCGATCTCGACAGGCCGCTGCCGCCGGACGCGGCCGGTGCGCGCGCTGCGCTGCCGTTCGCCGACCTGCGCCGGCGTGTCACCCAGATCCGCGCACGTTACGAGGCATTGCTGCTGGTATGGGTGCAGGGTCAGCCGCCGCGCTTCGCCGAGATGCGCGGCTGCGTCGATGAACTGCGTGCCGTCTGCCATGCGGTGCCGGCACGCAGGCTGTGGTGGATCACCGGCGGCGTGCTGGAGGCGCTCGAGCAGGGGCGTCTGGACCAGCACGAGGAAACGCTGCGGCAGCAGTTCGCGCGTCTCGATCACGCGATCCGGCGCCTGCAGGACCAAGGCGAGGACGCCTGCGACGACGACGCCTCGCGGGAACTGGCGCGCACCCTGCTTTACCATGTCGCGCACGCCGCACCGGGCCCAGGCCGCACCGAGGCCATCAGCCGCTGCTTCGCGCTGGAGAACCTGGTCCCCGCGCCGGACGAACTGGAACGCGCGCGGGCCTCGATGGCTGGCCGCAACCGGGCGTTGCTGGACACCGTCGCCAGGGCGGTGCGCGAGGACCTGCTGCGGGTCAAGGAAGGACTGGACATCTTCCTGCGCCGCGAAGATCACGACACCCGCGACCTCGAGCCGCAGCTCGATACCTTGCGCCGCGTGGGCGACACGCTGGGCATGCTGGGGCTGGACACGCCGCGCAGCGTGGTGAACGAGCAGCGGCAGATCGTGGCCGACATCGTCGAGGGCAGGCGCGCAGCCGAACCCGAAACCGTGCTGGACGTGGCCGGCGCGCTGCTGTACGTCGATGCCTCGCTGGACGAACACATCGAGCGGCTGGGCGCCAGCCCGGCCGGCGGGGGCGGGTCCGACGCGCTGCCGCGCACCGAGGCGCGCAAGATCGTGCAGGCGCTGATGCGCGAGGCCGGCTTCAACCTGGCGCGGGTCAAGGACGACGTGGTGGCCTTCATCGAATCGCCGTGGATGCACGACCGGCTCGCCACGGTGCCCGGGCTGCTGGACGAGGTGAGCGGCGCGCTGCGGATGCTGGATCTGCAGCGCCCGGCGTCGCTGCTGGACGGCATCAACCGCTACGTCGAGAACGAATTGATCACCGACCGTCGCGTGCCGACGGTAGAACAGATGGACACCCTGGCCGACGCGGTGGCGGGCATCGAGTACTACCTCGAGGTGCGCCGCGACGCGCGCGCGGGCGACGAACGGATCCTGGACGGCACCCAGCGCAGTCTGGAGGCGCTGGGCTACTGGCCGGTGCCGGAACGCCGGATCGGCGAAGCCCCCGCCGTGGCCGCGGTGACCGGGCGGGACGAACCGGCCGCGACGCATCCGCTGGACGAAGCGGTCAGCGTCGCCGCCGGCAAGGGCGTGGACGACCTGATCGTCGGCGAAGCCGGGATGATTCCTCTCGTGGCGCAGGACATGTCCGGCCTCAAGCTGGTCGAGACCGAG
>JAJPHQ010000013.1 GCA_021325195.1 Gammaproteobacteria bacterium | reverse complement strand
GTTCAGCCGGCGTCCCGCCGATCGCAAGCTCCGCGCAGAGGCGGAGGCGGGCCCGCCGGGCAACGTGGCGATTGCCTTTCGGCACGCCGCACGCAACACTTGCGCGCTGCTGCATCGCCGTCAGCGACCGATCCATCGAGCCCGATCCGTGACCGTTCCCGTTTCCGCGCCGCTCGCGACCGACGCGCCTTGGATCGTGCTGAAATTCGGCGGCACCAGCGTCGCCACGCTCGAGCGCTGGCGCACCATCCTGGAACTGGCCGCGGCGCGCCGTGCGCAAGGCCTGCGCGTGCTGGTGGTGGTGTCCGCGCTGTCGGGCGTCACCGATGCGCTGAAGGCGCTGTGCGGCTGCGCACCGGCGGAACGCGAAGCGGCGCTGGCAAGGCTGGTCGAACGGCATCGCGAACTGGCCGCGCAGATGCAACTGGTGCGGGCGGACGACATGGAGCGGTGGCTCGCTTCGTTGCAGGAGCTCGTCGGCAAGGCGGCGTCGGAGAAATTGTCGTGGCAGGCTGCGGTGCAGGCGCACGGCGAACTGCTTTCCAGCGCGCTGGGCGCGGCATTCATGAGCGCGAACGGTCTGCCCACGCACTGGCTGGATGCGCGCGAGGCCCTGCTGGCGCGCGAGGTGCCGTTCCTCAACGAACGGGCGCGCGCGCTGTCGGCGCAGGTGCAGGCGGAAGCCGATCCCGCGCTGGCCGCGAAACTGGCCGGGCAGGGCGAGGTGTTCATCACGCAGGGCTTCATCGCGCGCAACGCGGACGGTGACACCGTGCTGCTGGGACGCGGCGGTTCCGACACCTCGGCCGCGTATTTCGGCGCGCTGCTGCGCGCCACGCGCGTCGAGATCTGGACCGACGTGGCGGGCATGTTCACCGCCGACCCGCGCGAAGTGCCGGGCGCGCGCCTGCTGCAGAAGCTCGATTACGACGAGGCGCAGGAAATCGCGACCACCGGCGCCAAGGTGCTGCACCCGCGCTGCCTCTCGCCGTGCCGGCGCGCGCGCGTGCCGCTGTGGATCAAGGACACCCGCCGCCCGCAGCTCGCGGGCACCGTGATCGCGCCCCAGCCGCGCGAGGGGGAACCCAGCATCAAGGCGGTGAGTTCGCGGCGCGGCATCACGCTGGTGTCGATGGAAACCGCCGGCATGTGGCAGCAGGTCGGTTTCCTCGCCGACGTGTTCGCGCTGTTCAAGCAGCACGGGCTGTCGGTGGACCTGATCGGTTCGGCCGAGACCAACGTCACGGTGTCGCTGGACCCCACCGAGAACCTGCTGGATTCCGACGTGGTGGCGGCGCTGGCCGCCGACCTGGTGAAAGTCTGCCGCGTGAAGGTGATCGCACCCTGCGCGGCGGTGACGCTGGTCGGACGCGGGATGCGCTCGATGCTGCAGCACCTGTCCGGTGTGCTGGCGGAATTCGGGCGCGAGAACGTGCACCTGATTTCGCAATCGTCCAACAACCTGAACCTCACCTTCGTGGTGGACGAAGCGATGCTGGACGGCCTGCTGCCCCGCCTGCACGAATTGCTGATCCGCGCCGGCGCGATGCGCACCGACGACACCGTGCTGTTCGGGCCGAGCTGGCAATCGCTGTATGGCGAGAGAGCAACGCGTGCGCACGCGCCGTGGTGGCGCGGGCAGCGCGCACGCCTGCTGGAAATTGCGGCAGAGAGCCCCTCTCCCCGAGGGAGCGGGGAAAGCATGGCGACGCCACGTTATGTCTACCACCTGCCGACGATTCGCGAACGTGCACGCGCGTTGCGCGCCATGCAATCGGTCGACCGCGTGTACTACGCGGTCAAGGCCAATGCGCATCCCGCCATTCTGCGCACGGTCGCGCAGGAGGGTCTGGGTTTCGAATGCGTGTCGCCGGGCGAGCTCGCTGCCGTGGCCGCGCTTCCGGAAGCGCGTGAATCGCCGCGCCTGTTCACGCCCAACTTCGCACCACGCCGGGACTACGAATCGGCCTTGTGCAGCAGCGGTCCCGGATCGCGGGTCCCGGGTCCCGAGATGCTGCTGACCCTGGATGCGCTGCACCCGCTCGAGCACTGGCCCGAGCTGTTCGCGAGCCGCGAGATCATGCTGCGCGTGGATCTGGGCCGCGGTCTGGGCCACCACGACAAGGTGCGCACCGGCGGCGCCGGCAGCAAGTTCGGACTGCCGCTGGACCAACTCGACGCCTTCCTCGATCTGGCTCGCGAACACGCCGTGCGCGTCGCGGGCCTGCACGCGCATCTCGGTTCCGGAATCCTGGATGCCGCGCACTGGCCGCTGGTGTGCGGACAGCTCGCCAGCCTCGCCGAGCGGATCGGCAGCGTGCGCTTGCTGAACCTGGGCGGCGGACTGGGCGTGCCCTCGCATCCGGGCGAAGCGGAACTCGACCTCGGCGCCGTGGATGCGGCACTCGCCGAGGTGAAGCGCGCGTATCCGCAATACGAGTTGTGGCTGGAACCCGGCCGCTGGCTGGTCGCCGACGCCGGCGTGCTGCTGGCGCACGTCACGCAGACCAAGCGCAAGGGCGCGCTCAACTATCTCGGTTGCGACGCGGGGATGCACGCGCTGATCCGTCCCGCGCTGTACGACGCCTGGCACGAGATCGTGAACCTCACGCGGCTCGATGCGCCGTCCGGCACGCTGTATCAGGTGGTCGGACCGATCTGCGAATCGGGCGACGTGCTGGGCGCCGACCGCCGTCTGCCGGCGAGCGGGGAGGGCGACGTGCTGCTGATCGCGCAGGCCGGTGCCTACGGTGAATCGATGGCGTCGCATTACAACCTGCGCGGGCTCGCGCCCTCGGCGGTGATCGAATGAGCCGCGCCGCGGACAAGCCCGTGCGCGATCCCCGCGAGGCGCGGGCATTCCGTTTCGTGCGCTGCAGCCATGCCGACGGCGTGGCCGAACTGGTGTATGCGTTCGACGACGGCCCGGAACTGGTCGAACGCGTGCGTTTTCCGGGCACGCCGCCGCTTTCGCACGATCGCGGGCCGGCTTTCGATGCCGCGTTGCGGATGCTGCACCTGTTTACGGGCATCAGTTACTACAAGGCCGGCTTGCCGCCACGGATCGAGGTCGAAACCGGCGCACTGGACGAGCCGACGGCCGAACTGCTGGATGCGCTGTACCTGCACGGCCTCGCGGAGTTCGCCTACCGCAATGGACTCGATCTGCGCGGGCGGATCGCGTTCCCGCGGGCTGCGGGAGCCGGAAACGAAGCCACGGCATCGCCGTGCCGGCCAGGGGGCTCTTGGCCGTGGATGGCGGCTTTGGGCCGGGATCAGGAGCCGGAGACGGGAAAAGGTTCGCGCCGCGCGCTGGTGCCGATCGGTGGCGGCAAGGATTCGCTGGTGGTGGTGGAAGCGCTGAAGTCGATCGGCGTGGATGCCACCGCGACGTGGGTCGGGGCGTCGCCGTTGATCGCGTCCGTGGCCGCGCGCACGGGCCTGCCGATGCTGAACATCGGCCGCGAATTGTCGCCCGTGTTGTTCGACTACAACCGGATGGGCGCGTGGAACGGCCATATCCCGGTCACCGCCATCAACTCGGCGATACTCGCGTGCGCGGCGATCCTGCACGGCTTCGACGCCATCGTGTTCGCCAACGAACGCTCGGCCTCCGCCGCGACGCTGGAATACGAGGGGCAGCAGGTCAACCACCAGTGGAGCAAGGGCTGGGCGTTCGAGCAGATGTTCGCGGCGTGGCTGCGTTCGCACGTCACCGCCGGCCTGGACTACTTTTCGCTGCTGCGTCCGTTTGCGGAGCTCGCCGTCACACGCGCGTTCGCGAAAGGCGGCGCGGCGTACTTCGACGTGTTTTCCAGTTGCAACCGCAATTTCCGGATTCTCGGCCCCCAGCCCGCCGACCGCTGGTGCGGGCAATGCCCGAAATGCCATTTCGTGTTCCTGGCGCTGGCGCCGTTCCTGCCCAAGCCGCGGCTGCTCTCGATCTTCGGCCGCAACCTGCTGGACGACGAGTCGCTGGCGCCGGGGTTCGACGCGCTGATCGAATACCGCGACCACAAACCGTTCGAATGCGTGGGCGAGGGCGCCGAGGCGCGCGCCGCCTTCGCCGATCTGGCGGGGCGGCCGGAATGGCGCGAGGATGCGCTGGTCGCGCGTTTCCGCGAGGAGATTGCGCCACGACTGGACGCCGCGCAACTCGCGCTGGCGCCGTGGCTCGTGCCCTCGGGCGAACACGGCGTGCCGGAACGGTTTCACGGAGCCCTCGATGCGATTCGCGGAGCTTGAACGCGCGAACGTCGCGATCTGGGGCTGCGGACGCGAGGGCCGTTCCGTGCTCGCGGCGCTGCGCAGGCGTTTTCCCGACAAGCCGCTGACGCTGTATTGCAAATCGGGCGAGGCGGATGCCGTGCGTGCGCGCTGCGATCCGCACCTGCACGTGGCCGACGCCTCGCCGGACGCGGATGCGCTGGCCTCGCACGACATCGTGATCAAGTCGCCCGGCATCAGCGCATACAAGCCGGAGATCCTGGCCGCGCGCGAACGCGGCACGCGGTTCGCTTCGGGCACCGCGCTGTGGTTCGGCGAGAATCCGGATGCGCGCGTGGTGGCGGTGACGGGCACCAAGGGCAAGAGCACCACCACCGCGCTGATCGCGCACCTCGCGCGCGCGCTGGGCATCCGCACCGCGCTGGCCGGCAACATCGGCCTGCCCCTGCTGGATCTCGACGGACAACAGGCCGATCTGTGGGCGATCGAGCTTTCCAGCTTCCAGACCGGCGAGGCGGGGCCGGTCGAACTGGGCGTGGTGGTCAGTCTCGCCGAGGAACACCTCGACTGGCACGGCACCCGCGAGCGCTACATCGCCGACAAGCTGAAACTCGCGGACGTGTCGTGCACCCTGCTGGTCGATGCGCAATCGCCGCTGCTGCTCCGGCACACCACCGCCCATCCGCGCCGCGCCACGTTCGGCGACCCGGACGGCTGGCGCGTGGCGGATCGCGCGATCCTGCACGGTAGCGAGCGCATCGCCGATCTCGCCGCGCTGCCGCTGCATGGCGCGCACAATGCGCGCAATGCCTGTGCGGCGCTGGCGGCGATCGAGTTGCTGGGTTTCGACGCACGCGCGGCGGCCGGGGCGCTGCACACCTTCAGGCCGCTGCCGCATCGCCTCACCTCGCTGGGCGTGCGCGACGGGATCGAATGGATCGACGATTCGATCAGCACCACGCCCGACGCCGCGCTGGCCGCGCTGGAAAGCCTGCGGGGCCGCCCGGTGACGCTGATCCTGGGCGGATACGACCGCGGGCTCGACTGGACGGGGTTCGCGCGCGAGCTCGCGCAACATCCGCCGCGCGCAGCGATCGTGCAAGGCGCGGGCGGTCCGCGCATCGCGCACGCACTGCGCGACGCACGGGTCGGCTGCGCGATCGAGGAAACCGCCGATCTCGCCACCGCGATCGCACGCGCGCATGGCCACGCGCAGAAACAGGCAAACGGCGTCGTGCTGCTTTCACCCGGCGCGCCCAGCTTCGACCAGTTCCGGGACTACGCCGAACGCGGCCGCGCCTTTGCACGGCTGGCGGGTTTCGATGGCGATGCCATCGGCGAGATCACCGGACTCGGCATCGCGTGAGCGCGCGGCCGCCCGTCGGCAGCGCCGCCGTGGCGTTCAATGCGCGCCCCGGGAAGCCCTGCTGGCCAGGATCGCGCGCCGCCGGTCTTCTTCCAGGCCGCCCAGCTTGCGGCTGGCCCACAGCGCACCCAGCGTGCCGACCGCGCCGGAGAGCAGGTACAGGCCCACGTAACCGGAGCCGAGGAAGGCCGCCAGCGCCAGCGCGACCAGCGGCGCATAACCCGCGCCGATCAGCCAGCCCAGGTCCGAGGTGAACGAGGCGCCGGTGAAGCGGAAATGCCGGCTGAAGGCGGAGCTGACCACGCCGGCCGATTGCGCGTGCGAAAAGCCCAGCAGGCCGAAGCCGATCAGGATGAAGATGTAGCCCTGCACCGTGCCGCCGGCAAGCAGCAGCGCCGTCCAGCCGCTGTAGATCGCGATAAGGATGCCGGACACGAACAGCGTGATGCGGCGGCCGAAACGGTCGGCGAGGTAGCCTGACAGGAACATGCACGGAATGGCCACCAGCGCGCCGATGATCTGCACCAGCAGGAAACTCACGATCGACTGGCGGGTGAACAGCATCGCCCACGCCAGCGCGAAGACCGTGACCAGGTTGAACAGCGCATAGCTGGCCAGCGGTGCGAAAACGCCCAGCACGATGGCCTTGCCTTGCGTGCGGAACAGTTCACCGATCGGCGAAGGTTCGAGCTCGCGCGCCTTCAGGCGCGCGGCGTATTCGGGCGTGACCACCAGGCGCAGGCGGGCGAACAGCGCGACCACGTTGATGGCGAACGCCACGAAGAAGGGATAGCGCCAGCCCCAGGCGTAGAACTCCTCCAGGCTCAGGCTGGAGCGCAGGTAGGCGAACAGCCCGGCGGCGACCAGGAAGCCGATCGGCGTGCCGAGCTGGGGAATCATCGCGTACCAGCCCCGGCGATGCGGCGGTGCGGTGATCGCCAGCAGCGAGGCGGTGCCGTTCCAGCTTCCGCCCAGCGCGAAGCCCTGGCCGAAGCGCAGCAGCGACAGCGCGAGGATCGCCCACCAGCCGATCACCGCATAGCCGGGCATGAACGCGATGCCGACCGTGGCCGAGCCGAGCATGAACAGCGCGATCGTCAGCTTGGTGGCGCGCCCCAGCAGGCGCTGCACCGGCAGGAAACACAGCGCGCCCAGCGGCCGCGCGACGAAGCCCAGCGCGAACACCAGGAACGAATAGAAGGTGCCGTCCAGCGGCCTGGCGAAGGGGAAGAACACCTTCGGAAACACCAGCACGCAGGCCAGCCCGAACACGAACATGTCGAACGCCTGCGTGATGCGCCCGACCACCACGCCCACGGAAATGTCGGCCGGCGTGACCTCGTTGACGCGATGGTGTTCGGGCACCGGGGCGGGATGAACGGCAGGCTGGGCGTGGCTGATCGACATGGGATTTCCGGATGCGGACTTGCGGCTGGTTGTGTGCGGGAGGGCCTGCCGGGAAGCCGCCGCAGCGGCCGTCCGGCATTCGACCAACCCCGAATCATCCCGCCGGCGCTCGCTCCCTGCGATGATCCGGCGCATGGATGATTCGGAGCGCCGACATTATAATTGCGCCATTTTGCCGGATCGTATCGCACCAGTGAGACATTTACGCGGTTTTCTGCTGCTCGGCGCCCTGCTGATGCTGGGGGGCTGCGACTTGGTGCTGCTGGGTCCCTCGGGCGACGTGGCGCGCCAGCAAAGCGAAGTCATGATCACCAGCACGGTCATCATCGCGATGATCATCGTGCCGGTGCTCATCGCCATCGCCGTGGTCGCCTGGCGCTACCGGGCTTCGAACAGGCATGCCAGATACGACGCAAAGTGGGATCACTCGCCGCAGATCGAGCTGCTGGTGTGGGCCGGCCCGCTGCTGATCATCATCGCGGTCGGCGCAATCAGCTGGATCGGCACGCACCAGCTCGATCCGTACCGCCCGCTCGCGCAGGTTGCTGCCGGCAAGCCGCTGCCGCCCGATGCGGAGCCGCTCGACGTGGAAGTGGTGTCGCTGCAGTGGAAGTGGCTGTTCTTCTATCCGCAGTACGGCATCGCCACGGTGAACGAGCTGGCCGCGCCGGTCGATGTGCCGATCCGCTTCAGGCTGACCGGCGACACCATGATGGATTCGTTCTTCGTGCCGGCGCTGGCCGGGCAGATCTACACCATGCCGGGCATGCAGACGATGCTGCACGCGGTGATCAACAAGCCCGGTGACTACAAGGGCTTTTCGGCCAATTTCAGCGGCGACGGTTTCACCGACATGCGCTTCACCTTCCACGGCATGAGCGGGGAGGGTTTTGCGCATTGGGTGGCCAAGGTGCGCGCGCAGGGCGGCGACCTCGACCGCGCGGCCTACGACCGCCTGCGCCAGCCCACGCGCGACGAGCCGGTGCACTACTACGCGCATTTCACGCCGGATCTCTACACGCGCATCCTGAACCGCTGTGTCGATCCGGGCCAGACCTGCATGAGCCCGATGATGGCCGGCGACGCCCGCGGCGGCATGCCGATGGATGCCATGCCCGGCCACGGCCACACCGGCGAGGCCGCGCACGCCGCCGCGATGCACTGACCCGTTTCACCGAGATGCAAGCCATGCCCGAAGTCATGCCCCACCGCGCCGCCATCTGGAACCTCCTGTTCGGGCGGCTGACGATCGATTCGCTGCCCTTCCTCAAGCCCGACCTCGAGGGCCGCATCCTCCTCGTCACCTTCATCGTGGTGGTCGTGGCGGGCCTCGCCATCCTCGGGGCCATCACCAAGTTCCGCAAATGGGGCTACCTGTGGCGCGAGTGGTTCACCACGGTGGACCACAAGAAGCTCGGCATCATGTACATGATCCTGGGCACGGTGATGCTGCTGCGCGGCTTTTCCGACGCGATCATGATGCGCGCGCAGCAGGCCTGGGCGTTCGGTCCGCACATGGGCTACCTGCCGCCGGAGCACTACGACCAGATCTTCTCCGCGCACGGCTC
>JAJPHQ010000001.1 GCA_021325195.1 Gammaproteobacteria bacterium | reverse complement strand
TTGGCGCCGGCCTTGCCCAGCTTGCGCAGGTTGTGTTCCGGATTGCCGACCTCGCCCACCGTGGCACGGCATTCCACCGGCACCTTGCGCATCTCGCCCGAACGCAGGCGCAGCGTGGCGTAACCGGATTCACGCGCGACCAGCTGCGCCGACGCGCCGGCGCTGCGCGCGAGCTGCGCGCCCTTGCCGGGTTTCATCTCGACGCAGTGCACGGTGGTGCCGATCGGCATGTTGCGCAGCGGCAGCGCGTTGCCGTCCCGGATCGGCGCATCGGTGCCCGACATCAGTTGCGCGCCCACTTCGATGCCCTTGGGCGCGATGATGTAGCGGCGTTCGCCGTCCGCGTAGCACAGCAGCGCGATGTGGGCGGTGCGGTTGGGATCGTATTCAAGACGCTCGACACGGCAGGCGATGCCTTCCTTGTCGCGCTTGAAATCGATGATCCGGTAATGCTGCTTGTGGCCGCCGCCGTGGTGACGCACGGTGATGCGGCCGTAGTGGTTGCGGCCGCCGGTCCGGGTCTGCGCCTCGGTGAGCGGCTCGTAGGGCGCGCCCTTGTGCAGGCCGGCGGACGCGACGCGCACCATGGCGCGGCGTCCCGGCGAAGTCGGCTTGGGTGTGATCAGTGCCATGTCGATTGCACCTCGGAAGTTCAGGCCTTGCCCGCAACGTCGATGCTCTGGCCCTCGGCCAGCCGCACATATGCCTTGCGGACGCCGGCCCGGCGCCCCGGGCGGAAGCGGAACAGTTTCAGCTTGCCCTTGACGTTGGCCATGTTCACCGACTGCACGTTCACGTCGAACAGCTTTTCGACCGCGGACTTGACGTCGGCCTTGGTGGCGCCCGGCGCCACCTCGAATACGTACTGGTTGTGCTCGGCGAGCCGCGTGCTCTTTTCGGAGACGTGCGGCGCCTTCAGGATGGACAGAATGCGGTCGTCGTTCATGCCAGCCACTCCTCGATCTTCTTCACCGCAGCCACCGTCATCACCACGTGGTCGGCGGCGGCCAGCGCGACCGGGTTGATGCCATCGACGTCGATCACGTCGATGATCCCGGGATTGTTCCGCGCCGACAGGTACAGCTTCTCGTCCACCTCGGCCACGACGATCAGGGTGCGGCCGTTCGCCTCCAGCGCGGCCAGCTTGCCGACCAGCGCCCTGGTCTTGGGCGCCTCGACGGTGAACTGCGGCACCACTTTCAGCCGGCCCTGGCGGTTGAGTTCCGCCAGCATCGAGCGCAGCGCGCCGCGGTACATCTTGCGGTTGACCTTCTGCGCGAAATCGCGCGGTGCGAGCGCGTGACCGTGCGCGCCGCCGACGAAAATGTTGGCGCGGTAGTCGCCGTGGCGGGCGCCGCCGCCCTTCTGGCGCTTGAACTTCTTGGTGGTGCCCGAGACCTCGCTGTGGTTGAGCGTGGCCTTGGTGCCGGCGCGGCCCGCGTTGCGATAGGCGGTCACCACCTGGTGCACCAAACCCTCGCGGAACGCGGCGCCGAAGACGGCTTCGGAAACCTTGACCGGGCTCGCGCCGATGACATTCAGTTCCATGACTCGTTTCCTCAGGCCTTGGCCGCCGGACGCACGATCACGTCGCCGCCGGTCGCGCCCGGCACCGCACCCTTGACCGCGATCAGGTGGCGCCCGGCATCCACTTGCATCACTTCCAGATTCATCGCCGAACGGTTGACGCTGCCCATGTGGCCGGCCATGCGCTTGCCGGGGAACACGCGGCCGGGCGTCTGGCGCTGGCCGATCGACCCCGGCGCGCGGTGCGACAGCGAGTTGCCGTGGGTGGCGTCGCCCATCGTGAAGCGGTGGCGCTTGATGGTGCCCTGGAAGCCCTTGCCCTTGGTCACGCCCGCGACATCGACCAGTTGGCCGACCTTGAACACCTCGTCGACCTTGAGCTCGGCACCCACCGCATACTTGCCGGCTTCCTTGGCGTCGAGGCGGAACTCCCACAGGCCACGGCCCGGCTCGACCTTGGCCTTGGCGAAGTGGCCCTTGGCCGGCTTGGGTAACAGCGAGGCGCGGCGGGCGCCCACGGTGACCTGCACCGCGGCGTAGCCGTCGTTGTCGGCGGTCTTGACCTGGGTGACGCGGTTGGGCGTCGCCTCGATCAGCGTCACCGGCACCGAGCGTCCGTCCTCGGTGAAGATCCGGCTCATGCCGCATTTTTTACCAACCAGTCCAATTGCCATATGGCTAATCTCGTTTCAACCCGTCGAATCGGGGATCGGTGACCGGAGGCAGCGAAACCGTCCGATTTTTTCCGGTTCCCGGTCCCGTTCCCTGCTGTCAACCCAGCTTGATCTGCACGTCCACGCCCGCGGCGAGCTCCAGCTTCATCAGCGCATCGACCGTCTTGTCGTTGGGATCGACGATGTCCAGCACGCGCTTGTGGGTGCGGGTCTCGTACTGGTCGCGTGCGTCCTTGTCCACGTGCGGCGACACCAGGATCGTGTAGCGCTCGATCTTGGTCGGCAGCGGAATCGGACCGCGCACCTGCGCGCCCGTGCGCTTGGCCGTTTCCACGATCTCGCTGGCCGACTTGTCGATCAGGCGGTGGTCGTAGGCCTTGAGCCGGATCCGGATGTTCTGGGTTGCCATGTCAGTTGCTCGCTAAAAAGAACGTTGTCGGCTTGCGCCGTCTGCTTTTCGCTTTTCCCCGGTGTTATGCGGCTCCGCCGCATGAACACCGGGAGTTATTGCTGCGCGCAAGCGCGTCAGCAATAACCCTCACTCAAGAATCTTCGTCACCACGCCCGCACCCACCGTGCGGCCGCCTTCCCGGATCGCAAACCTCAATCCCTCCTCCATCGCGATCGGATGAATCAAACTCACCACCATCTTCAC
>JAJPHQ010000006.1 GCA_021325195.1 Gammaproteobacteria bacterium | reverse complement strand
CGGCACCCGCCACTGGTTCGACATGGGCCCCAACCCGCACTTCGTCGCGATCCGGCTGTTCACCAACCCGGAAGGCTGGGTGGCTAACTTCACCGGCGATGACATCGCGGCACGTTTCCCGCGCCTGGAAAATTGAAAAGAGCAATGGCCCGCAAATGAACACGCATGCCCGCAGGCGGATCTGCTCCTGTTCGCATTCCCGGCGTTCACGCGCGCGCTGATTCGGGCTCTTCGACACGGGGCAATCGGCATGTTTTCCTACCTCAAGCAATCGCTGGCGCCGGGCGAAACCATCGTCGCGGTCTTCAAACTGCACTGGTCGATGTGGATCCGCTTCTGGGTCGTGATCGTGCTGGGCGTGATCGCGGTCGTGGCACTGATGATCGCGCAGATCCCGTGGGCGGCGCTGACCGCAGCCGTGATCGCGATCCTGATCGCCGGCCACCAGTGGCTGTGGCTGCGCGCGATCGAACAGGCCGTCACCAACCGCCGTGTGGTGCGCAAGACCGGCATCGTGTCGCGCCAGACCACCGAACTGCGGCTGGCTTCGATCGAGACGGTGGACCTGCACCAGAGTTTCTGGGGCCGCGTGTTCGGCTACGGCGACGTGGAAATCACCGGCCGCGGCGAAACCGCGATGGTACTGGACCGGATCGCCCGTCCGATCGAGGTCAAGCGCGACATCGAGACCGCGTACGCCTCGCACGTCGAAACGCAAGGGACCGGCGCGGCGGCATGAACCGGGTGCACCTCTCCGGCGTCCGCGCCGTCCTGACCGATATCGAAGGCACCACCAGCTCGATTGCGTTCGTGCACGACGTGCTGTTTCCCTACGCCCGCGAGCGGCTGCCCGGTTTCGTGGAAAAGCGGCGCAACGACCCAGACGTCGTGTACTGGCTGGACGCCACCGCGCGCGAGGCCGGCATCGATGATCCGCGTTCGCATCGCGTGATCGACGTCCTGCTGCGCTGGATCGACGAGGACCGCAAGGCCACGCCGCTGAAGGCGTTGCAGGGCATGATCTGGCAGACCGGCTACGAGTCCGGCGATTACCGTGCGCACGTCTATCCCGAAGTGCCGGCGAAACTGCGTGAATGGAAGGCGCAGGGCCTGAAGCTGTACGTGTATTCATCGGGGTCGGTGCAGGCCCAGAAACTGTTCTTCGCACACAGCGAAGCCGGCGACCTCGCGCAGATGTTCGACGGCTGGTTCGACACCGGCGTGGGCGGCAAGCGCGAGCGCGGTTCCTATCTGCGCATCGCCGAGACGGTCGAGCTGCAGCCGCCCGAGATCGTGTTCCTTTCCGACGTCACCCAGGAACTCGACGCCGCGCACGGCGCGGGGATGCAGACCATCGAACTGCGCCGGCCGCCTGAAACCTGCCCTGACCCCGGCAGCCACCCCTGCGTCGCCGGCTTCGACGCGATCACGCTCGCATGAAACGACTCGCCCTGATCCTGCTGCCGATCGTCGCGTTCGTGGCCGGCGCTGCCGCGACGACGGCTTGGCACGCGGCATTGCATTCGGCGACCGCGCACGGGCCATCGTCCGGCGGAGCGGCAACGTTCGCCGCGCCCGCCACGCCGGCGGGTCCGGAAGATGCCGCGCCGGGTGGCCTGCTTTCCGAAGCGGACTGGCCGCAGAACGCGCCCACGCCGGAACAGGTGATCTACGACCAGACCGAGCTGCTGGACAGCGAAATCGCGACACTGAAACCGCGCACACCCGGCAAGGTGAACCTGTACGCGATCGCGTTCGCCGGCGACGGCGGCGAAAACGTGTTCCGCAACGAAGCCGAGTATTTCGACAAGCTGTTCTCGCGACGTCTCGGCGCCCAAGGCCATGTGATCGTGCTGGAAAACAATCCGGCTTCGCTCACCAGCCGTCCGCTGGCGACGTGGACCAACCTCGAAGACGCGCTGGACGCCGTGGCCGCGAAAATGAACCTGGACCAGGACATCCTGCTGCTCTACTTCACCACCCACGGCAGCGAGGACCACACGCTGCTGGTGGACATGGATCCGCTGCCGCTGGACCAGATCGGCGCTTCCGACCTGCCTGGCATCCTGGCCGAGCACCCGTTCAAATACAAGGTGATCATCGTCAATGCCTGTTATTCGGGCGGTTTCATCGCGCCGCTCCGCGGCCACGACACCATGATCATCACGTCCGCGCGCAGCGACCGCTCGTCGTTCGGCTGCGGCGAACAGTCCGAGCTCACCTGGTTCGGTCATGCCTTCCTGGTGGATGCGCTGAACAAGACCGATGATTTTCAAGAGGCCTTCCAGATGGCCCGCAGCGAGATCGCGCGATGGGAGCAGCGCGACGGCTACCAGCCGTCCGACCCGCAAATCTCGTCCGGCCCGGGCATCCTCGCGCAACTGGACCGCTGGCGCGAGGGTTTCACGCCGGGGCCGGCGGTGGGGTTCGCACCCGCCGCCGTACCGCCCGCATCCGCGTCTTCGTCGAGCGTCAAACCGTGACGACGGCCGATCCCGCCAAGCCGACGCTGGTGATCCTGGCCGCCGGCATCGGACGCCGCTACGGCAACGACAAGCAGATCGCCCCGGTCGGCCCGGACGGCGAATGGCTGCTGGAATACGCGGTGCGCGACGCGCTTGCGGCGGATTTCGCGCAGGTGGTGATGGTGATCCGCGCCGAACTCCGCGAGTGCCTGCACGCACGGCTCGCGCCGCGCCTTGAGGGCCGCGCCAGCCTGCACCTGGTCGAACAAACCTTCGACGCGATTCCCGCCGGCTGCCGCGTGCCGTCCGGCCGCAGCAAGCCGCTGGGCACCGGACACGCCCTGTGGTGCTGCGCGCCGCTGCTGCATGCCCCGTTCGCGGTGATCAATGCCGACGATTACTACGGCCACGACGCGTTCCGGCTGCTGGCCGGGCACTTCCGCCACGGCAACGGTCCGGCGATGGTGGGTTACCGGCTGGACAAGGCGTTGTCACCGCACGGCAGCGTCAATCGCGGCGTGTGCGAGGTCGATCCGGGGGGCTTCCTGCGCGGCGTCGCCGAGTTCACCGGGATCGAGATGCGCAACGGTGCCCTGCACGGATTCGCGCCGGACGGCTCGGATGCGGTGCTTGCCCCCCACGCGATCGTGTCGCTCAATTGCTGGGGCCTGCTGCCGGACCTGCTGCCCGGCCTGGAATCGGGACTGATCGAATTCCTGCAGCGCGCGGGTCCCGGCGACGAATATTTCCTGCCGCACGCGATCGACCGGCACCTCGCCATGACCGGTCACAAACTGAAGGTGCTGCGAGGCGAAAACGAGTGGCTGGGCCTGACCTATCCCGCCGACCTGCCGCGCGTCGCCGCACGGCTCGCGGCACTGCACCGCGCGGGCGTTTATCCCACGCCGCTCTGGGCTTCCGGATGAACGACACGGCCGTCCTCGACATCGCCACCCGCCAGGCGCTGGCGGAAGCCTGGGGCCTTTCCCCGCGCGCGCGCTTCGAGCCGCTAGGCAACGGCCTGATCAACCGCACCCTGCTGATGCGCGACGACGGCCGCGAACGCGTGCTGCAATGCCTGAACACCCGCGTGTTCCGCGATCCCGATCTGCTCATGCGCAATTGCCACGTGGTCACCGCGCACCTGGGCCGCGAGCGCGCGGCCAGCCGCTACGCGTACGCCGTTCTGGAACTGATGCCCACCCTGGCCGGCGATCCCGCGCTGGTGATGCAGGACGGCAGCTGGTGGCGGATGTACGACCACGTGCCCGGCACCCGCACTTTCCAGACCGCGGACGGTCCGGACATGGCGTACGAGGCCGGACGCGGTTTCGGCGCCTTCGTCCGCGCGCTGGCGGATCTGCCGTCCGCCGTAATCGGCGAAGTGATTCCGAAATTCCACGATCCCGTTTCGCGTTTCGAATCATTCCGCCGCGCGCTGGAAGCCGATCGCGCCGGCCGCGCCGGCAGTTGCCGTGGCGAATGCGAGGCTGCATCGG
The DNA here is from genome assembly GCA_021325195.1 of Gammaproteobacteria bacterium. Classification (GTDB taxonomy): domain Bacteria; phylum Pseudomonadota; class Gammaproteobacteria; order Xanthomonadales; family Rhodanobacteraceae; genus 66-474. The sequence goes on along the minus strand of JAJPHQ010000006.1, from coordinate 19,215 downwards.
CGTTCGCCGGCATCGTGCGTGATTGTCAGACACTCCTCGCGCGGGGGCTGCCGTGGCGGATCACGCACAACGATTGCAAGCTCAACAACCTGCTGTTCGACGACCGCCGGCGTGCCGTGTGCGTGGTCGATCTGGATACCGTGATGCCGGGCTCGCCGCTGTTCGACTTCGGCGACATGGTGCGCACCATGGTCAGTCCGGTGGCCGAGGATTCCACCGATCTCGCCGGCGTGAAGGTGCGCCGCGAGGTCTTTGCCGCGCTGGCGCGCGGCTATGTCGATGGCTGCGGTGCGCTGCTCGAACCGGTCGAGCGGGAAAACCTGGCCTTCGGCGCGCGCCTGATCACCGGCGTGATCGGGCTGCGCTTCCTCACCGACTACCTCGACGGCGACCGCTACTTCCGGGTCACGCACCCGGAACACAACCTCGAACGCGCGCGCAACCAGTTGGCGCTGTTCAGCGCGTTGACCGAACAGTCGGAAGCCTTGCAGGCCCTGGTGCCGGGCACGGGCTGAGAGTTCGCCCGGGAATCTGCCCGCAGGGGGAACGCGCCTTCCCGGCAACCCGTCAGCGGGCGCGCGCGGCCTGCGCGTGTCGGGCAGCAAGCCGCGCCACGAGATCCGCGAGCGACAGCCCGCGCGCGTGCAGCAATACGGTGAGGTGATAAAGCAGGTCGGCGGCTTCTTCGAGCACGGCCGCATCGTCCTGCGATACCGACGCGAGCGCGGTTTCCACGCCCTCCTCGCCCACTTTCTGCGCGATCCGGCGCACGCCCGCGTCGAACAGTTGCGTGGTGTAGCTGCCGGCCGGCCGTTCGGCACGACGCCTCGCGACCAGCGCATCGAGTTCGGCAAAGAAGCCGCAAGGGGTACGCACCTCGTCACGTTCGCCGAAGCAACTGAAACTGCCGGTGTGGCAGGTCGGACCCTGCGGATCGGCAGCGATCAGCAGCGTGTCGCCGTCGCAGCCGGAGCGGACAGCACGCACGAACAGGAAGTGCCCGGACGACTCGCCCTTGGTCCACAGGCGTTGCCGGCTGCGGCTCCAGAACGTGACCCGTCCCGTGCGTTGCGTTTCGGCGAGCGCCGTCCGATTCATCCAGCCCAGCATCAGCACCTCGCCGCTCACGGCATGCTGCACGATCGCCGGCAGCAGCCCGCGGCCCCTCGCCCAGTCCAGCTTGTCCGGATCGAAGCTCATGCCGTCACCGGTTCCGTCCGCGGCGGCCGCACGCAAACGCCCCTTGCGTGCAGCCAGCGTTTCAAGTCCGGAATCGCGATCGCGCCGGTGTGAAACACGCTGGCGGCCAGCGCGCCGTCCACATCGGCCAGTGCAAACGCGTCCAGAAAATGTTCCGGTGCGCCGGCGCCGCCCGAGGCCACCAGCGGCACGCGGCAGCGGGCGCGCACGGCGCGCAGTTGCGCGAGGTCGTAGCCGTCACGCACGCCATCGGCATCCATGCAGTTCAGCACGATCTCGCCCGCACCCCGGTGCTGCGCCTCGACGATCCAGTCCAGCGTGCGCCGCGACAGCGCCACGGTCTTCGAAGGGTCGCCGGCGTATTGCCGCACGCGCCACTCGCCGTCGGCGTCGCGCCGCGAATCCACGCCCACCACCACGCATTGCACGCCGAAGACAGCGGCCAGCTCGTCGATGAGTTCCGGGCACTCCAGCGCGGGCGAGTTGACCGAGATCTTGTCGGCGCCGGCGTGCAGCACCGCGCGCGCGCCTTCCACGCTGCGGATGCCGCCCGCCACGCAGAACGGTATGTCGAGGACGCGCGCGACGCGCTCCACCCAGCCGCGCTCCGCGCTGCGTCCCTGCGGACTTGCGGTGATGTCGTAGAACACCAGCTCGTCGGCGCCTTCGTCGCGGTAACGCAACGCCAGATCCACGATGTCGCCCATCACCACGTGATCGCGGAAGCGCACGCCCTTGACGACCTTGCCGTCCTTCACGTCGAGGCAGGGAATGATGCGGCGGCTCAGCATGCCAGTGCCTCCCTCAGCGGGAACCGGCCTTCGAGCAGGCTGCGGCCCAGGATCACGCCGTCGGCCCAGGCGCGCAGCGCACGCACGTCGTCCGCATCGCGCACGCCGCCGGACGCCAGCACGGACAACCCCGGCACCATGTGCGCGAGTTCCCGATACAGCGCCAGGTTGGGACCGGCGGCCATGCCGTCACGATCGATGTCGGTGCACAGCAGCCAGCGCGCGCCGGCGGCGGCATAGCGCAACGCAAGCGCGGGCAGTTCGGCCCCGGACTCCTCGGTCCAGCCGCGCACCGGCAACCGCCACGCGCCATCGCGGAAGCGTGCATCGAGCGCGATCACGATGCGCTCTGCCCCGTACCGCGACAGCCAGGTCACCACCCGCGCGGGTTCGCGCACCGCGAGGCTGCCCACCACCACGCGCGCCGCACCGGCGTCGAAAAGGCGCTTCACGTCGTCCTCGCCGCGCACGCCGCCACCTGCCTGCACCGCGATTCCGCCGCGAACGATCGCCTCGATCGTGCGCAGGTTTTCGAGCGTACCCGAGCGGGCACCGTCCAGATCCACGACGTGCAGCCAGCCGGCACCTTCGTCGGCGTAACGGCGCGCCAGCGCGACCGGGTCGGTCTCGAACACCGTCTCGCGTGCATAGTCGCCCTGCTGCAAGCGCACCGTGCGGCCGCCACGCAGATCGATCGCCGGGATGATCGCGAAGCTCATGACGAAAGGAAATTCCGCAGCAGCCGCGCACCGGTTTCGGCCGAGCGCTCCGGGTGAAACTGCATCCCGAAGAAATTGCCGCGCGCGATCACCGCGGAGTAGTCGCCGCCGTAATCCGCGGTGGCCAGCGTCCAGGGGCCCACCGGCACCGCGTAGGCGTGCACGAAGTACGCCCAGTCGTCCTCGCCGATGCCCCGCAGCAGCGGATGTTCCGTGCACGGCCGCAGCCGGTTCCAGCCCATCTGCGGCACGCGCAGATCCTTGCCGTCCGCGAACCGCCGCACCGGGGCGGGGATCACGCCGAGGCAATCCACGTCGCCTTCTTCGGAATGCGCGCACAGCAACTGCATGCCGAGGCACACGCCGAGCACCGGCTGTGTCAGCGCACGCACCACATCGACCAGCCCGAGTTCGCGCAGCCGCGCCATCGCCGGCGCCGCCGCGCCCACGCCCGGCAGGAGCACCCGCCCGGCGGCGCGGATCGCCGCGGCATCCGCGGTCAGCTCCGCCTCCACACCCAGCCGTTGCAGCGCATAGCGCAGCGAACCGATGTTGCTGCCGCCGCCGTCGATCAGCGCCACTTTCATGCCAGCACGCCCTTGGTGCTGGGCAGCTCGTCGCCCGAGCGGCGGATCGCCTGCCGCAGCGCACGCGCGACCGCCTTGAAGCACGCCTCGACCATGTGGTGCGCATTGTCGCCCTGCACGGACAGGTGCAGGTTCGCGCCCAGCGCTTCGCACAACGAGCGGAAGAAGTGCGGCACCAGTTCGGTCGGCAGCTCGCCCACCCGCTCGCGCGGAAACGCACCGTCGAACACGAAATACGGCCGCCCGGAAAGATCCAGCACCGCCCGCGCCAGCGCCTCGTCCATCGGCAGGGTGAAGCCGTAGCGGGCGACGCCGCGCCTGTCGCCCAGCGCCTGCCGCAACGCCTGTCCCAGCGCCAGCGCGCAGTCCTCGACGGTGTGGTGCTCGTCCACCCGGGTGTCGCCTGCGCAGGCGAGTTCGAGCGCGAAGCCGCCGTGCTTGCCGAGCTGCTCCAGCATGTGATTGAAAAAGCCGATGCCGGTGTCGGCGCATGGTTCCGCCACACGGTCGAGATCCACGCGCACGCGGATACGTGTTTCCTTCGTCTCGCGCGTGACCGCGGCGACGCGTGGCGCATCCAGCAGCCGGTGCGCGATCTCGCCCCAGCTCATGCCCTGCACGCCCGTCCGGATGCCGTGCACGCCCAGATTGGCAGCGAGCTGCAAGTCGGTTTCGCGATCGCCGATCACCGCGGATTCCGCACGGCTCCAGGAGTCGTCGGCGAGCCAGTGCCGCAGCAGCCCGGTGCCGGGCTTGCGGGTGTCGAGGCCCTCGTGCGGAAAGCTGCGGTCCACCAGGATTTCGCGGAACACGATGCCCTGCGATGCGAGAATGCGCAGCAGGAGATTCTGCGGACCGTCGAAAGCATGCTCGGGAAAGCGCTCGCTGCCGAGACCGTCCTGGTTGGTGACCATCACCAGCTCGTAGCCGGAACCGGTCAGGCGCTGCAGCGCCGCGATCACGCCCGGCATCAGGTCGAACTTGTCGTAACTGTCCACCTGCCCGTCGGGCGGCTCGACGATCAGGCAACCGTCACGATCCACGAACAACACCTTGCGCTTCATGCCGGCACCCCCGCCAGCACCGCCAGCACGCGGTCGTTTTCCTCCGGCGTGCCGACGGTGATCCGCAGCGCATCACCCAGTCCCGGATACCTGCGCACGTCACGCACCACGATGCCCTGCTCCAGCAGGCGTGCGTACGCGGCACCCGCGTCGTCGAAGCGCACGGTCAGGAAGTTGGCCTGCGAAGGCAGTACCTCGCGCACGCCCGGCACGCCGGCCAGCGCGACGCCGAGCCGCGCGCGTTCGGCACGAATCCCGGCCACGCGCGCGTGCATCGCCGCGATGCCGGCATCCGACAACGCACGCAGGGCGGCACGCACGCACGGCGACGGCAGCGGATAGGGCGGCAGCAGTTTGCGCAGCAGCGCGACCAGCTCCGCCTTCGCGAGCAGCGCGCCGATCCGGACGCCGGCCAGCGCGTGCGCCTTGGACAGCGTGCGCAGCACCACCAGGTTGTCGTGGCCGTCGAGCAGCGCTGCCGCGCTGGACCCATCGGCGAATTCGACGTAAGCCTCGTCCACCACCAGCAAGGCGCGATTCGACAGGGCGCGCGCGAGCCGTTCGATCTCGGCACGCGGCACGGACTGTCCGCTCGGGTTGCCGGGCGTGCACACGAACACCAGTTTCACCGCGGGCGACAGCGCGGCCAGCACGGCGTCCGCGTCCAGCGTGAAGTCGCGGCGCAGCGGCGCCTCGACCACGCCGGCGCCCTGGATGCGCGCGGCCACCGCATACATGCCGAAGGTCGGCGGCTGGATCAGGACGGCGTCTCGTCCGGCCCGGCAGAACGCGCGCACCAGCAGGTCGATGCCCTCGTCGCTGCCGCGCGCGGCCAGCACCTGCCCGCGGCGCACACCGTACAGCGCGGCAAGACGTTCGATCAAGGCGGCCGGCTGCGGGTCGGGATAGCGGTTGCTGGCGTCGCCGTCATCGGCGAACGGGGGGCGCGGCGACTCGTTGGCGTTCAGCATCACGCTGCCGCCGCGCGCCTCCATCCGCGCCGAGGCATACGGCGCAAGCGCGAGGATTTCGGGTCGGGCGAGTTCGAGCACGCTCATGCGCACCGCGCCCCGGCTGTCGATGCTTCCAGCGCAGCCAGCCGCAGCGTGACCGCGCGCCGGTGCGCTTCCAGTTGCTCGGCGGCGGCCAGCGTCGCGGCGCAGGGGCCGATCGCGCGCAGTCCGTCGGCGCTCGCTTCCTGCACGGTGATCTGTTTCAGGAAACTCGCCACCGACACGCCGCTACTACTGCGTGCCCAGCCGTCGGTCGGCAGCACGTGATTGCTGCCGCTGCAGTAGTCGCCCAGCGATTCCGGCGTCCACTTGCCGAGGAACACCGAGCCCGCGCTCTCGATGCGGCCGAGCACCATGCGCGGCACGCGCAGGTGCAGGATCAGATGTTCCGGCGCGTAGCGGTTGCTGACCTCGATCGCCTGGTCCAGTGACCGCACGCCGACCAGCCGGCTCTGCGCCAATGCCTGCCGCGCGATCGCCGCGCGCGGCAGTCCGTCACACTGGCGATCGGCCTCGCGCGCGACGGCATCCAGCAGCGCGTCGCTGTCGCTCACGAGCAGCACCTGCGAATCCGGGCCGTGCTCGGCCTGCGACAGCAGGTCGGCGGCCACGAACACGGGATCGGCCGCGTCGTCGGCGATCACCAGCACTTCCGAAGGACCGGCCGGCAGGTCGATCGCCGCGCCGTCCGGATCGCCGGCGACCTGCAGCTTGGCTTCGGTGACCCAGGCGTTGCCGGGGCCGAACAGCTTGTCGCACTTCGGCACCGATTGCGTGCCGAACGCCATCGCCGCGATCGCCTGCGCGCCGCCCAGCTTGAACACGCGCGGCACGCCCGTGAGACGCGCGGCGTACAACACCGCCGCATCGCAGCGCCCGTCCGCTCGCGGCGGCGAGCAGAGCACGGTCTCGCGGCACCCGGCCAGCCGCGCCGGGACGCCCAGCATCAACGCGGTGGAAGGCAGCGGCGCACTGCCTGCTGGCACGTACAGGCCGACCCGCGCAATCGGGCGGCCGATCCGCTCCACCCGCACGCCCGGCGCGGTATCCAGCGCGACCGGCGGCGGGATGCAGGCGCGGTGGAAGGACTCGATGCGCGCCGCCGCTTCGCGGATCGCCGCTTTCAGCGACGCATCGAGATCGCGCTCCGCCTCGTCGAATTCCTGCGCGGTGACCTCGAACGACGCCAGCACGACGCGATCGAAACGCGCGCCGTACTCGCGCAATGCCGCATCCCCGCGCGCACGGACCCGGGCAAGGATCGCCGCGACATCGCGACGCAGCGTTCCGGCACGCGCGTGCCGCGGCCGTGCCAGCACCGCCGCGCGTCCCGCTTCGTCGAGGGCGGCCCAGTCCACGCGCTTCATGCGAGCGCCCTTTCCACCGGCAGCACGAACAGCTCGCGTGCGCCGGCCTGCTTGATCCGTTCCAGTTGCCGCCAGTCGAGCTCGTCGCTGCACAGCGCCTGCAACATCACCTCCCCCGGCTGCCCGGCCAGTTCCAGCACGGTCGGTTTCGGCGCGCCCGGCAGCAGCCGCGCGATCGCGTCCACCGCGCTGCGCTCGACCAGCAATTGCAGCAGACGCGAGCCGCGCACGCGGTTCACGCCGTCGAGACGGCGCAGCAGCAGTTCGATCGCGTCGCCGCGCTCGTCAACCGGCAACGCGCACGGCGCGGCCAGCACGGCCTCGCTTTCCAGCACCGTGTCCACCTCGCGCAACTGGTGCGCGGCCAGGGTGGAACCGGTCTGGACCAGATCGCAGATCGCCTCGGCGGTACCCAGTCGCGGCGCGATCTCCACCGAGCCCGCCAGCGTCACCACCTGCGCCGCGATGCCGTGACGTTCGAGCCAGCGGCGCAGCAGCCCCGGCGACGAAGTGGCGATCCGCAGTCCGCGCAGGGATTGCGGCCCGGCGTAGGCGCGCTCCTGCGGCACGGCGATGGCGAGACGGCACGCACCGAAGCCCAGCCCGCGCAGGGCCTGCAGCGGCACGCAGGCCTCGCCGCCCCCCGTGCAGGCGTATTCCTCCAGCACGTTGCGGCCCACGATGCCGAGATCACACACGCCCTGCGCGATCAGCGCCGGGATGTCGTCGTCGCGCACCAGCAGCAGGTCGATCGGCTCGCCTTCGCCGTAGCAGAACAGCTTGTCGCGGCTCTGGCGGAAGCTGAGCCCGCAGCGTTCCAGCAGCTCGAACGCCGGTTCGCTGAGACGTCCCGACTTCTGCATTGCGATGCGCAGGCGTTCACGCGGGTTCATGCCGCACGCCTCGCCTTGGCCGGGCGCGGCAGCACCCGCTCCGCGGCGGTTTTGTAGCCGCCGTTGCCGGCGTTGAGAAACCGTGCGACCCGGCCGATGGTGGTGATGCTGACCGCGGTGTGCGCGTGGATCTCCCGGTACGGCATGCCGTCCAGCACGTACGGCACCACCCGCCAGCGGTCGCTCAATGCTTCCAGTTCAGCGGGCGTGCACAGGTCGCGCAGGAACGCGCGCATCTCGGCCACGTCGCGCAGGCTGAGCAGGGCCTTGCACAGCCGGGTTTCGGCGGTGTCCTGCGAGGTTTCGGGCTGCAGCATCCGGCGTTTCATCGCGGTGGACCTGATCTGCATCGGCGGCCGCGGGGCCGCGGGCGGTTTGCAACCGGCCATTCAAATGTATTAATGCATTAACACATTTGAATGGCAGGATAGCGGCGACCGGGGGCCGGCGCAAGCGGCGCTTGCGCCGGGTCGGAAGTCTGTCAGCCGGGGTTCATCCGCGCGGAAACGGACGCGGGGTCAATGACCGGATGCGGACATCGGGGCGAAGGCCCGCTGCCGCACCAGTTCGCAGGCGCGACGGACATCGCCGTCGAGCGCACGGTCGCGATGCAGGAACGGGATGGTCTCCCGCAGCCGCGCATGCGCGGCACGCACCGCATCGCCCGCCCGGAATTCACGCGCCGCGGCCAGTTGCGCGGTCAGCGCCTGCACTTCCCGCTCGAATTGCGCGCGGTGCGGATGATCCTCGCGCGGGGCGTTGACCACCTTGGCCGCGAGCGCCCGCCAGTCGCCGCGCCCGGCCAGCCTGCGCGCCGCGTTCAGCATGTCGTTGCGGTAATCCAGTGCCTGCGCCGCCACCAGCAGTTCCAGTGCCAGCACGTCGGACAGGTCGCGCGTCATGTCCAGCACGTGGCGCGCTTCGTTGGCGCCCATCGAGACGTGATCCTCGGCGTTCGCGCTGGTCGGTATCGAATGCACCGACGCCGGGTGCGCGCGGGTGGCGAGGTCGTTGACCAGCGCCGCCGCGGTGTACTGCACGATCATGTAGCCGGAGTCGGTGCCGTCCTCGTTGCCGGTCAGGAACGCAGGCAGGCCGTCGCTGGTGGCCGGGTCCACCAGCTTGTTGAGACGCCGCTCGGAAATGGATGCCAGCACCGGAACCGCCGCCTTGACGTAGCTCATCGCCAGCGCCAGCGGCATGCCGTGGAAGTGGCCGGCCGAGACGACCTGGTCCTCGATGTGCTGCGCGTCCGGGCGATCGGGAAAGATCAGCGGGTTGTCGGTGACCGCATTCAGTTCGATGTCGATCACCCGGCAGGCCTGCACGACCGCGTCGCGCACCGCGCCGTGCACCTGCGGCGCGCAGCGCAGGCAATAGGCATCCTGCGGCTGGTGCTTTTTCCCGCCCCTGAACGGCAGAAAGCGCGCGTAGAACGCCTCGCGGCCGTGGCGCTGGTCGGCCGGCACCCATTCCCAGGCGATGTCGAACGACAGGGCCCGGTCTTCCGGCGCGGCCCACGCCTGCGCCGTCCACGGACGGAAGCGCGGTACCAGGTGATAGGGAATGTCGAGCAGCGTGGAACCGCCCAGCAGTTCGCGCACATGCCGCGCGGTCTCGACCTGGCCGGGATGCGGGCGCAGCGCGTGCACGTCCTCGCGCAGCGCGCCGCTCCTGCCCGCGAACGCATCCAGCGTCATCGCCGCGGCCAGATCGGCCACGTCCAGCAGATGCTCGAGTTCGTCCAGCGCCAGCACGGCGCAGGCCAGCATCTGCGCGGTACCGTTGTTGAGCGCGAGTCCTTCCTTGTAGGACAGCCTGAGCAGCGCGAGTCCCGCCTGTTGCAGCGCCTCGGCGCCGGACATGCGCTCGTCACCCACGAACGCCTCGCCGCCCCCCAGGAGAACGACCGCGAGATGCGACAGCGGTGCAAGATCGCCGCTCGCCCCGACCGAGCCCTTCTGCGGAATCACCGGCGTGATGCGGCGGTTCAACAATTCGGCGAGCGCCCGGAGTGTCTCGACGCGCACGCCGGAATGTCCGCGCAGCAGCGTGTTGATCCTGATCGCCAGCATCGCGCGCACCACCGCGGGCGGAAACGGCTCGCCCACGCACACCGCATGGCTGACGATCAGGTTGTGCTGCACTTCCTCCGGCAGGGATTGCCCGCGCGCCTGCGGATTGCCGCCGGGCAATTCGTCCCGCACGCGGTGCGCGCCCAGCAGCTTGTCGGCATTGCTGCCGGAGCCGGTGGTGACGCCGTAGATCGGCTCGCCGCAGTGCACCTTGTCGGCCAGGAACGCCGCGGCGTGCCGCACCTGCGCCAGCGCGCCCGCATCCAGATCCACCTGCGCGCCGCGCGCGATCGCGATCACCTGCTCGCGGGTCAGGCTGTTGCCGTCCAGCAGGATGGTGTTCACGCGCGCACCGCCTCGCCCTGCGCCAGTTCCACCCGCAGGGTCTTGACCAGCTCGGCGCGCGGCACCTCGAACTGGTCGCCGCGGCGCAGGTCCCTGACCGCCACCGCACCGCGCGCGCGTTCGTCCTCGCCCGGCACCACCGCGTAGCGGATGCCCGCGCGGTCGGCGTACTTCAGTTGCTTGCCCAGCTTGCCGCCTTCCAGCGCGATCTCGGTGGCGATGCCGGCGTCGCGCAACTGTTTCGCCAGCGCCAGACAGTCGCCGAGCTGCGCCTGGTCCATCAGCGTGACCAGCACCTGCACCGTGCTGTCCGGCGCGCGCAGCAGGCCGGCTTCGCGCAACTGCCAGAACAGCCGCGTCAATCCGATCGAGATGCCCACGCCCGGCAGCCTCGACTTCGTGTAGTTGGCGGCCAGGTTGTCGTAGCGGCCGCCCGAACAGATCGAACCGATTTCCGGATGATCGTTCAACGTGGTCTCGTAAACCGTGCCGGTGTAGTAGTCGAGCCCGCGCGCGATGGAAAGGTTCAGCGCGAACCCCGATTCCGGCACGCCGAACGCGGCCACCGTGTCCAGCACCTCGCGCAGTTCCGCCCTGCCCTGTTCGAATGTCGGGGTGCCGGAACCCAACGCCTCCAGTTTCGCATGCGCATCGGCCAAGGAGGCGGAACGCACCTGCACGAATTGCATGATCCGGTCAGCCGCCTGCTGCGAGAGGTTGAACGCGTCGCCCGTCAAGGCGCCCCGCACGTAATCGGCGCCGCGCTTGTCCAGCTTGTCCACCTCGCGCAGCACGCCCATCTGCTGCTCGCCGTCGCCGATGCCGAGCCCCTCGAAGAAGCCGCGAATCAACCGGCGGTTGTTGAGCTGGATCGTGAACGCGCCGATGTCCAGCGCCTTGAACACGGCGTGGATCACCGCCGGAATCTCGGCGTCGTAGCGCAGCGACAACGCATCCTTGCCGATCACGTCGATGTCGCATTGGTAGAACTCGCGGAAGCGCCCGCGCTGCGCGCGTTCGCCCCGATAGACGCGCTGCATCTGGTAGCGGCGGAACGGAAACGCCAGCTCGTGCTCGTGTTCGGCCACGTAGCGCGCCAGCGGCACGGTCAGGTCGAAGCGCAGCGCCAGTTCCGGCCGGCCGCCGTCCCGGCCGGCGCTGTCCAGCGCGCCGGTCGATTGCACGAAATACACCTGCCGCTCGGTCTCGCCGCCGCTCTTGGTCAGCAGGATCTCGCTGAACTCGATGGCGGGCGTCTCGACCGGCACGAAGCCGTACACCTCGAAGCCGCGGCGGATCGTGTCCAGCATAGACTGGAACGCGATCTGTTCGCGCGGCAGCAGTTCCAGCACGCCGGGCATGGTGCGGGGCGTCGTCAGCGCCATCGGTCGGTCTCGCGGGCAAAAAGCAAAGGTTAGCAGACGCGCCTTGCGGTGCCGACGGCACGGCCGCTATCATGGGCGGCCGTTTCGGCGCCTGTGCGCCGGATGCAACGTCGGGGTGTAGCTCAGCCTGGTAGAGCGCCACGTTCGGGACGTGGAAGTCGCAGGTTCAAGTCCTGTCACCCCGACCACTTTTCCTGCCGGCGGCCTGTCCCCGGACTCCCTGCCCTCACATTGTCTGCGTGGGCTTGTCGCTGCCCAGCAGCGCGGCCAGGATCGACTCGATCCTGGTGCGCGCGGCCTCTCCATCGGCGCCTTCGCTGAACTGCACGCCGATGCCGGCGGTGCGGTTGCCCTGCGCCGCGGTGGGCGTGATCCACACCACCCTGCCCGCCACCGCCAGGCGTTCGGAATCTTCCGGCAGCGTCAGCATCAGGAACACCTCGTCGCCGAGGCTGTAGCGTTTGTTGGTGGGCACGAACAGGCCACCGCCCTTCACGAACGACATGTAGGCCTGATACAGCGCGTTCCTGTCCTTGATCGCCAAGGTCAGGATGCCCTGCTTCGGCATTCCGCCCGGAGTGTTCGCAGCCATCGGCCCGGCCCCTGTGGAATTCGCCGCCAGCTTGCCGCGTTCCGCGCCCGGCGGTCAAGAACGCTCACACCCCGAACCGGCACCAGCCCCAGCCGTCGAACACCCAAGGCGAAGGCAGCGGGCAATACAGCTTGACGTAGTAGGGCGGCTGCATGGGCCGCGCGGTGCGCGCGGCGGGAGAACCGTCGCGCCAGAACAGGTTGGCGTCCGCGCTGCCGGCAAGACGCAGCTTTTCGCCGCCGGCCGCATCGACCGCGAGCATCGCAAGCAACGGCCGCAGCACGCGCGGCGGCAGCCACGGCAGACGTGCGCCGGCCAGATCGTGGCTGTCGAGTCCGACCGCGAAGGATTCGGTGTCCGCGGCGAAGCGCAGCAGGCGTCGCCGGCTCAAGGCGGTCTGGCTCCCGTGCGCCATGATCGCGGCCCGCTTCCGTTCGCGTTCGTCGGCATTCAGAGCGAACACCGCGCGATGCGGCGGACCCGGCTGCGAGCTGCCATGCAGCAGGTAGCCGTAACAGACCGGTCGTGAAGACGCCGGCAGCTCCTGGAACAGCATTTCGGTGAGCACGTGCAGGGCGCTGTGATCGGGATGCCGGTCCACCAGGTCGGGCAACACCAGCACGGTCGGCCGTTCGCGCTCGAACAGTTCGCGCATCTGCGCCAGCATCGTGGCGGTGTCGGCCAGCAGCTTCCACGTCACGCCGCCGTCCGGCCACCCCAGCCAGTGCACGCTGGCCGATCCGGCGGCCCCGAGCCGCTGCAAGGCTTCACCGGCCTCGCAACGGCGGCGGCGGCCCCACGCCTCGCGCTGGCGTGCGCCTATCCAGACGCGCCGCTCCAGCGCGCGCTGCGGCCAGGGATTGTTTTCGCCCGCGGTGACGAACACGATGCTGACCCGCGCGCCGTATGCCAGCGCGCGCTGGATCAGCCCCCCCGCCGCCAGCGATTCGTCGTCGGGGTGCGGTGCCAGCACCATCAGGCTGGCGCCGGCAAGCCGGAGCAATCGATCCGGATCCAGCAGGAGATCGGGCGATCCTGCCCCGCCCGTCCGGGGCTCGCGGTATTCGTCCATCCGGCCTGTGTCGACTGCCGCCATCGCCGCGATCCGTCCGGTGGGAGCCGCGATTGTGTCAGCCTTCGTCGATCCCTGCATGACCGGCGTTCCTTTGCAGCGTCAGCACGTGCCCGATCGCTGTCCGGCACCGGCCATCGGTCAGCCTCCGCGCGGCAGACCAGCCAGCCAGTCGAACAGCGCGAGATCGGCGCGCAAGGGCCCGCGCAACAGGTCGCGAACACGGTTGGCTCGGTCGAAGCCGGCCAGCAGCGCGGCGGCATCCCAGCCGGGATCGAAGCTTGCCGGCACGCCTTCCTGACGCGCGGCAAGGCTCGCGGCAATCAGGCGCGCCGCATGGGCCAGCCGCGCCTCGGGATCGTCGTCTGCCCAGGCCTTCGCGATCGTGCGGGCCTGCGCGCGTCCCCTCGCCAGCGCCAGCAGGTCGCGCGCCACCTCGTCGCGACGTTGCAGGCCGTCGTCGCGGATCAGTAGCCAGGCCTGTCCCGGATTGCCGCCGGCGGCGTCCAGCACCGCATCCGGATCGTCCACGCCGCGCGTCCGCAACCATGCGGCCGCCACGTTTCGCGGCGGCACGTCGAAATCGATCCGCTGGCAGCGGCTGCGGATCGTGGCCTGCAGGCGCCAGGGCTGATCGGCGATCAGCACGATCAGGCTGGACGGTGTCGGTTCCTCCAGCGTTTTCAGCAGCGCGTTCTGCGCGGCGAAATTCATCGCGTCGGCGGGATCGATCACCGCGACCTGCCAGCCGTCGAACTGGCTGGCCATGGCCAGCCGTTCCGACAGCGCGCGGATCTGCTCGATCACGATTTCCCTGCGCAGGTTGCCGGTTTTCTCGTTGACTTCCAGCGTCACCAGCATCCGGTCGGGATGGGTGCCGGCTGCCAGCAGGCGGCACGCGCGGCACTCGCCGCAGGCGAAACCTTCGCGCGGTCGTGCGCACAGCCGCGCGCGCGCGAACGCTTCCGCGAACGCCCGCTTGCCGAGCCCGGCCGGGCCGCCCAGCAGCAGCGCGTGCGGCAGGGTGCCGTTTCCGGCGCGCACGGCCAGCGTGTCCCACGACTGTTCGCACCAGCAAGGCAGCGATTCGCCGGGCGCGATGGCGGGCGCCGGCAATTCGGTTTCCCGGCTCATGAGCGTGCCCCATCGCGCAACGCATCCACGGCCTCGATCGCCGCCCGCAACACTTCCGCAGGCGGCGCGGAGGCGTCGATCACCCGGAAACGTGCGGGCTCGGCGCGGGCGCGGGCCAGATAGGCGCCACGCACGCGCTGGAAGAAACCGTCGTCCTCGGTCTCGATCCGGTCGACGGCACCGCGGCCGTTGGCGCGTGCGCGCCCATGGTGCACGGGCAGATCGAGCAGCAGCGTGAGATCGGGCTTCAGCCCCTGCGTGGCGAGCGCCTCCAGCTCGGCGATCCGCGCCGGATCGACGCCGCGGCCGCCGCCCTGGTAGGCATAACTGGCATCGGTGAAGCGGTCACACAGGACCCATTGCCCCGCCGCCAGCGCGGGACGCAGCACCTCGCGCACCAGTTGCGCGCGCGCGGCGAACATCAGCAGCAGTTCCGTTTCCGCCGCCATGGCTCCTTGCGCGGGATCGAGCACCAGCGCGCGGATCCTCTCGCCGGTCGCGGTGCCGCCCGGTTCGCGCGTGCACAGCACGCGCAGTCCGGCGGCCTCGAGGTGTTCGCGCAATCCGCTCAGCAGCGTGCTCTTGCCCGCGCCCTCGCCGCCCTCGAGGGTGATCAGCCGGCCGCTCACCGTTTCTTCCCCAGGATGTATTTCTGCACGGCGGCGTTGTGCTCGGCCAGCGTGGCCGAAAACTGGTGGGTGCCGTCACCGCGTGCGACGAAATACAGCGCGTCGCCGGCGGCGGGATGCAACACCGCCAGGATCGCCGCGCGTCCCGGCAGCGCGATCGGCGTGGGCGGCAGGCCGGCGCGCGTGTAGGTGTTGTAGGGCGTATCGGTCTCGAGATCGATCTTGTGGATCTTGCCGGCATAGGTGGCGCCCATGCCGTAGATCACGCTGGGATCGGTTTCCAGTTTCATCCCGAGCTTGAGGCGGCGCTCGAACACGCCCGCGATCTCCGGACGCTCGGCGGGCACCGCGGTTTCCTTTTCCACCAGCGAGGCCAGGATCAACGCCTGATAGGGATCCTGCAACGGGATCGAGCTGTCGCGTTCGGGCCATTGCTGCGCAAGGAAAGCCTGCATTGCCTGATGCGCGCGCTTCAGCACGTCCACGTCGCTCATGCCCAGCACGTAGTCGTAGGTGTCCGGCATGAACAGGCCTTCCGGCACCGCGACGGGCAACCCGAGATCGGCCTGCAACTGCGCGCCGCTCAGGCCGTCGAGCCGATGCTTCAGTTTCGGCGCGCGGTCCAGGGCCGCGCGCACCTCGGAGAACGTCCAGCCTTCCACCAGCGTCACGCGCCGGTGCAGAACACGGCCGGCGGCCATGTTGTCCAGCAGCGCGACCGGGGTGATGCCGGACGGCAGCGCGTATTCACCGGCGTGGAGGCGGCTGGCCACGCCAAGCCGCCACGCCAGCACGCGCCAGTACAGCGGCGGCGCCGCTGACAGCCTGGCCGACTCGAGATCGTGGACGATGCCGCGGAAGCCCTCGCCCTGCGCGATCTCGACGGTCTGCCCGGGTCGCACCGCCAGTGGCGCGCGGATGAAATGCATGTAATCGAGCGCGAACCACGCGGCCGCCACCAGCGCGGCGAGCAGGATCAGCACCGACAACGTGGCCAGCAGACGGCGGAGCACCCTGCCTGAGGCATGGTGCCTGCGGAGGCAATGCGGCGTGACCGGCCGGGTGTCCATGCCGCCGTGTTCGCGCCGGGAGCGGCGGGGACGGAATCGTGCCTGCATCACGCAAGTCTAATCGACGACGGGTGAACCATCCGCCGCACCGCCTTGCTGCGACGCCCGGCGCTCACACGCGCTTGAACGCCAGGGTGCCGTTGGTGCCGCCG
Source organism: Gammaproteobacteria bacterium (assembly GCA_021325195.1). Classification (GTDB taxonomy): domain Bacteria; phylum Pseudomonadota; class Gammaproteobacteria; order Xanthomonadales; family Rhodanobacteraceae; genus 66-474. The sequence goes on along the minus strand of JAJPHQ010000006.1, from coordinate 3,127 downwards.
AAGCCGAACGAGTTGGAAATCGCGACGTCCAGTTTTGCCTCGCGCGCGGCATGGGGCACGAAGTCGAGATCGCAGCCCTCGCCCGGCGCATCCAGATTGATGGTGGGTGGCAGCACCTGGTCGCGCAGCGCGAGGATCGTGAAGATCGCCTCCACGCCGCCGGCCGCACCCAGCAGATGCCCGGTCGCCGACTTGGTCGAACTCATCGCCAGCTTGTACGCGTGCTCGCCGAACACGGTCTTGGCCGCGAGCACCTCGGCGAGGTCGCCCAGCGGCGTGGAAGTGCCGTGCGCGTTGATGTACTGCACGGCGTCGGGATTGAGGCCCGCATCGTTCAGGGTGTTGCGCATGCAGCGCGCGGCGCCGTCGCCGTTTTCGCTGGGCGCGGTGATGTGGTACGCGTCAGCGCTCATGCCGAAGCCGGCCAGCTCGCAGTAGATGCGCGCGTCGCGCCTTTTCGCGTGCTCGAATTCCTCGAGGATCAGCACGCCCGCGCCGTCGGACAGCACGAATCCGTCGCGGTCCCTGTCCCACGGACGGCTGGCCTTTTCCGGCTCGTCGTTGCGCGTGCTCATCGCACGCGCCGAACAGAAGCCGCCCATCGCCACGCCGGTGGTGGAATATTCGGCACCGCCCGCGACCATCACGTCGGCATCGCCGTACTGGATCATCCGCATCGCCAGTCCGATGTTGTGCGTGGCGGTGGTGCAGGCGGTGACACAGGCGATGTTGGGCCCTTTCAGGCCCAGCATGATCGACAGGTTGCCCGACGCCATGTTGATGATCGAACTGGGCACGAAGAACGGCGAAATCTTGCGCGGGCCCGATTCGTGATAGGTGATCGAAGTTCGCTCGATGGTGCTGATGCCGCCGATGCCGGCGCCCACCGCGCAGCCGATCCGCTCCTCGTCGTGTTCGTGCGGGTGCAGCCCGGCGTCGGCCAGCGCCTGCACCGACGCGGCGATCCCGTAGTGGATGAAGGGATCCATCTTCTTGACGTCCTTGGCCGGGACGTATTGCGCCGGATCGAAATCGCGGACCTCGCCCGCGATCCTGGTCGGGAACGCGCTGGCGTCGAAATGCGTGACCGGGCCGATGCCGCTCCTGCCGGCCAGCACGTTGGCCCAAGCGGTCGCCACGTCGTTGCCGACCGGCGACACGATGCCCAGCCCGGTCACCACCACACGTCGCTTGTTCATGGAAACTCCGCGCTCACGGATGTTGCAGGAAACGGACGCCGCCACGACGCCCGCACCCGGCAACGACAAACGAGCCCTCGCGAAGACGCCAAAACGAAAGCTGCGCCCTCTGGCGCAGCTTCGACAGCTTGTCGGGACACATGATCCTGGCCGTGACGGCCGCCGCGTGCGGCGTGTCAGGCCTTGACGTGAGCCTTGATGTAATCGACCGCCTGCTGCACGGTGGTGATCTTCTCGGCTTCCTCGTCGGGAATCTCGGTCTCGAATTCCTCTTCGAGCGCCATCACCAGCTCCACCGTGTCGAGGGAGTCGGCCCCCAGATCATCAACGAACGAGGCGTTCGGCGTGACGTCCTCTTCCTTGACGCCCAACTGATCGACCACGATCTTCTTGACGCGCTCTTCGATACTGCTCATGTGTCTCAAGCCTCCCGGGACGTAAAGCCCGCGCATTGTAGTGGACTCGCCGCGCTGCCGCCAGATGCCGTCTGCGGCGGACATCGAACAGGCGTTTGACCGGCGGTGGAGGAATCAAGGCATGTACATGCCGCCGTTCACGTGCAGCGTCTCGCCGGTGATGTACGCCGCCGCGGGTGATGCCAGGAACGCCACCGCGTGCGCGACATCGGCAGGCTCGCCCAGCCGGCCAAGCGCGATGGTGCCTTCCAACGCCTTGCGCTGCTCGTCGCTCAATGCGCGGGTCATGTCGGTGTCGATGAAACCCGGCGCGACCACGTTGACGGTGATGCCGCGCGAACCGACTTCGCGCGCGAGCGATTTGGAGAACGCGATGATCCCCGCCTTGGCCGCGGCGTAATTGGTCTGGCCCGGATTGCCGGTGACGCCCACCACCGAGGCGATGTTGATGATGCGGCCACGGCGTGCCTTCATCATGGTGCGCATCACGGCCTTCGAGGTGCGATAGACCGAGGTCAGGTTGGTGTCGAGGATCGCCTGCCAGTCCTCGTCCTTCATCCGCATCAGCAACTGGTCGCGGGTGATGCCGGCGTTGTTGACCAGGATGGTCAATCCGCCGTGTGACTTCACGATGTCCTCGATCAACGCCTCCACCGCCGCGCCGTCGGTGACGTTCAGCACGCGGCCTTCACCGCCGTGCGCCGTCAACCGTTGCGTGATCGCCTGCGCACCGGATTCGGACGTCGCAGTGCCGATCACCTTGGCACCCCGCGCGGCCAGCTCGTCCGCGATCGCCGCGCCGATGCCGCGGCTGGCGCCGGTGACCAGCGCGATTTCGTCTTGCAATGCGTTCGTCATGCCTGGACCTCCGCAAGAGCGGCGCGCAATTCGGCCGGGGTGCCCAGCGCGCGCGCGTCGATCGATTTGTCGATGCGCTTGCACAAGCCGGTCAGCACCTTGCCGGGGCCGCACTCGAAAATCTGGGTGGCGCCGTTCTTCACCATCGATTGCACGGTGTCGGTCCACAGCACCGGCATGTAAAGCTGGCGCTCCAGCGCGGCGCGGATGTATTCGATCCCGACGTGCGCCTTGGCGTCGGCGTTCTGCAGCACCGGTATCGACGGGGTTTGCCAAGGTAGTGTCGCCATCCGCGCGGCGAGCTGCTGCGCGGCTTCGCGCATCAGCGGTGTATGCGAAGGCACCGACACCTGAAGCTTGATGACCTTGCGCACACCGTGCTCGGCAAGCTTCTGCACGGCGCGGTCCACTGCCGCCGCGTGGCCCGCGATCACCAGTTGACCGGGACTGTTGTAGTTGGCCGGCGACACGATCTCCCTGCCCGACACGTCGCGGCACACTTCGGCAATCAGCGCGTCGTCGGCACCCAGCACCGCGGCCATCGAGCCGGTGCCGGCCGGTACCGCGGCCTGCATCAGCCGGCCGCGCTCGGCAACCAGGCCGGCGGCATCGCGCAGCGGCAGCGCGCCCGCGCACACCAGCGCGGAGTATTCG
>JAJPHQ010000100.1 GCA_021325195.1 Gammaproteobacteria bacterium | reverse complement strand
CCACCGCGACCACCGCGAAGCCGAACCACTGCAGCGCGTAGGCGCGATGGCGCGACGGCGGAAAGGTGTCGGGCTTCCAGAGGCGCACGTAAGCGGTGTGCGGATCGGGATCGAGCAGCAGCACGCGCGGATGCAGTGCCTGGTGCAGGTCGGCGGCGATGTCGTGCAGGTCGATCCAGGTCACCAGCTTGGGCCAGGCCTTTTCGCGCAGCAGCGGATTGCCGCCCAGTTTCAGGCCCGGCCGCGGCGGCGGCGCGTAGATGCCGGCAAGACTCACTTCGTGCGAAGGCAGCGGCGGCGGCTCGGGCAACGCGACGTCCGGTCCGCGCCGGGGCAGAAACCCCAGATTCACCAGCAAGGCGCGCGCGTCGTGATCGGGATGGAACGGCGCGAACACCATCACGCCGAGCTGCCCTGCGCGCATCTGGTCGTCCAGCAGGTAGATCCGCTGCGTGTCGAAACGGCCGCTGACCGCGACGTGCGGATAGCGGTCGCTGTCGCCGACGCGCTCGGCTTGTGCCAGCGTCACCAGCGGCGCGCCGTCGGCCTGCGCGAAGCGCGCCAGCAGCGCCTCCTTCCAGGTCGCGCGATGCAATTGCCACACGCCCAGCGCGATGAACGCGGCCGCGCCGGATACGGTCAGCGCGACCGCGAATGCGCTGGGACGCCGCAGCCGGATCATGATGCATGCGCGCCGGCCGCCGTCACCCGCGCGGTTATACTGGTGCGCTTCACGGAAGTCGCCGCCATGTCCATCACCGCGCTGTACAAGATCCTGCTGGTCATCGTGTTTGTGGTGGTGGTGTTCAACCTGGGGCAGGCGCTGTACTTCATGATGAGCGACCGCGGCCGGAGCGGACGCACCGTGTGGGCGCTGACCCGCCGCATCGGCATCTCGCTGCTGCTGATCGCGCTGGTGGTCATCGGGATCGCCACGGGGATCCTGCATCCGCACGGCGTTTACGTGCGCTGAGAACGCGGACCGGAAACCGGAATTATCGCAAACTCCGGTCAACTCTTGGAAGGCTGTGCGGCCTTGTTGGCCGGCGCTCTCTCTGGCGCAACCAGGCCAAACCTGGCGGCGCGCGCATCGATGTCCTTGTCGAGCGAACGCGCAGTGGCCAGCTCGGCGTTGCCGGCATCCGTCCGGCCGCTGTGCAATTGTGCCAGACCCAGGCCGTAATGCGACCAGGCCGCATGCGGCGATTGCGCGAGGGCCTGCTGATACGCCTTGATGGCTTCGGCATCGTTGCCCATCCGCAGATACACCATGCCGAGACTGTCCAGATAGGCCGCGCGGTCACCGTCGCGTTTGAGGGCCTCGCGGCAATCGTGCAGCGCGTCTTTCAGCACCTGGTTGGCCAGTGCACGCGCCCAGCAGCGCTCGTTGAGCGCGCTGCCGAGCGTGGCGTCGTCCGCGTGTGCGCGAATCCACGCGTCCAGCAAAGGCAGGGCGCTGGCCGGCTGGTCGATGGCGAGATAGAGCGACGCGATGTAACGCGATTGCATCGATGCGGCCGGCGCGAGCTTTTGCGCCGCCGCGAGATCCGCCGCGGCGCCGGCATCGTCCTTTTTCCGTTGCCGGAGCGTTGCGCGCAGCAGCAAGGCATCGAGATTTTTCGGATCGAGGGTCAGCGCCTTGTCGAGGTCGCCCAGCGCCGCTTCGGGTTGCTTTTGGGCGAGCAGGATGCGCGCACGCACCAGATGGTCATCCGCGCTGCCCGGATCGAGCCGGATGGCCGCATCCAGATCGGACAGCGCGTTCGCGAGTTCGCCGCGCGCCAGCCGCGCCCGGCCGCGCAACGCATAATCGGCCGCCGTCTCCGGTTCGCCGCCCGCGCCGTTCGCCGCGCCGGCGTCCGACTCGTGCGCACCGATCGATGCGGTGTCCAGCGAGAACACGCGGCCGCCGTTGTACGTGAAGTAGAGCTTGCGCTGGCTGTTGGCGATATACATGTGATGGGCCAGCATGAAGTCGACGCCCAGAATCATGTCGGTCGAACCGTCGCCGAAATTGCCGTCCATCACCAGCATCTCGCTGTGCTGGATCGTTTCGGTGCCGACCGAGAACGTGGCGATGGGCACGATCCATGACTGATACGTTTTGGCGCCGACGCCGAGGATCCGGCCACCCGGTTTCACGCCGGGCCCGTGCAGATCGATGCCCACCCGTTCGGCGGCCCGGCGGCCCAGCAGGGTGGCGGCGGCGCCGCTGTCCAGCAAGGCGCGCACCGTCTTGCCATTGATCGTCACGTCGACGAAACTGCGTTTGTCGTTTTGGTTCCAGGAAGGGCGCAAGTCGGCAACGTTGTAGGAGCCGCCTTGCTTGACCCAATAAGCCAGCTCCGCCTTGCGGCAGCCATCCGTGTTGAACAGCGTTACCTTGCCGTGCGCGAGGTCGATTTCGAGATCCGCGAAATCGAGCAGATTGGCGCCCAGCGATCCTTCCCCCGCGTCCGACCCGCCGACCACGAAATCGACGTGGTGCAGATCCGTATCGAGGAAACCGAGATCCTTGATCGTGGCAATTTCCGCAAGGGCAGAGCCGCCGATCCCGCCCATGCGGAACCCGAATGGCGCCGGGACGGGCTTCAGTCCCAGCGCATAAGCATTGGCGCGCGACATGAAGCTGAACCATGCGCCGGTGTCGATCGTGAAGCGCGCCTCCGCGCCGTTGACCTTGACGAGCGTGGTGGGCCTCTCGCCGATCATCTCGACGGGCAGCGTGCCGTATTTGCCCAGCGTGCACCCTTCGGCCGATGCGGACCCTGCGCAGGCAAGCATTGCGCACGCGGCCAGCCAGAGCAATCCTTGGTGACGCATCGCGTTCTCGAAGCTGCTGTTCGCGCTGATCGTGATCGGCATCGTCACCGGCGCGCTGCATCCACGCGGGGTTTGCGTGCGTTGAGTGCGGGACCGGTCCCGGGTCCCTGGTCCCGGCTCTACAAGACGTAGACAAACAGAAAGAGGCAAAGCCACACCACGTCCACGAAATGCCAGTACCACGACACCGCCTCGAACCCGAAATGGTGCTCGCGGTTGAAGTGCCCGCGCAGGCAGCGGAACCAGATCACCGTCAGCATGATGGTGCCCAGCGTCACGTGCAGGCCGTGGAAACCGGTCAGCAGGAAGAAGGTGCAGCCGTAGATGCCGCTGCGCAGCGTCAGGTTGAGGTGCGTGTAGGCCTCGTAGTACTCGTGGCCCTGGCAGTACAGGAAGCTCGCGCCCAGCAGCACGGTGAGGCCCAGGAAGACCAGCAGGCGGCCGCGACGGCCCGCGCGCAGCGCGTGGTGCGCGATGGTGACGGTGACGCTGGAAGACAGCAGGATCAGGGTGTTCAGCAGCGGAATGCCCCACGGCGGCATCACCTGGAACGGGCCGCCCACCGCTTCCGGCCCGTTGGTCGGCCACGCCGCGGTGAAACCCTGCCACAGGAACTGGTTGGTCAGCAGACCGTGGCCTTCGCCGCCCAGCACCGGCACGGTGATCATGCGGGTGTAGAACAGCGCACCGAAGAAGGCGGCGAAGAACATCACTTCCGAGAAGATGAACCACATCATTCCCATCCGGAAGGATGTATCGACCAGTGCGTTGTAGATGCCCTTCAGCGATTCGCTGATCACCGTGCCGAACCAGCCGACCAGCATCCCGATGATGGTCAGGGCGCCGATCGTCAGGATGATCTGGCCGGCGGTGTCATGGCCGTTCAACCAGTTCGCCGCGCCGACCATGAACAGGAACAGGCCGATCGAGCCGATGATCGGATAGCGGCTTCCGTGCGGAACGTAGTAGGCGCCTGTCTGCTGTGTCATGGGTCGGGGTCCGATCTTCAAGCCAGTTGATTGACGAGGGTCTCACGCAACGCGCAGCGGTGCTCCGATGGAAATGATCGGGATGATCCGTCCGTCACCTTGCCAGATAGCCCTGCACGATACTGAGCACGAAGATCGCGGCCACCACCGCGACCAGGATCCACGCGGTGCGCCGCGCGGCGGCCTGACGGCGTGCAAGTTCATCGTGGCCTTGATCGGGATGCTCGTTCATGCACTTTGAAAGTGCGGACATGGACGTCCGCTTCTGATGTTTGCAACCCCTGGAGGGCGAATCAACATTGCCGTCTTTGGCCGCAGCGATCATGGACGATCGCAAATCAGTGCAACACATCGCCATGGGCAAGCTGGCTGTCGTCGATCACCGGCGGCATCGAGAAGCTGTGGTGCGGCGGCGGCGAGGACAGCGTCCATTCCAGTCCGTGCGCGGCTTCCCATACCCGCGCCGGGGCTTTCGCCCTGGAGAACCAGATGCAGTGGATCAGAACGCCCAGGAAGATCAGCTGCGAGGCGCCGAACAGGAAGCCCCCGATCGACGACACATGTTCCAGTCGGCGAACGCGACGTTGTAGTCGGGGATGCGGCGCGGCATGCCGGCCAGGCCCAGGAAGTGCTGCGGGAAGAACAGCACGTTGACCCAGATCACGCTGTTCCAGAAGTGCATCTTGGCCCAGAACTCGTTGTACATGTGTCCGGACCACTTGGGCAGCCAGTAATAGACGCCGGCCAGGATGGCAAAGCCCGCACCGGTCACCAGCACGTAGTGGAAGTGCGCGACGATGAAATAGGTCTGGTTGTACTGGAAGTCGGCCGGCACCAGCGCCATCATCAGGCCGGAGAAGCCGCCGATCGAGAACAGGATCACGAAGGCGATCGCGAACAGCATCGGCACCTCGAAGCTGAGCGAACCCTTCCACATCGTGGTGACCCAGTTGAACACCTTCACGCCGGTCGGCACCGCGATCAGCATCGTCGAATACATGAAGAACAGTTCGCCGCCCAGCGGAATGCCGACGGTGAACATGTGGTGTGCCCACACGATGAACGACAGGAACGCGATGCAGGCGATCGCATAGACCATCGCCTTGTAGCCGAAGATCGGCTTGCGCGAGAAGGTCGGGATGATCTCCGAGATGATCCCGAATGCGGGCAGGATCATGATGTACACCTCGGGGTGCCCGAAGAACCAGAAGATGTGCTGGTACATCACCGGGTCGCCGCCGCCTCCGGCGTTGAAGAAGTTGGTGCCGAAGTACTTGTCGGTCAGCAGCATCGTCACCGAGCCCGCCAGCACCGGCATCACCGCCAGCAGCAGGAACGCGGTGATCAGCCACGACCAGCAGAACAGCGGCATCTTCAGCAGATCCAGTCCCGGCGCGCGCAGGTTCAGGATGGTCGCGATGATGTTGATCGCGCCCATGATCGAGCTGACGCCCATCAGGTGGATCGCGAACACCATGAACGCGATCGCCGAACCGCCCTGCAGCACCAGCGGCGGATACATCGTCCAGCCGGCAGCCGGTGCGCCGCCGGGCATGAAGATGGTGGAAAGCAGCAGGCAGAACGCGAACGGCAGGATCCAGAACGACCAGTTGTTCATGCGCGGCAGCGCCATGTCTGGCGCGCCGATCATCATCGGGATCATCCAGTTCGCCAGGCCCACGAAGGCCGGCATGATCACGCCGAAGATCATCACCAGCCCGTGCAGCGTGATCAGCTCGTTGAAAAAGTAGGGCTGCATCAACTGCATGCCCGGCTCGAACAGTTCCGCGCGGATCAGCATCGCGAAGCTGCCGCCCACGAAGAACATCACCAGCGAGAACACCAGGTACATGGTGCCGATGTCCTTGTGGTTGGTGGACATCACCCAGCGCTGGATGAACCCGTGCGGCGCGCCGTGGGCGTCGTGGTGGATCGCTTGCGCGGAACTGGGCATGAGATCAAACCTTTTGTTTGTGCGATCGTCCCTGATCGCGGCATCAAAAAACGGACATCCAAACTTTCGGAACTTGTGCTTTCCTTGCATCTGGAAGCGACCGTCCATGGTCGCACTTTTCACAAATGCACGTTTTCTGCGCGTTGACGTAACCGGCCGACGCGACAGGTATTTTTTACTTCACGGCGACGGACGGCGTGGCGGGTGCACCAGCTGCCGCGGTGCGCGCGGCCTCATCCAGCTTCGCCGCCGATTCCTGCGCCGCCAGCCACTGCTGGAACTCGGCCCTGGGCACCACCTTGACCACGATCGGCATGAAGCCGTGGTCCTGGCCGCACAGCACGTAGCACTGGCCGCGGTACACGCCCGGCTGATCGACCTTGGCCCAGGTGTCGTTGATGATCCCGGGAATCGCGTCCTTCTTCATGCCGAACGACGGCACCCAGAAGCCGTGGATCACGTCGCCGCCGGTGACTAGGAAGCGCACCTTGACCCCGGCCGGAATCACCAGCGGACTGGTCACGTCGAGCAGGTAATCGTGGAAGCCGTCCTTCGCGACCAGACTGAACGGATCGATCCCGGAGCCGAGCTGGCGCGCGGCATTGCTGTCCCAGCCCAGCCGCGAATAGAAGCCGACCTTGTCGATCGGCTTGCCCTCGTAGCTCACGTAGTCGTAGCGCCACTGCCACTGGTAGCCGGTGACCTTGACGGTCATCTCCGCGCCGGTGGAGTCGTACATGTTGCGCAGGATGTTGGTGGCGGGCCAGGCCAGCCCGATCAGGATCAGCACCGGCACCAGCGTCCAGCAGAATTCCAGCAGGGTATTGTGGCTCCAGGTGGCCGGCACCGCGCCCCTCGATTTGCGGAACCGCACCATCGCGATGATCATGGTGCCGAACACGATGATGCCGATCACCACGCACACCCACAGCGCCGCCATGTGCAGCTTGTAGATCTCGTGCGAGACCGGCGTGACACCGGGTTCGAGGTTCATCTGCCAGGGCACCGGATCCGCCGCGGCGGCCATCGACGCCAGCCCTCCCGCCAGCGCGGCCGTTCCCGCCAGGGCCCGCCGCATGATGTCGCTCGAACTCATCGTCATCGCATCCCGAATGAATGTCTGCTCAATCTCCGCGCCATCCGCTGCGGCCGGACAGCCATGTGCGCAACCAACGCGACAGCTGCATCCGTTCCTGATCGCCGAGGCAGGCCCCGATTTCCTGTTCGCGGCCCTGCGCCACCAGCATCACGTGGCGATGGCCGCCGCCCTCCCGCACCTGCACCTTCACCCACGCAGCCGGAAACGCGCTGGCGGCCGCCGCACCGCGCGGCGGAACCTGCTCGATGCGGACCGCATCCCCATCGAGCGTGATGCGCTCCCTGCGCTCGCCTGCGCGCCACGCCAGTCCCAGCGCCAGCGCGAAACACGGCACCTCGATCAGCGCGAACAGCGGCGCGAACACGTTGCCCTGCCACGCCGCCAGCATCGCCACCACGAACGCCCCCAGACCCAGCTCCCAGATCAGCCGGTGCAGTGCACGCCGGCTGAGCGCCCGGTTGGGGGCCAGCAGCAGCGTGACCTGACCGGAATCGGCGGTCGCCGGCATGCGCGTGATCATCGATATCCGCCGCATTGCAAACCGCTAGATCATACGGCCCGCTGAGGGCACGGGCAAGGCAAAGCCGCGGCAGGTGCCGACCGGCCTCCCGCACCCGACGATGATCATTGGCGCGATTTCGCGCAGACCTTACAATGGCCGGTCACCCCGCGTCTCGCCTCGTCGATGCCCGACATCCTGTCACCCGAACTGCCCGCGCCGCCCGGGCCGTCGCGTCAACGCATCACCGCGGCGTGGAGCATCGAAGAGACCGCCGCCATCGAATCCCTGCTGGCGCAGGCGGCCCTGCCGCCGGCCGAAAGCGAAACGGTGCAGGCGCAAGCCGGCGCGCTGGTGGAACGCGTGCGCGCGCGCAGCGCCGACCAGAGCGCGGTGGAATCCTTCATGCGCCAGTACGACCTTTCTTCGGAAGAAGGCGTGCTGCTGATGTGCGTGGCCGAGGCGCTGCTGCGCATCCCGGACCGTGCCACCGCCGACAAGCTGATCCGCGACAAGCTGGGCGAGGCGGACTGGAAAAGACACCTCGGCGCGAGCGATTCGCTGTTCGTCAACGCCTCGACCTGGGGCCGGATGCTGACCGGGCACCTGGTGAATCTGGCCGAGAGCACCCGCCGCGACGCCAGCGGTGCGTTGCGGCGCCTGATCGCGCGCGCCGGCGAGCCGGTGATCCGGCTCGCGGTGCGGCAGGCGATGCGGATCATGGGCCACCAGTTCGTGATGGGCCGGACCATCGGCGAGGCGCTGGACCGTTCCGCGAAAGGCGACAACGCGAACTACCGCTATTCCTACGACATGCTGGGCGAGGCCGCGCTGACCCGGCCCGACGCGCGACGCTACTTCGACGCCTACCGCGACGCGATCGCGGCGCTGGGCGCGCGCGGCCCGTTCGGCGACGTGCTGGACGCGCCGTCGATCTCGGTGAAGCTGTCCGCGCTGCATCCGCGCTACGAGGTCGCCAAACGCGAGCGCGTGCACGTCGAGCTCACCGCGATGGTGCTGGAACTGGCGGAACTCGCGATGCGGCACGGCATCGGCATGACCATCGACGCCGAGGAAGCCGATCGGCTGGAGCTGTCGCTGGACGTGATCGGGGCGGTGTTCGGCGCGCGCGCGCTGGCAGGCTGGAACGGCTTCGGGCTGGCGGTGCAGGCCTACCAGAAACGCGCGCCGTTCGGGATCGACTGGCTGGTCGAGACCGCGCGGCAGGCGAGGCGCCGCTGGTGCGTGCGGCTGGTCAAGGGCGCGTACTGGGATTCCGAAATCAAGCGCGCGCAGGAGGCGGGGCTGGCCGGCTATCCGGTGTTCACCCGCAAGCCCAACACCGACGTGTCGTATCTTGCCTGCGCGAAAAAACTGCTGGCCGCGGGTGCGGACCTGGTCTATCCGCAATTCGCGACGCACAACGCGCACACCATCGCCGCGATCCATCATCTCGCGGCCGGCCGTCCGTTCGAGTTTCAAAGATTGCACGGCATGGGCACCGACCTCTACGCCGAAGTGATCGGTCCGGACAGATGGAACGTGCCCTGCCGGGTGTACGCGCCGGTCGGCAGCCACGAGGACCTGCTGCCGTACCTGGTCCGCCGCCTGCTGGAAAACGGCGCCAACACCAGCTTCGTCAACCGGATCAGCGACGAGTCGATCCCGGTGCGCGACCTGGTCGTCGATCCCTGCGCCGCGGTGCGCGCGTTCGGCATTGCACACGACGGATGTCTCGGACATCCGCGCATTCCCCTGCCGGTCGATCTGTACGGGGCACTCAGGAAGAATTCCATGGGCGTGAACCTTGCCAACGACGACGAACTGAAGGCTCTGGCGCAGGCCGTCAACGCGGCGCGGCCGCCGTGGCGCGCCGAACCGCTGGTGCCCGGCGCGCAGACGTCAACGCCTGCCGTGCCCGTCACCGATCCAGCCGATCGCCGCCGGGCGGTGGGTGAAACCCGCGCGGCCGACGAAGCGGCCGTGCAGCGTGCGCTGGCCAACGCGGTGGCCGCGCATCCCGGATGGGATCGCGAACCCGCCGAACGGCGCGCGGCGATCCTGGAGCGCGCGGCCGATCTGCTGGAATCGCGGCGCGGCGAATTCGTCGCGATGTGCGTGCGCGAGGCGGGCAAGACCCTCCCGTCCGCGATCAGCGAAGTGCGCGAGGCCGCCGACTTCTGCCGCTACTACGCCACGATGGCGCGGCGGCTGTTCGCGCATCCGGAAACGCTGCCGGGGCCGACCGGCGAAAGCAACCAGCTGTTCCTGGGCGGGCGCGGCGTGTTCGTGTGCATCAGCCCGTGGAATTTCCCGCTGGCGATCTTCACGGGCCAGATCACCGCGGCGCTGGCTGCGGGCAACGCGGTGATCGCCAAGCCCGCCGAACAGACCACGCTGATCGGCTGCGCGATGGCGAAACTGCTGCACGAGGCCGGCGTGCCGCAAGAGGTGCTGCAGTTCGTGCCGGGCGACGGTGCCGTGGTGGGCGCCGCGCTGACGAAGGACCTGCGCGTGGCGGGGGTGGCCTTCACCGGTTCCACCGAAACCGCGTGGGCGATCAACCGCAGCCTCGCCGCGCGCAACGCACCGATCGCGGCGCTGATCGCCGAGACCGGCGGCCAGAACGCGCTGATCGCCGATTCGTCCGCGCTGCCGGAACAGTTGATCAAGGACGTGGTGACTTCCGCGTTCGATTCCGCCGGCCAGCGCTGCTCGGCCGCGCGCGTGCTGTACGTGCAGGAAGACATCGCCGACAAGGTGATCGCGATGCTGGCCGGCGCGATGGACGAGCTGAAAGTCGGCGATCCGGGCCTGCTGTCCACCGACGTCGGCCCGGTGATCGACGACGACGCGCTGAAGATGCTGCAAAGCCACGCCGGGCGGATGTCGCGCGAGGCCAGACTGATCCGCGAAGTGAAGCTGGACGAGGGCTGCGCGCACGGCACCTTCTTCGCGCCGCGCGCCTACGAGATCGCCTCGCTCGCGCAACTGCAGCGCGAGGTGTTCGGCCCGATCCTGCACGTGGTGCGCTGGAAGGCCAGCGAACTCGACCGGGTGATCGATCAGGTCAACGCCACCGGTTACGGCCTGACCCTGGGCATCCACAGCCGGGTCGACGCCACCGTGGAATACATCCGCCAGCGCGCACGGGTCGGCAACACCTACGTCAACCGCAACCAGATCGGCGCGGTGGTGGGCGTGCAGCCGTTCGGCGGCGAGGGCCTCTCCGGCACCGGGCCCAAGGCCGGCGGCCCGCATTACCTCCTCCGTTTCGCGGTCGAGCGCAGCTTCACCGTCAACACCACCGCCGCCGGCGGCAATGCCTCGCTGCTGACGTTGCAGGACTGACCCGCACGGGTTCTGCCGCGCACGCCGTACTGCACTTGCGCATTCCGGCACGAAAAACCCCCGTCGCGAACGGCGGGGGTTTTCGTGTTCCACGCAACCGCGGCGATTCAGAACTTGAACGTGCCCTGGATGCCCAGCAGGTTGCCGCTGTTCTTGAAGCTGCCGACCAGGTGGTCGCCGGTGGCCGAAACGTCGTTGACGTTGCCGTCATCGACGAACAGGTGCGCGTAGCCGATGTCGAACTCGACGTTCTGCATCGGCGTCCAGCCGGCGCCCAGCGCGATCCAGCGGCGCGCGCCGTCCGGAATGCGCGGATCACGGGTGCTGTCGCGGGTCGGCGTCTGGTCGAAGGCGAGGCCGCCGCGCAGCGTCCACTGGTCGTTGACCTTGTAGTCCATGCCTACCGAGCCGAACAGCGTATTGCGCCAGTTGTAGGGGATGTTGGTCGGCGGCTGCGCCGGATTGTCGTAGGTCACCGCCAGCGACTTGAACGAACTCCAGCCCGTCCAGCCCAGCTCCAGGCCCCAGCTCACCGGACCCTGGGTCTGGTGCCAGTAGCTCACCGAGGCGATCGCGGGCGTCGCGAAGGCGCCGTGCGCGCCGGTGTCCTGGAACAGCGGCAGGCCGGTCTGGCTGAACACGAACTGCACGCTCTGAGGCACCGTGAAGTACGCGTTGCCGTTGATGTGGTGGTTGATCTTGGAGTGGTAATCGACCGCGATGGTGTCCTGCGGCGTCGGCTTCCATGTCGCGCCCAGTTGCCAGCCCCACTTCCAGTTGTCGCCGCGGATGCGCGCGGTGCCGTCGGCGGACTGCGGCAGGAAGGTGGGCGCGAGCCCGAACGGCGGTGCGGCCAGGATCGCGCCGAAGTCCACCGCGTTGCTGAGATCGACCGTGGTCTTCTGCGCGATGATCGAGGCGCCGACCGAGAACTGCGGGTTGAGCTTCCACGACACCGAGCCGGTGAAGTCCATCGACTTCACCGAGGACTTCAGCGCCTGATAGCGACCCATCCAGCCGGCGTCGTAGTCGGTCTTGAGGCCGAACGGCGCATCCAGGCCGAAGCCGATCCGCCATGCGTCGCCGATCGGCATCACGAAGAAGATCGCCGGCACGCCGTTGACGTCGCCACCGTTGCCGCCGTTGCCGCCCGACAGCGGCATGCCGATCGCGTCGGTGCCGCTGCCGTGGAAACGGGTGTTGACGTCGATCGCGGTGGCGACCACTTCCAGTTGATAGCCTTCCAGCCACGCCATCGCGGCCGGATTGTTGACGACCACCGACGGGTCGTCCGCGGCGGCTTCGCGGCCGGCATAGGCGCGGCCCAGCGCCTTGGCGGTGTTCTCGCTGATCTGGAACCCGGACGCGCTCGCGGGAGGGCTGACCAGCGCGCCTGTCACGGCAAGGCTCAGAGCGGCCAGCGCCAAGCCGCCCAAGCGCAGTCTGGACTTCGGATTCGTGCTCATCGGTGACTCTCCCGTCGAGGTGGTATGCATGGCCGCCCGTGAAACCGGAAACGCCCGCCGTTTCAGGCCCCGCGCGGTTATCCCGATCGTTCATACGTTTGTATGAATCGTGCGGTGCGACTATCGCATCCGCCGCCCGATCGGCGCAAGTGCAAAGCCGCACGGCGAGGCGAACCGATGCGCCGTGCCGCGCGGCGGTCCGCATTTTCCCTTCCCGGCGCCGGCCGGAACTTGATCCGCATCATCGATCGGCCACGCCGCGCACCGCTGGAACATCGGTGCAGGCTGCCCCTGCGTTGCCCGGATGCCGACGTGCGCGTGGCGATGCCTTGCCGCTGTGTTGCCGATGATCGGCGCGATGACGAACCTGCGCGAACCTCACGCGTCATCCACGCGTGCGCCATGCGCCGATGTCCGCGTGTCTCGCACGGCAAGCCGCCGCGCACGTGCAAGCGGTTCACCTTGTCCGCAGGATGCATCCTTATACTGGGCCACCGTTTCCCACGACCGCGCCGTCCATGCCAAACGCCAAGCCGCGCCGCCGGCCACCGCTGCTGTCATCGTCGCTGTGCTTCCTTCCGTCGCTGGCCGCGGTGGCGATCGCAGCCTTCGGGCCGCATCCCTTCGCGCTGCTGCCGTTGTTGATCGCGGGCACGCTGTGCATGGCCGCGGTGTGTCACGCGATCGGCTTCGATTCCGAACCAAGCTTCGTGCGCACCCTGCTGCGGCGCGGACCGGCGCATCTGATCCTGCTGGCGATCTACGCCGCGGTGGTGTTCGTGCTGATCGCCTGGCCGCTGCTGGTGCTCTCGCAGTCGCCGTCGCTGATCGCGACGTTCGGGCTGTGCGTGGCGCTGGTGCTGGCGCTGGCCGTGCTGTGGCGGCTGTGGCCCGTGTTCGGACTGGTGTTCGTGTGGGACGACGCCTTCCCCGCCGGTGCCGAACATTCCTGGATCACCACCGCGATGTTGCGCAGCGCGACCTTCGCCGGGCACCTGACCCGCGATCACGACGTGTTCTTCTCGCACTTCCTGCCCGGCGCGATGGCGCAGCTCGCGATCGTGTTCGGCGCACTGGTGCTGGCGGGCGCCGGTGCGGTGCTGCCCGACGAAATGCGTACGGCCGCGCTGTTCCTGTACGCGATCCTGTGGCTGCCGCTGTGCACGCTGGTCGTGGTCAACCGCACCGTACGCCTGGTGTGCGGGCGGCGTGGCGGCAAGCGCGCGGAGATCATGCCCGACGATACGCCGCCGCCCGCGGCCAGCCCCACGCCCACGCGCAAGGCTCCCGCCGTTCCCGCTGCCGAACAGGTCGAACCGGCTCCGGAGTCCGCACCGCCGGAACCCCCGCTGCCGCAGGCGACACTCGATCAGGGGCTGCTCGACGCGGCCCGCCACGGCGATGTCGCAACCGCATTGCAGTGGCTCGACCGCGGCGCCGATCCCGACGCCACGCCCCCGGCCGGCGCGCGCGACCAGCGCTCCGCGCTGGTGCTGGCCGCCGAACTGCCCGACACGCGCCTGCTGCGCGCGCTGATCGCGAAAGGCGCCGACGTCAATCGCGCCAACGCCGGCCTCACCGCGCTGCTGGCCGCCACCCGTTCCTGCCGGAATGGCCGTCCGGAAACGGTGATGACCCTGCTCGCCAACGGCGCCGATCCTGGATTGGCCGACGCCGAGGGCAACACGCCCCTGCATCACGCCGCGCTGTGCACCGAACCCACGGTGGCCGCGATCCTGATTGACGCGCAGGCGCCGCTGGAAGCGCTGAACCGCCACCACGCGACACCGCTGGCGATGGCCGCCGCGGCCGGCAACTGGCCGCTGCTGCGCTTCCTGCTGGAACGCGGTGCCAGGCCGGATGCCGCGCTGCCCGCCGCGGCCTCGGTGACCGACGACGATCCCGAGGGCGTGCGAATCCTGCTCAGGCACAGGGCCCGGGTCGATGCCGCCGACGCGCTGGGCCGCACCGCGCTGATGCACGCGGCGCGCGAAGGCCACGTGCAGATCGTGGCTACCCTGATCGAGGCCGGCGCCAACGTGAACGCGTCCGATCATTACGGCACCACCGCCCTGATGGAAGCCGCGCGCGCCGGCACCGCCGCGACCCTGCGGCTGCTTGCCGAAGCGCAGCCGGACGTGCGCGCCACGGACAAGCATGGCCGCGATGCGCTGACGCTGGCCTGCCAGTCGCCGCGTGCCAATCCCGACTGCGTGCGGACGCTGCTGGCGCTGGGCGCCGATCCGCTCCGCCGCGGCGGTGACGGACGCAGCGCGGTCGAACAGGCGGTCGCGGCCGGACGCTGGGATCTGGTGGCGCTGCTCGATCCCGACGCGCCGCTGCCGGCCAGCCTCGCGCAGGCCGCGCAACCGGAAGCCGGCGCGGACACACCGGCGCACCTGCTGGACGCGCTGCGTTTCGGACACTGGAACGTCGTGAGCGGTTTCGCCGAACGCGCGCGCAGCTGGCCCATGTCCGAACTGGCCGCACTGTTTCTGGACCTTTCCGATCTCGACGACGCCGGTCCACGCCGCTGGCTGCTGGAACACGGACTCGATCCGGAAGCGCGGCTGGATGACGGCACGCGCATGTTCGACGCCGTGCTGGAACGCCTGCCCGTTTCCCTCGGCGCGGCGCGGCAATTGCTGGACGCCGGCGCCGTGCCCACCGGTGCGGGCGCACTCGCGCGCGCGCTGTCGCGGCTGACGATGTCACCCGAAGCCGTGCCGCTCGCGCTGGAACTGCTGTCGCGCGGTGCGGACGCGTTCGGCGCGGACGCGGACGGCCGCACGCCCCTGCACCACGCCGCCTGCGCCGCGCTGCAGCCGCTGCTGCGCGAACTGCTCGCGCGCGGTGCCGACCCCAACGCGCGCGACCACCGGGGCGCGACACCCTTGCACGTCGCCCTGAACGACGAACCTTCCGCCGCGCTGCCCCTGGTCCGGATGCTGATTGCGCACGGCGCCGATCCCGAAGCCGCGGCGGCCAGCGGCGAGACACCGTTGGGTCTGGCGCTGGCGCGGGGCGATCACAAGCTGGAATTCTGGCTGCGCTGGAACGGCTGGCCGCTGCCCGGGCGCCCCCTGCGCGAAGACGACCTGCCCGCCGCGGCGGCGGACGCCGACGCGGTCGCGCGCCTGCTGGAACTCGGGATGCCCGTCAACAGCCACGACGAACGCGGCGCCAGCGCGCTGCTGCGCGCCGCCGGCTCGGGCCACCTGCGCAGCGTGCAGCGCCTGCTGGCCGCCGGCGCCGACCCCGGGCTCACCGCCGATTCCGGCGCCTCGCCGCTGTCGGCGGCGGTCAGCGGCCGGCATGGCGAGATCGTGCGCACGCTGGTCGCTGGCGGCGCCAGGGTGGATCAGCGCCTGGCCGGCGACGTCACCGCGCTGATGGTGGCCGCGGCGCTGGGCCTGCCCGACATGGTCGAGACGCTGCTGGAATGCGGCGCGAAACCCGAGCTCGCCGACGAACGCGGGCACACCGCGCTGCATGCCGCTGCGCGTTTCTGTTTCGACAGCCGCGACAGCCTGCGCTGCCGGCGCCTGCTGGACGCGCTGCTGGACGGACACGCGCCGGTGGACACCGTGGATGCCGCGCAGGCCACACCCCTGCTGCTGCTGCTGGGCGTGCACGCCAGGCCCGGCAGGGAGTGCGACGGCACGCACCTGGGCGCACTGCTGCCGGTGCTGCTGGACGCCGGGGCCGCGCTCGACCACGCCGACGTGCACGGCGTCACCGCGCTGCATGCCTGCGCGATGCACGCGCTGTTCGAACCGGCGCGGGTGCTGATGGCGCGCGGCGCCGACCGCGAGGCACGCGACTGCATGGAACGCACACCGGCCGACGTGGCGCGCGTGCTGGGCTACGTGGATCTGGCGATGGAACTGGCGCCGCGCGTGCCATCGCCCGCGTTCACGACGGCTTCGCGTCAGCCGGTGCCGCATCCGGAGTGAGCGCGGCCCTCGCCGCCCGCTCGTTGTCCGCCTCGAACAGCGCCGCGAGTTCCGCAAAGGCCTCGCGCGTGGTCTGGCGCAGCGCCACGTCGACGTCGTACACCAGATGCTGGTAGCGCAGCAGCTTCTCGTCGTGCTCGCGGAACAGCGTCACCACGGCCCGCGCCTGCTCGCTGCCCATGCCCAGCGCCTCCAGCGTCAGCCGCGCCATTTTCAGGCTGGAATAGAACGTCTCGCGCACCACGTCGTCGGGATCCGAGGCGAGGTCCATCAACCGGAATGCGTGCTGGCGGTTGCGCGCGCGCGCGATGATCCGCAGGTTGGGAAACAGCCTGCGCACGATCCGCGCGGTGCGCACGTTGGCGTCCGGATCGTCGGTGGCCAGCACGAATACCTCGGCCTTGCCGGCCCCGGCCGCGCGCAGCATTTCGGGGCGGGTCGGATCGCCGAAATAGATGTTGGTGCCGGAGAAGCGCCGCGACAGGTCCACCTGCTCCACCGAGCTTTCCAGCGCCACGAACGGGATGTTGCGTGCGCGCAGCAGGCGCCCCACGATCTGCCCGACCCGGCCGAAGCCGGCGATGATCACGCGCGGCGCAGCGGCGTCGATGGTGTCGAATTCGCGCACCGGCTTGCCCGATTCCGGTATCCGCGCGACCGCCAGCACCAGCAGCGGCACCGCGGCCATCGAGAGCGTGATCGCCAGCACCAGCAGTTCGTGCTGCCGCGCGCTGAGCAGGTCGTGCTCGGCCGCCAGCTTGAACACCACGAACGCGAATTCGCCGCCGCCCGCCAGCAGCGCGGCCAGCCTGAGCGCATCGATGCCCGTCATTCGCGGTGCCAGCCTTCCCACCGACCACAGCAGCGGCGCCTTGCAGGCGAGCAGCAGCGCGACCAGCCCCACCACGATCCACGGATGCTGCGCCAGCAAGGCGAGGTTCACGCCCATCCCGACCGTGATGAAGAACAGACCCAGCAGCAGGCCCTCGAACGGCGCGATGTTGGTTTCCAGTTCGTGGCGGTATTCGGAGTCGGCCAGCAGCACGCCCGCGAGGAACGTGCCCAGCGCCATCGAGATACCGGCCAGTTGCATCAGCCATGCGACGCCGATCACCACCAGCAGCGCGGTCGCGGTCGAGACCTCGATCAATTGCGTCCTGGCGACCGCACGGAACACCGGCCGCAGCGCGTAGCGGCCGCCGATCACCACCAGCGCGATCACGCCCGCCACCCGCAGCGCCGACAGCCAGGAGGGATGCGCCGCGGCGTGTCCGAGGCCGTGCGAACCCAAAAGCGGGATCGCCGCGATCAGCGGAATCGCGACCAGGTCCTGGAACAGCAGGATCGCGAACGCCAGCCGTCCGTGCGGACTCTGCAGCTCGCGCCGTTCGGCCAGGATCTGCAAACCGAACGCGGTCGAGGAAAACGCGAGGCCCAGACCCACCACGCTGGCGGTCACCGGCGCGAGTCCGAAACCGGCTGCCGCGACCAGCGCGATCACCAGCGCGCAGCTCGCCACCTGCGCCGCACCCGCACCGAACACCGCGCGCCGCATCACCCACAGCCGCTGCGGCGACAGCTCCAGGCCGATCACGAACAGGAGCAGCGCGACGCCCAGCTCCGACACGCCGGAAATCGCTTCCGGGTTGTGCACCCACTTGAGGCCGTACGGGCCGATCACCACGCCGGCCGCGAGGTAGCCCAGCACCGAGCCCAGCTTCAGCCGGCGCGCCAGCGGCACCGCGATCACCACCGCGACCAGGAACACCAGCACCGATTGCAGCAGGGAATGGTCTTGCACGGCGCGCACTCGCGGCGACTGGCCGGGGATTATGGCAAATGAGGGCAGCAGTGATCTGACACAATGCGCGATCCGCGACCTGCGCATGCAGACGTCGCACCACCCCGACCGGAGAGCCCATGCCCCTCGTCCGCATAGCCCTGCGCCAGGGCAAGCCCCCCGATTACCTCCATGCCCTGCAGCAGGGCATCTACCGCGCATTGCGGGAAACCTTCGGCGTGCCGGAACACGACCGCTTCGCGCTGGTCACCCAGCACGCGCCGCACGAGTTCTTCCACGACCCGGCCTATCTCGGCATCGCCCACGGCAACGATCTGGTGATCGTGCAGCTCACGGTCAGCGACACCCGCACGCTCGATCAGAAGAAGGCGCTGTACGCGCGCATCGTCGAATTGCTGGCCGCCGACCCGGGCGTGCGCAGGGAAGACGTGTTCATCAACCTGGTCGAGGTCAGGAAGGAAAACTGGTCGTTCGGCAACGGGATTGCGCAGTACGCGTGAATCCCCCCGTTCCCCGCACCCGGCGAACGGCCGCGTTTCACTGACGATCTCGACGCACCGATGGACAACCCCATCGCGCCGATGGAGACCGCGGCCTCGTACGGAGCATCCTCATCGCGTCATTGGACATCCGCGAGGCGGCATCCGGCGGATCGGGCCGGTGCAACCGGCACGGATGGCGACAAACCGCCGCTGCTTCGGCGACCCGCCACCGCATCAACCGCCGTAACGCCGCTCGCGTTGCTGGTAGTCGCGCAGCGCGCGCAGGAAATCAATGCGCCGGAACTTCGGCCACAGCGCATCGCAGAAATACAGCTCGCTGTACGCCGATTGCCACAGCAGGAACCCGGACAGACGCTGCTCGCCGCTGGTGCGGATGATGAAGTCGGGATCGGGCTGTCCGGCGGTGTACAGGTACGTGCTCAACTGCTCCGCGCTCAGGCCTTCCGCCACCGTGGAAAGCGTCTTGCCCTTGTCGGCCGCATCAGCCAGCAGCGCCTTCACGGCATCCACGATTTCCTCGCGGCCGCCGTAGGCCAGGGCGATCGTCAGCAGCATGCCTTGATGGCCGGCGGTGGACAGCTCCAGCGCCTCGCTGGCCTCCAGCACCTTGGGCGGCAGCCGGTGGCGCTGGCCGATGATCTTCACGCGCACCTTTTCCGTCTGCAGGCGCACGCCCTCCAGCAACCTCGCGCTCTCGCGCACGAACAGGTCCAGCAGATACTGCACCTCGCCGGGCGCACGGTTGAAATTCTCGGTGCTGAACACGTACAGCGTGACGTGCGCCACGCCGAATTCCAGGCACCACTCCAGGAAATCCTTGAGCTTGCGCACGCCGAACTGGTGCCCGAGCCGCACGTCGAGGCCGTTGCCCCGCGCGAAGCGCCGGTTGCCGTCGAGGATCAGCCCGATGTGGCGGGGCATCGCGGTCCGGTCGAGGCTGCGTTCCAGCCGCCGCTGGTAGAGCCAGTACAGCGGATGCGCGATTTTCCGGAAGACGTCCTCGGCCCCGATCCGCCCGATCGCCGCGGTCCAGTCGGGACGCGGCAGCGCGCCAGCGCCCCCTTCCGCCACGCCCTGCCCGTCGCTGCTGGAATGCATGGGTTGCGTCATGTCAGGCCGTGTGTTCCGCCCGCGCGCCGTCGCTGCGGGGCGGAACGGTCCGCGGCGAACATACCACCTGCGCCCCTGCCCGGCGCATCGCAGGCGTGCGCCGGTTCAGGTCGGTCGCCCCTGTCATCCGCACGGCATCGGGTTCGCGCCCATCCGCGACCACGGGGAAAACCCGGGCGACAGCAAGCACACGGGCGCGTCGCTCGGACTCCGCTTTGCGACAACGCATCCCGGGGCCCTCGACGGCCCAAGGTCTCGGGTTCGACGGCTGGCATGCGCGGTTCCGCGTGAATGCGCCGGTGACCTGCAGCCGTCGGCGCGCTGCATCCAGCGCGAAGTCAATCACGCAACCACCTCGCCGCGTCCAGCGCGAAGTAGGTCAGGATCGCATCGGCGCCGGCGCGCTTGATCGACAGCAGGGTTTCCATCGCGCACGCCTTCTCGTCGATCCAGCCGTTGGCAGCGGCGGCCTTCAGCATCGCGTACTCGCCCGAGACCTGATACACGAAGGTCGGTGCGCCGAAACGATCCTTCACGCGCCGCACGATGTCGAGGTAGGGCAGGCCGGGTTTCACCATCACGGCGTCGGCGCCCTCTTCCAGATCGAGCTGCACTTCGCGCAGCGCCTCGTCGGAATTGGCGACGTCCATTTGATAGGTGTGCTTGGAGCCCTTGCCGAGCGATGCGGCCGAGCCCACCGCGTCCCGGAACGGGCCGTAGAAACTGGACGCGTATTTGGCCGAGTACGCAAGAATGCGGGCATGGATCAGGCCGGCGCTTTCCAGCGCGTTGCGGATCGCGCCGATCCGGCCATCCATCATGTCCGAAGGCGCGACGAAATCCGCGCCCGCGCGCGCCTGCGACAACGCCTGCTCCACCAGCACCGCGACGGTCTCGTCGTTGAGGATGTAGCCGCTGTCGTCGATCAGGCCGTCCTGACCATGCGTGGTGAACGGATCGAGCGCGTCGTCGCAGATCACGCCGAGCTCGGGGAAATGCGACTTCAACGCGCGCACCGCGCGCTGGATCAGGCCGTCGTCGTTCCACGCCTCGCGGCCGTCGGCGGTCTTCTTCGCGTCTTCGATGTGCGGAAACAGCGCCAGTGCAGGCACGCCCAGTTGCGTGGCCTGCCCGGCAATCTTCAGCAGCGCGTCGATCGACAGGCGCTGCACGCCGGGCATCGAGGGCACGTCGCTGCGCACGTCGCCCGCTCCTTCCTGCACGAACACCGGCAGGATCAGGTCGGAAGGCGTCAACACGGTTTCGCGCATCAGCGCGCGCGAGAACGCGTCGCGGCGCATCCGGCGCATGCGAGTGGCGGGATAGGCCATGGGGCTGGTCGGAACCGGAAAGGACCGCCCATTGTAGCGAGCGCCGGACGCGCCGTTCCGCGCGTAACGGGACCGCCGTCACACCGTCGCTTGCTGACCGGGCACGGAACGTGCAGTGAACGGTGTGAGATTTTTGTTGTCTCGAATTCCCTCGGGCAACCCGGACGGCAAGCCTCGGCGCTAACGAAATGTGAACCTGTTCAGGGCGGGTTACTTGCCGTTAAATTAAGATTAATGCACAATCCCATCCGAAAGCTGCATGACGTTCACGACAGGCTACACATAAACATCTCGTAATGCATTGATAATGTCATGATTTCCATCTTCGCCATCCTCCCGATCCTGATGATGCTGGCTTTGCTGGCGATGATGTGCGTGAAGCGGATTCCCGAAGGGCAGGTCTATACCTTGCGCCGGTTGGGCAAACCCGCACGGGCCCTGACGCCGGGCATGCACGTGGTGCTGCCGCTGATCGAACGGGTCGCGCACAAGATCAGCATCAGCGGCTACACGCTGGCGGTGGACGAGCGCATCGACGACAGGGGCGAGGATCCACGCACGCTGCGGGGCCGGGTCTGGTGGCAGGTGCTCGATCCCGAGCGCGCCGACGCGGTGATCGACCGTGCCGACGACATGATCCGCCATCGCCTGCGCGACGCCGTGCAGGACGGGGATGCCTTCCGCAACCAGGATCTGCGCGCGCGCAATCTGCAGATCAAGCAGACCCTCAACGGCAGCCTGCGTGAGCGCGGCGTGCTGGTCACGAGGGTGGAACTCGATCTGGCCGCATGATTTGATTCGGGGGTCGAACAGGGATTGCCCGCAAGCCCGCCTCAAGGCGGGCTTTGTTTTTCCGGCGCGGTGATTGCCACGTTGCGGGCGGACTGGCGATACTCCGCCGTCCCGAGCCGGACTACCCATGGAATCCGACCGCGCACAACTCGCCGCGCGCCTTGCGGACGGCATCGAGGCCCTGCAGCTTGCGTTGCCGGACGACGCGCAGGCGCGGCTCATCGACTACATCGATTTGCTCGCGCGCTGGAACCGGGCCTACAACCTGACCGCCGTGCGCGACCCGCCGGACATGATCCCGCGCCACCTGCTGGATTCGCTGGCGGTGCTGCCGTTCCTGCGCGGTGCCACCCTGGCCGATCTGGGCAGCGGAGCCGGATTGCCTGGCATTCCGCTGGCGATCGCGCGGCCGGCGATGCAGGTCACGCTGATCGACAGCAACGGCAAGAAGGCGCGTTTCCTGCGCGAAGCCGTGCGCACGCTGCCGTTGCCCAACGTGCGCGTGGAGCAGCTGCGCGCGCAGGACGCCAGCGGGCACTTCGACTGCATCACCGCGCGCGCCTTCGCCGGTCTCGCCGAGATGCTGGCGTGGGGCGGTCATCTGCTCGCCCGCGGCGGCCGCTGGCTGGCGCTGAAGGGACGCGTCGAGCCGGGCGAACTCGCCGTGCCTCCCGGATTCCGGGTGCTCGCGGTGCATCCGCTGAACGTTCCCGGCATCACGGGCGCGCGCAACCTGATCGAAGTCGTCCCTGCCCGGTGAGCGGGCAACCGCTGGCCGGGCGATGCTACCCTTGACAACCCGACAGACCGTTCCGGTTCGTGCCGCTCGATCCATGACGCGCATCATCGCCATCGCCAACCAGAAAGGAGGCGTCGGCAAGACCACCACCGCCGTCAACCTTGCTGCCGCGCTGGCCGAGACCAGGCGCCGGATCCTGCTGGTCGATCTCGATCCGCAGGGCAATGCCACCACCGCATCGGGCATCGACAAGAGGACCGCCAGGCCGAACGGCTGCGAAGTGCTGCTGGAGGAAGCGCCGATCGAATCGGCGATCGTCAGCACCGAGGCGGGCTTCGACCTGCTGCCCGGCAGCCGCGACCTGACCGCGGCGGAACTCAAGCTGATGGACGCGATCGCGCGCGAGTCGCGGCTCAAGGAACAGCTCGCGAAACTGGGCGACCGCTACGCGATCATCCTGATCGACTGCCCGCCTTCGCTGCACCTGTTGACGTTGAACGCGCTGGCCGCCGCGCACAGCGTGCTGATCCCGATGCAGTGCGAATACCTGGCTCTGGAGGGCCTGACGGCGCTGCTGGACACCATCAAGGCCGTGCGCACGCGCCTGAATCCGCAACTGGAAGTGGAAGGCCTGCTGCGCACGATGTACGACGTGCGCAACAACCTGGGCAACGACGTGTCGGCGCAACTGGTCAAGCACTTCGGCGACAAGGTGCTGCGCTCGGTGATTCCGCGCAACGTGCGCCTGGCCGAAGCGCCCAGTTACGGCAAGCCGATCAACCTGTACGATCGCGAGTCGCGCGGCGCGATCGCCTACCTGGGCCTCGCCGGCGAGATGATCCGGCGCGAAGGCGCCGCCCAGCCCGCGCCGGATCCGCAAGAGACGCAACAACTCGAAAGGACCATGACGTCGTGAATGCCGCCAAACGCCGAGGCCTGGGTTCCCGCGATCTGGACGTGCTGCTGGGCGCCGCCGACATCGAGGGCGCGCCGGCCGGCGGCGAGACGCTGAGCACCCTGCCGCTGGCGTCGATCACGCCGGGGCGATACCAGCCGCGACGCAAGATCGACGAGGCGAAGCTCGCCGAACTCGCGGCCTCGATCAAGGCGCAGGGCCTGATCCAGCCCGTCGTGGTGCGCGCGCTCGGCCGCGACCAGTACGAACTGATCGCCGGCGAGCGCCGCTGGCGCGCCGCGCAGCAGGCCGGCCTCACCGAGATTCCCGCGGTGGTGCGCGACATTCCGTCGCAGTCGGTGCTGGCGGTGGCGCTGATCGAGAACATCCAGCGCGAGGATCTGACCGCGCTGGAGGAGGCCCAGGCGCTGCACAGGCTGATCGAGGAATTCGACCTGAGCCAGCAGCAGGCCGCCGACGCGGTGGGCCGTTCGCGCGCAGCGGTCGCCAACCTGCTGCGCCTGCTGGAACTGCCCGAACCGATCCGCGCGCTGCTGGACAACGGCCAGCTCGAGATGGGCCACGCGCGCGCACTGCTGACCCTGCCCGAGCCGCGCGCGATCGCGCTGGCCGAAAAGGCCGCGGCGGAGGGCTGGTCGGTGCGCGAACTGGAACAGGCCGCGCGGCTGGCGCAATTGCCGAAGGGCAACTCGCACCGCCACGCGCGCCGCGCCGACGCCGACATCCTGGCGCTGGAACGCGAGCTTTCGGACAAGCTGGGCACGCGCGTGCAGATCAGCCACGGCCGCAACGGCCGCGGCAAGCTGGTGATCCGCTATCACAGCCCGGACGAACTGGAAGGCATCCTCGAAAGGCTCCGTTGACGGACGGTGCCCGCATGACACCACGAAAGCCGGACGCCCCGGCGCCGGTCTCCTCGTCTGTGACCGCCAGACAACGCCAGTTCGATGTGCTGGTGCGCGCGCATGCGAACGACCTGTACCGCTTTGCGTACTGGTTGTGCGGAGAAGACGCGCGCGCGCAGGATCTGGTGCAGGAAACCCTGCTGCGCGCCTGGCGCGCGCTGGATTCCCTGCGCGACGGCGCCGCGGCCAAGCCGTGGCTGCTGACGATCCTGCGCCGCGAGCACGCGCGCGGTTACGAACGCAAGACGTTCGATCTGACGCCGATCGACGACGGCTGGCACGAGAGCATCGCCGATGAAGCGGCGGGCATCGATCCTGAACAGGCGGGCAGCGATGCTCAGTTGCGTGAAATGATCCTGAAACTGGAACCGAAATACCGCGAACCCCTGCTGATGCAGGTGCTGGGGGGATTCTCCTGCGAGGAGATCGCGGCCGAACTGGGCGTCAAGCCCGGCGCGGTGATGACGCAGCTTTTCCGGGCCCGGCACAAGCTGCGGACCCTGCTCGAGGGCGGAACGACCCATGCGGAGGCGCGACATGGAATGCCTTGAGTTCCGGCGCCGTCTGGCCGCCGAACCGCGCTCGCGCGATCCCGATTTCCTGGCGCATCGCGACAGTTGCCGCGCGGGCTGCACCGAAAGCTGGTGGCGCGCGCAGCGGCTGGAGCGACGGATCGAGGGCGTGCTGGAGTCGATCGATCCGCCGTCCAATCTGGCCGAGAAGATCCTGCTGGCGCAGGCCACCGCCACGCGTGCCGAGGCGCGCGCGCGCCTGCGCCGGCGCGTCGGCATGGCGTTGGCCGCTTCGCTGGTGATCGCGCTGGTTGCGTTCGGCTATGCCTGGAACCTGCGCGAAACCGGCGCCAACTCGCTGGCCGCGATGGCCATCGCGCACATGAACAGCGAAGCGTATTCACTGACGATGACCCGGCCGATCGACGATCAGGAGCTGCAGCCGGTGTTCGCCAAACTCGGCCTGAGCCTCGCCAGCGCGCCATCCCGGACGGTGTTCGCGGCGGACTGCATGGTCGGTCCCTACCGCGCCGTGCACCTGGTGCTGCGCGAAAACGGCAGGCCGGTCACGGCACTGTACCTGGTGGGGCACCGCATCGCCGCGGCGCGCGATTTCGTGCGTTCCGGCTGGCATGGCCGCGAGATGCCGATGGGCGATGGCACGCTGGTGCTGCTGGGCAACGGCACGCAGGGCTTCACCGCCGCCGAACGCGCGGTAGCCGAGGCGGTGCTGGGATCGGCGCGGCGGGCGTTGACCGAATCGTAGCGGCAAGCGTGCTGGCGGCGGTCGCCCGCACGCGGGCTCCTGCGTGATAATCGCGGCTCATCCCTCAAGGGCCCATGTCATGCCCGAGCTTTCGGTGGTCGTGCCGGTGTTCAACGAGCGCGACAACATTCCGCCGCTGCTGGCCGAGATCGCGGCAGCCCTGCGCGGGCATGTCGATTACGAGGTGGTGTACGTCGACGACGCGAGCTCCGACGATTCGCTGGAGGTGCTCAAGGCCGAGCGCGCGAGACATCCCGAATTGCGGATCGTCCGGCATCTGCAGCAGAGCGGCCAGAGCACCGCGATCCGCAACGGCGTGCGCGCGGCGCGCGGCGCGTGGATCGCGACGCTGGACGGCGACGGCCAGAACGATCCCGCCGACATTCCCAGACTGATCGAGGCGCGCCGGACCGCCGCACCGAGCGTGAAGCTGTTCGCCGGCTGGCGCACCACCCGCCGCGACAGTTTCAACAAGCGCCTTTCCTCGCGGGTCGCCAACGCGGTGCGTTCGCGGATGCTGCGCGATTCGACGCCCGACACCGGCTGCGGCCTGAAGCTGTTCGAGCGCGCGACGTTCCTCGAGCTGCCCTACTTCGACCACATGCACCGCTTCCTGCCGGCGCTGGTGCGGCGCGCCGGTTTCGAGAGCGTCAGCATTCCGGTCGCGCACCGCCCGCGCACCCGCGGCCAGTCCAAGTACGGCATGCTGGACCGGCTGTGGGTGGGCCTGGCCGACCTGCGCGGCGTGGCGTGGCTGATGCGGCGCGCGAAGGTCACGGCCGTCGAAGAGGTGTAAATACCCGCCTGCGAGCGACAAGACGCCTTGTCGAAATGGGGCCGCCCGGCGCGACATGGGATGAGCGGGCACTTCCGCCCGCTTCCACCCAGCGAGGAGAACGCCATGAAATACTCGATCCTGATCTACGCTACCCCGGAAACCGCGGCACGCTTCCAGGGCCCGGAGGGCGCGCAATACCTGTCGCAATGGCAACCCTTCATCAAGGCCCTGACCGATGCCGGCGTTTACATCACCGGTGCGGGATTGCAACCTCCGGATACCGCCACCACCCTGCGCTTCAACGGCGACAAACGGCTGGTGCAGGATGGCCCCTACGCCGACACCAAGGAGCAGCTCGGCGGCTTTTACATGATCGATGTGCCCGACCTCGACGCCGCGCTGGAATGGGCAGCGCGCACGCCGCGCCTGCCGGGGCAGGCCTTCGAGGTGCGTCCGAATCTGCCGGCCGCGGGCAATTGAGTGCCGGCGCCGGCCGCCCGGGCGTTCCGGAACGGGTCCAGACACGCAGAAACCACCCATGATCTCCGACCGTTCGATCGAATGGTTCGCCGCGGTCGCCGCGCATCATGGCGAGACGTGGACGTTCGACCCCTCTCCCAGATTCGGCGCGAACGCCTTGCGCGTCAACGCAAGATCTACGCCGCGCTGACGCGCAGACACCGCCTGCTGCTCAAGCTGCCGCCGGCGCGCGTCACGGAACTCCTCAAGGCCCGGCGCGCCGAACGGATGGAGAGCGGCGGCCGGGTGATGCACGGCTGGATCACGCTGGCGCCCGATGACAAGGCCACATGGATCGCGCTGTCGGACGAGGCGCGCCAATTCGTCGCCAACGAAACGAAACCCAAGAGGAAATCCCCATGAACTTTTCGATCCTGATCCACGAAACCGCCGAGGTCTTCGCCAAGCGCGATGATCCTGCCCAGCGACCGGCGCTGTATGCACCGATCGGTGCCTACCTGAAGACCCTGCGCGATGCCGGCGTGTTCGTCGGCGGCGCCGGCCTCGAAGCGCCCCCGACCGCGACCGTGCTCAGCAGCAACGGCACCGGCTGGAAGGTGCAGGACGGACCGTTCGCCGACACCAAGGAACAGTTGGGTGGCATCATCATCCTCGATGTGCCCGACCGCGAAAGCGCGCTGGAATGGGCGCGGCGTTTTCCGGTGCTGCCCGGCCGCAAGCTCGAATTGCGCGCGAACCTGATCCCGCCTCACGAATGAGCGAAGCCGCGCGCCGGGCCGTCGAGCGGGCAGCGCGCGATTCGCGCGCGCGCCTGCTCGCCTTCCTGGCCGCGCGCTCGCGCGCCGTGGCAGCGTCGGAAGATGCCTTGTCTGACGCATTTCGCGCCGCGCTGGAAAACTGGCCGCGCCACGGCGTGCCGGACAATCCCGAGGCGTGGCTGCTGACGGCGGCGCGGCGGCGGCTGATCGACACCGCACGCCACGAAAAGGTGCACGCGTTGGCAACGCCGGAACTCATCGCCGCACTTGACGAGGCACGAGTCATGAGCGGCGATGAGATGCACGCATTTCCCGACGAACGCCTGAAGCTGCTGTTCGTGTGCGCGCATCCCGCGATCGATGCGGCCGCGCGCACGCCGCTGATGCTGCAAACCGTGCTGGGTCTCGACGCCGCCCGGATCGCCTCGGCGTTCCTGGTGAAACCTTCCGCGATGGGCCAGCGCCTCACGCGCGCCAAGACCAAGATCCGTGATGCCGGCATCGCATTCGAGATTCCGCGCAGTGACCAACTGCCGGAGCGGCTCGACGCGGTGCTGGAAGCGATCTACGCCGCCTACGGCAGCGGCTGGGACGACATCGCCGGCGCCGATCCGCGCCGCAGGGGACTGGTCACCGAGGCGCTGGAACTGGGCGCGTTGCTGGTGCGCCTGCTTCCGGACCAACCGGAAGCGCGCGGCCTGTCGGCGCTGATGCTGTATTGCGAATCGCGGCGCGACGCACGGCGCGGACCGGACGGCGAGTACGTGCCGCTCTCAGGGCAGGAGACCACGCGCTGGTCGATGCCGATGATCGAGCAGGCCGACCGGCTGCTGCGCGAAGCCGGGCTGATGGGCCGGATCGGCCGCTTCCAGCTCGAAGCCGCGATCCAGTCGGTGCACGCGCAGCGTGCGCGCACGGGCGCGACCGACTGGGAATCGATCGCGCTGCTGTACGAAGGATTGGTTCGGATCGCGCCTACCGTCGGCGCACGGGTCGGCCGCGCCGCCGCGGCCGCGCAGGCACGCGATCCGCAAACAGGATGGGCCCTGCTGCAACAGATTCCCGCCGAGGCGGGGGCGGGCTACCAACCCTACTGGGCGCTGGCCGCGCACCTGCTCGACCGGATGGACCGCCCCGACGAGGCGCGCGCCGCGCGCGAACGCGCGATCGGCCTGTGCGAGGATCCCGCGATGCGGGCATTTCTGCTCGGACGAGCCTGAAATGCCTCCCCTTCAAAGGGGCTGAAACCTCAGTTTCGACCCTTCGCCAAGGGCAAATCCGCCTGCTTCCAGGCATTGATGCCGCCGCCCAGCGTATAGACGTGGGTGAAGCCTGCCTTGACCAGCCGGCGCGCGGCCTTGCCGGATTCGACGCCGTTGCGGCACACCGTCACCACCGGCAGATCTTTCGCCTTGGCCAGATCCTTGTTCTCGGGATCGAACTGGCTCGGCGCCACGTGCCTCGAACCGGGGATGTGCGCCTTCTCGTAATTGGCGATCGCCGACAGGTCGATCACCAGCGGCGAGCCGCGGTTGATCATCTGCACCAGCGCCGCGGGCGTCAGCTCGCGGTAGCCGCGGAAGCGGCGCGACACCTCCAGCCCGATCAGGGCCAGCAGGATCACGATGAACGCGGCCACCAGCAGGAAATGGTGGCCGATGAATTCGGGAATGCGCGAAAGGGTCTGTTGCATCGGCGGATCGCGTGGGAGCGTGACCGCGCATTATCGCGGATCGGCGCTCGCCATGCCGGATCAGTTGCGCGGCGCGATGTCCGGCAGCCCCGACTCCAGCCACCACCGCTTCGCCTGCGGGTCCCAGCGCCAGGTCTGGTGATCGACGATGTCGTAAGCGGTCTGGCTGGCCTTGACGATCAGCCGGATGTGCGCGGTCTGCTCGACGGTGTTCTCGCCGGTCTGCTGGGGCCCCTGCGTATCGTATTCGGCCACGCGCACCGAATCGTAACGCGCCTGCTCCGCCGGGCTCGGCGGATGCGCGGCGCGCACCGCCGGATCGACGAACGACCACGCGCTGGCGAAGTCGCCCCAGCGCAGCGCGGCGGCGTAGTTGTCCAGCGTCTGCTCGCGCAGCTTGTCCTTCTGCTCCAGGGTGGCGCAGCCGGCCAGCAGCAGCAGCGCACCGCAGGCGATGGCGATGTGGCGCATGGCGGTTTCCTCGCAACAGCGACGGCGTGATTGTGCCCGATCGCGGCCGCCTAGGCGTGACGCCTGGCAAAGAACAGCGCCGCAAGACTGGCCGCGGGCTGCGTTTCGCCGGCGATCTCGCAGACCACGCCGGCGCGGCCCTTGCCGCGTTCGTGCAGCGCCGCGGCGAGCCGGTCCGGTTCGCCGGCTTCGGTGTAGCGCGCGACCGCGCGCAGCTCGCCCCACACCGGCTCCCGGTAACGCAACTGCGTGTCGCCCACGTAGATGTCGCAGGCCAGTCCCCGTGCACGCAGACCCAGTTCGATCAGGCCCCAGCCCGCCAGCGTCATCAGCGAAGCCATGCTGCCGCCGAACGCGCAGCCCTTGTCGTTGATGTTGGGTTGGAGCGGCGCGCGCATCTCGATCTCGCCGCCGCTGAAGCGCGTCACCGACAACTGCATCGCGCGCGCCAGCGGAATGCGTTCGAGGATATGGGCCTGCAAGCGCGCGGCCGGATCGTCCGAATCGTGCAGATCCATTGCGCAAGTTTGACGCCGCGGCGGCCGCGCGACAAGCCGGTGGCCTATGATGCGGCGCATGTCCGGGCCATCGAAAGCGCCGCTCGCCGGCACGCGCATCGCGATCACCCGCCCCGCGGGCAGCGGCGCCGCGCTGGCCCGGCGTGCGCGCGCGCTGGGCGGCGAAGCGCTGTCGCTGCCGGGATCGAGCCTGCGCGAAGCGGCCGATCCGCGCAGCGCGCGCTCGGCGCTGGCCGCCGCACTCGCCGCCGACATTGCGATCCTCACCAGCCCCGCCGCGGTGCGTTTCGCCGCGCGCCTGCGCGCGCTGCGCACGCGCGCAGTCGTGCTCGCGCCGGGCCGCGGTACCGCGCAGGCATTGCGGCGCGCAGGACTGCGCAACCCCGTGCATCCCGGACGCGAGGACAGCGAAGGCCTGCTGGCGCTGCCGGTGCTGCGCCACGTGCGCGGCAAGCGCATCGGCATCGTGGGCGCGGCCGGCGGCCGCGGGCTGCTGCAGCGCGAACTCGCCGCGCGCGGCGCGCGGATCATCGAGGCGCAGGTGTACCGACGCGTGCCGGCGCGGCTGGACCGTCGCCACGCCGCCGCGCTGCTGCGGCATCCGCGCCGGCCGCTGTTCGTGCTGCTGTCGAGTGCGGAAGCGCTGGACAACCTGCGTGCGGCGCTGCCCGGCCGCGCGCGCAGGGCATTGCTGGCGGGCACCGCGGTGGTCAGCAGCGCGCGCATGGAAACGCTGGCGCGCGAGGCGGGCTTCGTCTGCGTGCTGCGCGCCGGCTCCGCGCGCGGCGATGACCTGCTCGCTGCCGTGCTCGCGCATCGCCGTCCTCGTCGCACGCAACGCTCCTGCTAGCATGAAGGCATGAGCGAGGAAGCCGCCCCCGATGCCGCCGCAAGGCCGCCGCGCCGCCGGATGCCGGCCGCGTCCGTGCTGGCGCTGGTGCTGGCCGTCATCGCGCTGCTGCTGGCCGGCTACGGTTACTGGAGCGAACGCCGGCTTGCGCGCGACACCGCCCGCCGGGCCGGCCCGGTCGAATCGCGGCTGAGCGCGCTGGAGCAGACACTCGCCGCGCGCACGCAGCAGGATCAGGCTTACGATCACCGCCTCGCGGTGCTGGAATCCGGGCTCGACGGCATCCGTTCCGATCTGCACGGACTGGAACAGCGCACCGGCAATCTCGAGACCGCGTTCGCCACCCTGAGCGGCCAGCAGGCTTCGGCGCACGACGCGCTGCTGCTGGACGATGCGGCGATGCTGCTGCGCACCGGCCAGCAACGCTACGAGCTGTTCCACGATGCCGACGGCGCGCTGAAGGCCTACGCGCTGGCGATCCAGGCGCTGGGACAGGTTCGGGACCCGGCCTACGCGCCGGTGCGCGCCGCGGCCGCCAGCGAGCGCGACGCGCTGGCCGCCGCCGCGCCGCCTTCGCGGCAGGCCGCGCTGGACACGCTGTCGGCGCTGCGCACGCAGATCGCGACGCTGCCGCTGGCCTCGCCCGCGGTCGGCGCTCCGCTGCCTGCGCGTGCTTCGGCATGGACGCGGATCGTGCACGCCTTCGGCGGCATCGTGCGCATCGAGCGCGACAACGGCGCCGCACCGCCGGTCGCCGACGCGCAGTTCGCGCGGGAGCTGGCGGCGCTGGATCTGGCGCAGGCCGAAGAAGCGCTGCTGGCGTTCGACGAGTATGCTTACCGGAGCGCGTTGCGGCGTGTCGCGGCGACCCTGGCCGCGCGTTTCGACGGTGATGACGCGGCGGTGCGCAGCGCGCGCGACCGGATTGCCGCGCTGCTGGCGCAACACGCGGGCGGACCGCCGCCCCGCCTGGGCGGCGCGCTGGCACAACTGCAAAGCCTGCGCGCGAGCGCGGCCTTGCGTGCGCCGGCGCCGGCCTCCGCGGCCAGCGGCGGAGCGGGGCAGCCATGAAAGCCTGGCGCTGGGTGCTGGGGCTGATCGTGGTGCTGGTGCTGGGCGCGCTGGCCTGGAGCTGGCTGGCGCCCGATCCCGGCTACGTGCTGATCCGTTTCCACGGCTGGCGCATCGAGGCCACCGTGGTGGGCGCGGTGATCGTGCTGGTCGCGGCGTGGATCGCGGTCGCGCTCCTGTGGTGGCTGCTGCGCTGGCCGTTCGGCGCGCTGTCGCGGCGGCACCGCCGGCTCAGCCGCCAGCGTCTGCGCGACGGCCTGATCGCGCTGGGCGAAGGCCGGCACGCCGAAGCCGCGCGCGCCTTGCAGCGCGCCTCGCAATTCGCGCCGGTGCGGGCGCCCGCGCTGCTGGCCGCGGCCGAGGCCGCGCATCGTCACGGCGACACCACGCGCGCGCTGGAAGCGCTGGACGAGGCCGCGCAGCACGCGCCGGACGCCGCGCGCATCCTGCGGGCGCGGGTGCTGCGCGAAAACGGCCGCGCCGAGGAAGCGCTGCAACTGCTGGCTCCCGGCGCGGAAAGCGGCAAGTTGCCGCCGGCCGCCTGGCACGAATACGCGCTGGCCGCGCTGGACGCGGGCCAGCCCGCCCGCGCGCGCGCGGCGCTGGAACCGCTGCGCAAGTCCGACATGCTGGGCAGCGCCGGTTTCAACGCACTGGCCGCGCGCGTGCTGATTGCTTCCCTGCAGCGCGCGACGAACGCGGCCGAACTGGAAGACGCGTGGAAACGCATCCCGCGCACGCAGCGCCATAAGCCCGACCTGCTGGCCGCCTACGCGCGCCGGGCCGGCGAACTGGGCGAGGCGGGTTCCGCGCTGGACGACATCGAATCGGTGCTGCCGCGCGACTGGTCACCGGAACTGGTGACCGTCTATGGCGATGCGGTCGCGCCCGCCGACGTACCGGCGCGCCTGCGCAATGCCGGCCGCTGGCTGGACGCGCACCCCAACGACGATGCGCTGCTGCTCGCGCTGGGCAAGCTCGCATTGCGCGCCGGGCAGATCCAGCGTGCACGCGAATACCTGGTGCGCGCGCTGGCGCTGAAACCCTCGGCCGGCGCGTGGGAGGCATTGGGCGACGTGCAGTCGGCGGCCGGCGAACGCGACGACGCCATGCGCTGCTACGCCAACGCGTTGCAGAGCCGCCGCGGCGAAACCATCGCCCCCGCACCGCGCGAAGCCGGCATCGACACCGCGCAGTTCGTGGTCGAGGAGCGCGACGAACACGGCGTGCCGCGGCTGCCGGGCGAACCGCCACGCGTGGCGCGCTGACGGCACTGCTTGCTGCGAGCCCGCACGAACATGCGCATCTGGAAACGGCAAACCGATCTGGACACGCTCAACGGCGGAAGCGCACGCACGCTGATGCGCGCGATCGACATAAGGATCACCGAACTGGGCGACGATTTCCTGCGCGGCACCATGCCGGTGGACGATCGCACCCGCCAACCCTACGGCCTCCTGCACGGCGGCGCTTCGGTGGCGCTGGCGGAAACGCTGGGTTCGACGGCCGCAATGCTGTGTTGCGAGGCTGGCCAGGCCGCGGTCGGACTGGAGATCAACGCCAATCACCTGCGCGCGGTGCGCGATGGTACCGTCACCGGCACCGCGCGGCCGCTGCATCTCGGCCGCAGCACGCAGGTCTGGGAAATCCGGATCGAGAATGCTGCCGGCCAGCTCGTCTGCATCGCCCGGCTGACCATGGCGATCGTGCCGCGCGCGGCGGTGGTACCGACAACACCCTGATCCGGCTCAGCCGGTGAGACACTGCGCTTCCATCATCGCCCGCACGCCGGCTCCTGCAATCCCATCATGGAAACCACGCTGCTCGTCGCATTGCTGGCCGGTGTCGCGATCGCGCTGATCCTGCTGATCGTGCTGCTGCTGCGTCCGCGCGGCGACGTTGCCCTGCGCGAAAAACTCGACGCGCTGCGCGGCGACAGCGAGCGGATCGAGCGCGTGCTGCGCGAGGAACAGCGCGCGGGGCGCGCGGAACTCGCCGACACGCTGGACCGGCTGGGCGGCCAGTTGCGCCAGTCGCTCTCGACCCTGACCGCCGACAACGAGAAGCGCCTCACCGAGGTGCGCGCCACGCTGGACACGCAACTGAAGGCGCTGCAGGCCGACAACGCCGCGCAACTGGAACAGATGCGCAGGATCGTGGACGAAAAACTGCAGGCCACCCTCAACGAGCGCCTGACCGCCTCGTTCAGGCAGGTGGTCACGCACCTCGAAGCCGTGCAGCGCGGGCTGGGCGAAATGCAGACGCTGGCCAGCGGTGTCGGCGACCTGAACCGCGTGCTCAGCAACGTGAAGAACCGCGGCATCTTCGGCGAGAGCCAGCTCTCCGCGCTGCTGCAGGAATTGCTGACGCCGGAACAGTACAACGCCAACGTCGCGACGGTGCCGGGCAGCGCGGAACGCGTGGAATTCGCGGTGCGCCTGCCGGGCACCGAACCCGGACGGCCGGTGTGGCTGCCGATCGACGCCAAGTTTCCGCGCGAGGACTACGAACGGCTGCTGGACGCGCAGGAGCGCGCCGACGCGGCGGCCGCGGGCGAGGCGGCGCTGGCACTGGAACGGCGCGTGCGCGAGGAAGCGAAAAGCATCCGCGCGAAATACGTCGCGCCGCCGCACACCACCGATTTCGCGATCCTGTTCCTGCCCACCGAAAGCCTGTACGCCGAGGTGCTGCGCCGACCCGGCCTGTTCGAGGCGCTGCAGCGCGAACACCACGTGACGCTGGCCGGGCCGACCACGCTGTCGGCGCTGCTCAACAGCCTGCGCATGGGTTTCCGGACGCTGGCGATCGAACGCCGCAGCAGCGAGGTGTGGCAGATTCTCGGCGCGGTCAAGACCGAATTCGGCAAGTTCGCCGAGATCCTCGACAAGACCCGCAAGCAGCTCGACAGCGCGCGCAACAACCTCGACGATCTGGTGGGCAAACGCTCGCGCGCGATCGAGCGCAAATTGCGCGGGGTGGAATCGCTGCCGCAGGACGACAGCGCGCGCCTGCTGGGCGACCAGTCGGCAGCGGACGACAACGGCGACGGGGATACCGACGTGAACGGCGGCGAACGCGACTGATCAGCGCGCCGTCAGCCGCTCGATCTCGCCGACTTCGCGATCCAGCTCGCCGGCGACCGGACTGCCCAGTTCCGCGAACCGGTTGGCCAGTTGCCGGTAGTACCACAGCGTGCCGTCCCGGCCCGCGTTGAAGCGCGCGAACACCGCATCACCGGTTCGCGCGACATCGGCCCGGATCGCGCGTGCGTTGTGCAGCTTGTCGCAGGCGGAAACCAGCAACGCGTCGCGATCGGCCTGGTCGAGATGCGCAAGATAGGCACGCTTGCGCGCATACCATTGCTCGCGTCGTGCTTCGAACGTTTGCTGCGCGCGTTCCTCCACCTTGCTTTCCCGCGAACCGTCGGTGCAGGCCAGCACGATGCCGGCCACGCGCTTTCCGAACTCCCGCTGGATCGCCTGCGCGTGCGGCACGCCATCGTCAAACGGCGCGCAATCCTCCACCACGTCGTGCAGCAGCGCGGCGATGGCCTGGTCCTCGTCGCCGCCATGATCCAGCACCAGCGATGCCACCGCCAGCGGATGCGCGATATACGGGATCGTCGTGCCCTTGCGCAGCTGTCCGCCGTGCGCGCGCCGCGCGTAGGTCACGGCCCGGTCGAAGCGTTCGCCCAACATCCCGCACCCCATGACTTCCTCCTCTCGCGATCGGTTGCCGCGCCGGGCGTGCCTTGCCGCCGTCCCGGCCCTCGCGGCGACGGCGACCGGCGCGGCGCAGCCGCACGCGTTAGACTGGGCAACTGTACGCCCCGCATGTGGAATCCGCCATGAGCGAATCCGGCAAGCCTTCCCTGTGCGCATCGCAGCGCCCGACCTCGCCCGAGGTGACGCGCGAGCAGGCGATGGACGCGGTGCGCACGCTGCTGCGCTGGGCCGGCGACGAGCCCGCGCGCGAGGGCCTGCGCGACACGCCCGGCCGCGTCGTGGACGCATACCGCGAATGGTTCTCCGGCTACGCCGAGGACCCGGAGGATTACCTGCGCCGCACCTTCGAGGAAGTCGCGGGCTACGACGAGATGATCGTGCTGCGCGACATCCAGTTCGAGTCGCATTGCGAGCACCACATGGCGCCGATCATCGGCCGCGTGCACGTGGGCTACCTGCCGGACGGGAAAGTCGTCGGCATCTCGAAACTGGCGCGCGTGGTGGATGCCTTCGCGCACCGCTTCCAGGTGCAGGAGAAGATGACCGCGCAGATCGCGACCTGCATCAACACGATCCTGCAGCCGCGCGGCGTGGGCGTGGTGGTGGACGCGACGCACCAGTGCATGACCACCCGCGGCGTGCACAAGCGCGGCGTGTCGATGATCACCAGCCAGATGCTGGGCAGCTTCCGCGAAGACGCGCGGACGCGCGCCGAATTCCTGCGGTTCATCGACATCGACGGCGGTCGGTAAAGCACGCTCGTGGTCGTTCCGGCACTCGCTTCGCCTGAGGTTCGGGTTTGTTCCCCTCTCCCCCGGGAGAGGGTGCCCCGAAGGGGGCGGGTGAGGGTACGGCACACCGCGACGACGCCCGTCAAACCGCAGCCATTCGCCTGCACGTACCCTCATCCGGCGCTACGCGCCACCTTCTCCCAGTGGGAGAAGGGAAAGCTCTTTGAGCTTCGACATGAGACTCGACAAACGTTGCATGTTCCCGTCCCACATGACTGATCCCCTCGCTCCAGAACACCCGCGCCGCAACGCCGCGGTGATGTTCATCTTCGTCACCGTGACGATCGACATGCTGGCGTTCGGGATCATCATCCCGGTGCTGCCGCACCTGATCGTGGAGCTGATCGGCGGCAGCATCGCCAAGGCCGCAGTGTGGTCCAGCGGCTTCGGCACGCTGTTCATGCTGATGCAGTTCGTGTGCTCGCCGATCCAGGGCGCGCTGTCGGACCGCTTCGGCCGGCGCACCGTGATCCTGATTTCCAGTTTCGGGCTGGGTGTCGATTTCATCGTGATGGCGCTGGCGCCGGCATTGTGGCTGTTGTTCGTGGGCCGCGCGGTGTCGGGCATGTGCGCGGCCAGTTTCACCACCTCCAACGCCTACATCGCCGACATCACGCCGCGCGAGAAGCGCGCCGCGGCGTTCGGCCTGCTGGGCGCGGCGTTCGGAATCGGCTTCATCGTGGGGCCGGCGCTGGGCGGTTTTCTGGGACACCTCTGGATACGGTTGCCGTTCTGGGTGGCGGCGGGGTTGTCGCTGCTGAACTTCTGCTACGGCTTCTTCGTGCTGCCGGAATCGCTGCCGAAGGAACGCCGCAGCGCGCGTTTCGACTGGCGACACGCCAATCCGCTGGGCTCGCTGCTGCTGCTCAAGCGCTATCCGCAGGTGTTCGCGCTGGCCGCGGTGTTCTTCCTGCTGGCACTGGCGCAGTTCTCGCTCAATGCCACCTACGTGCTGTACACCGATTACCGCTACGGCTGGGGTCCGCAGATCGTGGGTTACACGCTGGGCTTCGTCGGGCTGTGCAGCGGGCTGGTGCAGGCCGTGCTGGTGCGGCGCTGGGTGCCGTGGCTGGGCGAACGGCGGATGATCCTGACCGGGCTGGCGCTGCTGATCGTCGGCTACGCGGTGTTCGGCTTCGCACCGGAGGCGTGGATCTTCCTTGCCGGGATTCCGTTCCTGTGCCTCGGCGGCCTCGCCGGGCCGCCGGCGCAATCGCTGATCACGCATCAGGTCGATCCGCACGAGCAGGGCCGGCTGCAGGGCGCGCTGACCAGCCTGCAGAGCCTCGCCGGCATCTTCGGCCCGGCGCTGTTCGCCAACATCTTCGCGCTGTTCATCAGCAAGCACGCACCGCTTTCCGGACATCTGCCGGGCGCCGCGTTCGTGCTGGCCGCGGCACTGGCGTTCGTCGCGCTGCTGCTGACCGCCCGCGCCACCCGCGGCATGCCGGCGCGGACGCCGGTGCCGGAACCGAAAGCGTCCTGACGCTTGCGGAGGGTGCGCGGCATCCCCATGTGAACCCCCGGCGTCCGCAACGAGGAGTCCCCCATGCTCACCTTCCTGCTCTGGTTGCTGCTGCTGGTGTTCTGCTGGCCGCTGGCGTTGCTGGCGCTGATCCTCTACCCCATCGTGTGGCTGATCCTCTTGCCCTTCCGGCTGCTGGGCTTCGCCGTGGACGGCGTGTTCGAATTCCTGCGCGCGCTGTTCATGCTGCCCGCCCGGCTTGTTTCCGGCGGTCATCCCTGACCGCTGCGCAACGGATCATCAGGAAACCTGCCCCGAATTCTGCTTCGGCAACGCTGCCACGGCCATTCCTGGCCTGACTTTTCACAACAGCCGTTTCGAGCGGAACATCGCGTGAAACGTCTCTTCCACTTCGCCTTCAAATCGGAGTTCAACATGACCATCTCGATGTACCAGGCTTCCGTTCCGGTGTTCGTGCGTGCGCTGACCAACCTTTCGAACGTGTTGAAAAAGGGCGAGGCGCACGCGAAGGACAAGGGCGTCGATCCCGACACCCTGCTGCAGCAACGGCTGATCTTCGACATGCTGCCGCTGATCAAGCAGGTCCAGATCGCCTGCGACATGGCCACGCGAGGCGCGGCGCGGCTGGCCGGCGTCGAACCGCAATCCTTCCCCGACACCGAAACCACCTTCGCGCAGGCCCGCGACCGGATCGAGCGCGCCATCGCCTACGTGAAAAACTTCAAGCCGGAACAGATCGACGGCAGTGAAGACCGCCGGATCCACCTCAAGATGCGCGACGGCGAACTGGACTTCACCGGCATCGAGTACCTGCTCGGCTTCGTGACCCCCAACCTGTATTTCCACTGGACCACCGCCTACGACATCCTGCGCGTGGCCGGCGCGCCGATCGGCAAGAAGGATTACCTCGGCGATCGGTGACAAACCCACCTGCTTGCGAAAAATTTGCCGCCTGATTTTCTCAGGGCGCACCAAACGCCCCGCTTGCGAAAGAGGGCGTTTTCAATTTGCGTGGTTAGCTTGTAATAGGGACAAAAAGCGGACATACTGCCCGCGTCGATTTCCAGCGAGGCGGACAATATGGAAGACATCCGGCATCTGCTCGCGAGCCTGCGTGGGCGCTACAACCAGCGCGAACTCGCCAGCGAACTCGGCGTGGACGTGCGCACCGTGCGGCGTTGGCAGGTAGGCGAAACCGATCCGCCGCCCTATCTCGCGGACGCCATCCGCCAACGCCTGCTGCCGCTGTCGTCCAGCGACGACGACGACAACGCCGCTTTCACCTTCATCGACCTGTTTGCCGGCATCGGCGGCATCCGCATGGGTTTCGAGGCGCAGGGCGGGCGTTGCGTGTTCA
This sequence comes from Gammaproteobacteria bacterium, assembly GCA_021325195.1. GTDB lineage: Bacteria > Pseudomonadota > Gammaproteobacteria > Xanthomonadales > Rhodanobacteraceae > 66-474. The sequence goes on along the minus strand of JAJPHQ010000100.1, from coordinate 1,074 downwards.
CCAGCGAATGGAATCCGTGGGCGCAAAAAACCTATCTCGCCAATTTCCCGGAATCCACGCACACCTTCGCGGGCGACATCACCAAGGTCGATGAGCGCGACATTCCCGATCACGACCTGCTGCTGGCAGGCTTTCCGTGTCAGCCTTTCAGTATCGCCGGCGTGTCCAAGAAGAACGCGCTGGGGCGCAAGCACGGCTTTGCCGACGAGGCGCAAGGTACGCTGTTCTTCGACGTGGCGCGCATCATCAAGGCGAAGCAACCGAAGGCCTTCCTGCTGGAGAACGTGAAGAATCTCGCCAGCCACGACAAGGGCAACACCTTCCGGGTAATGATGAAGGTGCTGCAGAAGGAGCTCGGTTATCACGTGCACTGGAAGGTGATCGATGGCCAGTGTTACGTCCCGCAACATCGCGAACGCATCCTGATCGTCGGCTTCCGTGAACCGACCGATTTCACATGGAACGATCTGCAACTGCCCAAACAGGGACCGACGCTGAAAACCATCCTGCATCCGCAGGACGGTAGCGAGCCCGCGGAACCGCCCTACACCGAAGGGCCAAAGGCCAAGGTCAATCCCAAGTACACGCTCACCGCGCACCTGTGGCAGTACCTGCAGGATTACGCGGCCAAGCACCGTGCCGCAGGCAACGGCTTCGGTTTCGGGCTCGTGGACGGCGACAGCGTGGCGCGCACACTGTCCGCGCGTTACTACAAGGACGGTTCGGAGATTCTGGTATCACAGGGTCCGCGCAAGCGCCCGCGCCGACTTACCCCACGCGAATGTGCGCGGCTGATGGGTTTCCCCAACGCATTCCGGATTCCGGTCAGCGATACGCAGGCATACAAACAATTCGGAAACAGTGTCGTGGTTCCCGTGATGCGTGAAGTCGCTCGAATCATGACCCCTCGCGTGCTCGACCTGATCCGCGAAGATCAGGAAGGCATGCATCAACCGCCACTGCTGGTGGCGAACGGCTGAAGAAAGGAGAAATGCCATGCAGACTTCAAGGATTCCCGATTTCGCGAACAAGACACGTGAAGGCATGTCTCGGTGGTTCAGCGAGATGGCACTG
>JAJPHQ010000099.1 GCA_021325195.1 Gammaproteobacteria bacterium | reverse complement strand
GCGCCTGCAGGCGCAGACGCTGGCGCAGGATGCGCCCGCGCTGATGATCGCCGCGGGGCTGGCCCTGAGGAGCTTCGACTGATGGCCAAGATCAACCTGCTGCCGTGGCGTGCGGAGCGGCGCGAACAGCGCAAGCGCGAGTTCTTCATGCAGCTCGGCATCGCCGCGGCGGCGGCGGTGGTGCTGGTGATCCTGTGGGGCATGTGGATGAACCTCCGGATCGACAGCCAGAACGAGGACAACGCCTACCTCAAGGGCGAGATCAAGCAGCTCGACGTCAAGATCGCCGAGATCAAGAATCTGGAGAAGGTCAAGTCGCGCCTGCTGGCGCGCAAGCAGATCATCGAGCAGTTGCAGTCCAACCGCTCGCAGATGGTGCACCTGTTCGACGAACTGGTAAAGACCATCCCGAACGGCGCGCGCCTGACCTCGCTGAAGCAGCAGGGCAACAAGCTGACGCTGGACGGCGTGGCGCAGTCGAACGCCACCGTTGCCGAATACATGCGCAACATCGAGGCCTCGCCGTGGATGGGGCCCACGCAGCTGATCAAGACCGAGAACACCCACGGCGACACCAGCGCGCCGTATGAATTCGAGCTGGTGGTGACGCTGGGCACGCCCAAGCAGGAGGGCGCTCCGGCTTCCGGCTCCAGCAGCGCGGCGCCGGCCGCGTCGTCCGCCGTGGCCGCGGCCCCGTCGGCCCTGGCCCCCGCGCAGGCCGCGTCGGCGGCGCCCAAGGTCGCCGCTTCCGCGGCCGCGGCGCCTGCGAAGACGTCCGCGCCCGTCAGCAGCGCGGCGGATGGCAACAACGGGGGAGCCAGGCCATGAAGCTGATCGACGACCTGCGCAATCTCGACCGCAACAACATCGGCGGCTGGCCGAAGTCGGTCAAGACCTTCTTCACCGTGCTGGTGATCCTCGTGATCCTGCTGGTGGGCTGGTATTTCTTCATCAGCGACAAGCAGGACGAACTCGCGACGGCGCGCCAGCAGGAGGTGCAGCTCAAGCAGGAGTTCGTGGAGAAGCAGGCCAAGGTGGTCAACCTGGAGGCGCTCAAGGCACAGCTTGCGCAGATGAACGACATGCTGCAGCAGATGCTGCGCGAACTGCCCAGCAAGACCGAGATGCCCGCGCTGCTGGTCAACATCTCGCAGACCGCGCTGTCGGCGGGACTCGAGACCGAACTGTTCAAGCCGGGTCCGGAGATTCCCAAGGAGTTCTACGCCGAGCAGCCGATCGCCTTGCGGATGATCGGCACCTACCACCAGTTCGGCACCTTCATCAGCGGCGTGGCCTCGCTGCCGCGCGTGGTGATCCTCACCATGCACGATGTCTCGCTGCATCCCGCGCAGGCGACCAGCGCCAGGAACGCGCCGCCGCCGGCCGGACAGCTGGTGCTGGAAGGCACGGTGAAGACCTACCGTTACCTCGCCGACGAGGAAACCGGGGGAGCCAAGGCCGAAAACGGCATGCCGGCGAAGCCTGCCGCGAAGGGAGGGAAGTGAGCATGCAACCCGCCCGCATCGCCATCGCATTCGCGACCCTTGCCATGCTGCTGGGCCTTGCCGCCTGCAGCGGCCAGGACGACCTGCACCAGTGGGTCGCGCAGGAAAAGGCCAAGAAGGGCGCGCCGCTGCCGCCGCTGCCGGTGATCAAGACCTTCGAGACCTTCGTCTATCAGGACCAGGACAAGCGCGATCCGTTCGAGCCCGCCCCCGCGCAGGCCAACGGACAGAACCTGGCCGGTCCGCATCCCGACCAGAACCGTCCGCGCCAGCCGCTGGAAGCCTTTCCGCTCGACAGCCTGAAAATGGTCGGCACCATCGGCACCAAGGGGCACATGGAAGCCCTGATCAAGGATCCGCAGGGCGTGATCCACCAGGTGCACGTGGGCGACTACATGGGCCAGAACTACGGCCATGTCACCGAGGTGGCGGAAGATCACGTGTCTCTGGTCGAACTGGTGCCGAATGGCTCGGGCGGCTGGATGGAACGCGACGCGAGCGTCGCGCTGGGCGACAAATGAAGATTCTTCGGGGGTTACGTTCATGATGACCAAACCTGCTCACCTCATTCGTCGCGCCCGCGCGGGTATTGCACGACCAGCACGCGGACTGGCGGCGGTGCTGGTCCTGCTGGGCCTGCTGGCGGCCGGCCCTGCGCTTGCGGCCAATACGCTCGAGGGCGTCAGCGCGACACCCTTGCCGGGCGGCAAGGTGCAGGTGACCCTGACGTTTTCAGGACCCGCCACGGCGCCGCAGGCGTTCAGCACCAACACCCCGCCGCGGATCGCGCTGGACTTCGCCGACACCAGCAACGGACTCAAGCAGCGCCAGCTGCCGATCAACCAGGGCACCGCGCAGGCGGTCAGCGCGGTCGAAGCCGGCGGCCGCACCCGCGTGGTGGTGGATCTTTCGCAGCCTTCGGCGTACGTCACCAGCGTGGCCGGCAACGACGTGGTGGTCACGATCGGCAACGGCATGGGTGCAGCCACCGCCGGGGCGCCGGCCGAAGCGGCGCCTGAGGCAGCGGCGCTCGCACCGGTGCCGCCGCCGCCGCCCACGCAGATGGCCTATGCCGGCGCGACCGACAATCCGGCCAAGGCCGTGCCGCTGGCTTCGGGCAACGTGATCACCGCGGTCGATTTCCGGCGCGGCGAACACGGCGCCGGCAAGCTGGTGGTGGATTTCAGCGCCCCGGGCGCCGCCACCAGCATGCACGCCAGCAGCGACACCACCACCATCCAGATCGCCGGCGCCAGTCTGGCCGCCTCGCAGGCGCGCCGGCTGGACGTGACCGACTACGCCACGCCGGTGCGCAGCATCAACACCCACCCGGTGCCGGGCGGCGCGCGGATCGACGTGGATACGCGCGGCGTGGTGCAGACCGCCGCCTACCAGAGCGGCAACGAATACGTGGTCGAGTTCTCGCCGCCCGCGCCGGAGGCGAACAACCTGCTGGGTGCGCCCAAGCCGGTCGTGTACAAAGGCAGCCGCGTCACCTTCAACTTCCAGGACATCCCGGTGCGTTCGGTGCTGCAACTGCTGGCCGACGTGTCGGGCCTCAACATCGTCGCGTCCGACAGCGTGCGCGGCAATGTCACCCTGCGGCTCGTCAACGTGCCGTGGGATCAGGCGCTGGACGTGATCCTGCGCGCCAAGGGTCTGGCCAAGCGCCAGAACGGCAACGTGATCTGGGTCGCGCCACAGACCGAGCTGGCGGAATACGAGCAGAGCATCGCCGATGCGCGCCAGAAGCAGCTGGAAGGCTCGCAACTGGTCACCGACTACATCCCGATCAGCTACGGCAATGCCAAGGACATCGCCGACCTGCTGACCTCGGGCGCCAAGGCCGGCAATGTCGGGGGCGGTGGTGGCACCAGCTCCGAGCGCGGCTTCCTGTCGTCGCGCGGCAGCGTGTCCTACGACGAGCGCACCAACACCCTGCTGGTCAACGACACGCCCGAGAAGGTGCAGGAGATCCGGCAACTGGTGTCGGTGCTGGACCGCCCGGTTCAGCAGGTGCTGATCGAATCGCGGCTGGTGATCGCGACCGACAACTTCACCCGCGAACTGGGTGCGCGGCTCGGCGTCGGCGGATTCCATCTCGGTGACAACAGCCGGCACGCGCAGATCTTCGGCGGCTCCGCCAGCGACGTCACCAGCACCGCCACCAGCATCACCAATTACTGGAACAGCATCCTGCAGCCCGGTTCGACGTCCAGTTCCTCCGGCTCGAACAATCTGCCGACGATCCCGACCGGCCTGAACGTCAACCTGCCTTCCACCACCACCGGAACCAGCAGTTTCGCGATCGGCATCCTCGGCAAGGATTACCTGCTGAACCTGGAACTCTCGGCGGCGCAGCAGGAAGGCCGAAGCGAGACCATCTCGCAGCCCAAGGTGGTCACCGCCAACAATCAGGAGGCCACCATCCAGCAGGGTACCCAGATCGGTTACCTGACCTTCCAGAACTCCGGCGCCGGCGGCGGGCAGGGCACCGCCACCGTGCAGTTCAAGAACGCGGTGCTGGAGCTGGATGTCACGCCCACCATCACCTCCGACAACCGGGTGTTCATGAAGCTCAAGGTGATCAAGGACGCGCTCAACCAGTTGGTCCCGAATCCGGGCGGCGGCTTTGTGCCGCAGATCGACCACCGCGAGATCGACACCTCGGTGCTGGTGGACAACGGCCAGACCGTGGTGCTGGGCGGCGTCTATGAGTTCCAGAACGAGACCGACGTGACCAAGGTGCCGTTCCTGGGCGACATCCCGATCCTGGGCGCATTGTTCCGCGACAAGAAGAACATCAACAACAAGGCCGAACTGCTGGTGTTCATCACGCCGCACATCCTGGGTCAGGAAACGACGGTCGAATGACCTGACGGGCAAGCGGTTCGCAGACGACGCGGGTGTGAAGCAGTGCTTGCGTCATGCCAGTGGCATGACGCGCTGCTTCGAGCGGGCAGCCACGGATGGCTGCACCGGCGCTCGTACCATGGATGGTTGCTTGCCGAGTCCCCGCATCGCGATCGTAGGAGAGGCGTCGTAAACTTCCGGCCCGGACTGTGGTCTACTGGGCGCATGCACACCGAAAGCGCCACGACGCCGGACCCGGGACCGCCACCGCGGGCCGGCGTGCATGCCGATCCGTCCGGCGATACGACGCGTCTGCGCGCGCGCTTCATCGCGCTGCGCGACACCCTGCAAACCGAGGTCATCGGCCAGCCCGCGCTGGTCGATCGCCTGCTGATCGCGCTGCTGGCCGACGGGCACCTGCTGGTCGAGGGCGCGCCGGGGCTGGCGAAAACCACTGCGATCAAGGCGCTGGCCGCGCGCATCGAGGCCGATTTTCACCGCGTGCAGTTCACGCCCGACCTTTTGCCCGCCGACCTCACCGGCACCGACGTGCTGCGCCCGCAGACCGGCCAGTTCGAGTTCGAGCGCGGCCCGCTGTTCCACAACCTGGTGCTGGCCGGCGAAGTCAACCGCGCGCCGGCCAAGGTGCAGTCCGCGCTGCTGGAGGCAATGGCGGAAAGACAGGTCACCATCGGCCGGCGTTCCTGGCCGCTGCCGAGGTTGTTCCTGGTGATGGCGACGCAGAACCCGATCGAGCAGGAAGGCACGTTTCCGCTGCCCGAGGCGCAGCTCGACCGGTTTCTGCTGCACGTGCCGGTGCACTACCCGGAAGCCGGGTCGGAACGCGCGATCCTGCAACTGGCGCATCGCCGCGCGCGCGAGGAACTGGGTCCGCACGCACAACCCGACCGCCTGTTGAGCCAGGCCGACATCTTCGACGCCCGCGCCGAAGTGCTCGATCTGCATCTGGCAGATGGCTTGGCCGACTACATCGTGCAACTGGTGCTGGCCACGCGCGATCCGCGTCCGTGGGACGCGAAGCTGGCCGGCCGGATCGCGTGGGGCGCCAGTCCGCGCGCCACCATCGCGCTGGAACGCTGTGCGCGCGCCGCCGCGTGGCTGGCCGGCCGCGACTACGTGCTGCCCGGGGACGTGCAGTCGCTGGCGCCCGACGTGTTGCGCCACCGCGTGCTGCTGGGTTACGAGGCCGAAGCCGAAGGCATGTGCGTGGACGACGTCGTGCAACGATTGCTGGAACGCGTGCCGCTGCCCTGAAAGCCGGGACTCGGGACTCGGGAAAGCGTGACGACCTTCGTCATGCCGGGCTCCGGCTCTTCCAGTCGGCTTCGGAATGACGATCGCGTGGTTGGCTCTTGTCGATGACCCTCAGCAACCCTCGCATGTACGCCGCCGAAAACCGCTTCGAGCCCGCCGACGGCATCACCCGCGTCGATCTGGCGGAGTTGCTGAGGCTGCGCGCGCGTGCCGCGAAGCCGCGCGCGACGGCGGCGCGCATCCGCGCGCCGCTGGCCGGCGCGCACCTGTCGTCGCTGCGCGGACGCGGCATGGATTACGCCGAGTCGCGCGTCTATCAGGCCGGCGACGACGTGCGCAACATCGACTGGCGGCGCACCGCGCGCAGCGGCGAATGGCACACCAAGCTGTTCCAGGAGGAACGCGAACGCAGCCTGCTGCTGCTGGTCGATACGCATCCCGAGATGCGTTTCGGCACGCGCGTGCGCTACAAGTCGGTGGCGGCCGCCCGCGCCGCGGCGCTGGCCGCGTGGACCGGCGTGCGCGGCGGTGACCGGGTCGGTGCACTGGCCTTCGGCGACGTGCGCGACGCGGTCGATCCGCATGGCGGCGTGCGCGGCGCGCTGGCGGTGCTGGGCGCGCTGGCGCGCTGGGACGCGCGCGCGGCCTCGGCCGCAACCGCCGAACGGCTGCGCGAGACGCTGTCGGCCGCCCTGGAACGCGCGCGGCGGCTGGCGCTGCCGGGCAGCCGCTTGCTGCTGCTGTCGGACGGCTGGTGCACCGACGAGGCGGCGCAGCGTGCGCTGCTGCGCCTGACCCGGCACATCGACGTGCGTGTGCTGATCGTGGTCGATGCGCTGGAGCACGAGCTGCCGCCGGCCGGCGCCTACGCTTTCCGTACCGATGCCGGACGGCTGACGGTCGATCTCTCCGCCGCCGCGGCACGCGCGCGCTTCCGTGACGATCTCGCGCGCGGCCAGCGCATGCTGGCCGGGGCCTGCGACGGCGCGTGCGTGCGCTGGGCCCTGCTCGACACCGGGCAGGAACCGGATGCCGTGCTGGCGCAATTGTGGAAGCAGCGCGGGGGGCGGCGATGAACGCGGAAGGTCCCGTGCTCCGCGACATCCACGTGCCGGATGCGGCGTGGTGGCCGCCCGCGCCGGGCTGGTGGCTGCTCGTGCTCGTGGTGTTGTCGCTCGCGGCGATCGCCGTGTGGGGGTACCGGAGGCGCCAGCGCCTGCGGCCGTTGCGCGCGGCGTTGCGCGAGATCGACCGGATCGAAGCGGCGTTCTCGCGGAACGGCGATCCCGCAACCCTGGCGGCGGAGTGCTCGCGGCTGTTGCGCCGCGTGGCGTTGTGCGTCGATCCGCGTGCCGCCGCCTCGCACGGCGAGGCATGGCGCTTGTTCCTGCACGACCATGCCGGCGACGCGCGCATGGCCGCGCAACTCGACGTGCTGCTGGAGGCGCCGTATCGCGACAAGCCGGCGCTCGAGGGACGGGCGCTGCTGGAAGCGGTGCGCGCGTCGTGCAGGCGCGCGTTGCGCCGAGGCAGACCGCGTACCTCGAACGCGGCCGCTGCGATCCCGCGCCCGGCGGCTGGCGGAGCCACCCCGTCATGAGCTTCGCATGGCCCTGGCTGTTCCTGCTGCTGCCGCTGCCGTGGCTGCTGTGCAGGCTGCTGCCGCCGGCCGCGCGCGGCGCCGCGTTGCGGCTGCCGCAGCACGTCGTGCTGGCGCGGACGTCCGCGGCATCGGGACCGCCGCGCTGGCGGCGCGCAGTCGCGGTGCTGGCGTGGGCGCTGCTGGTGTGCGCGGCGGCGCGCCCGCAGCAACTGGCGCCGCCGCAGGCGATCAGGCACACCGGGCGCGCGCTGATGCTGGCGGTCGATTGCTCGGGCAGCATGGCGATCGAGGACATGCAACTGGGCGGCCAGACGGTCAGCCGTTTCGCCGCGATCAAGGCGATCGCCGGACGTTTCGTGGCCGAGCGCGCCGGTGACGATGTGGGCCTGATCCTGTTCGGCACGCACGCCTATCTGCTGACGCCGATGACCTTCGATGTGGAGACCGTGGCGAAACAACTGGACGGCGCGGCGATCGGGCTGCCCGGCCGCGAGACCGCGATCGGCGACGCGATCGTGCTGGCGGTGAAGCATCTTTCCGCGTTGCCGGCGAAGGCGCGCGTGCTGGTGCTGCTGACCGACGGCGTCAACACCGCGGGCAGCGTCGAGCCGCTGGCGGCGGCGAAACTGGCCGAGGCCGCGCACGTGCGCATCTACACCATCGGCGTGGGCTCCGGCACGCAGACCATCGACATGTTCGGGCTGCGGATGCAGGCGCCCGGCAGCGAACTCGACATCCCCACGCTGACCGCGATCGCGCGCGATACCGGCGGACGTTTCTTCCGCGCCGCCGACGGCGACCAGCTCGCGGCGGCCTATCGAGCCATCGACGAACTGGAACCGCTGGCCGGCGGTGATTCGACGTTGCGCCCGCGCCGCGAGTGGTATCCATGGCCGCTGGGCGCCGCCTTGCTGCTGGCCTGCACGCTGCTGCCGTGGCGCGCAGTGTGGCCGCGCGGCGCGGGAGCCGTCGCATGAGCGTGCCGGACTTCCCGCTGCACTTCCTGCGGCCGTGGTGGTGGCTGGCGCTGCTGCCGTTGCCGTTTGCGCTGCTGGCGCTGGCGCGCGGCAGCAGCGGGCGCGCCGCGCTGGCGCGGCTGGCCGATGCGGCGTTGCTGCCGCACCTGATCGACGATGCCGGCACGCGCCGCCGCGGCGTGCTGGCATGGGCGGCGGCCGCGTGGGTACTGGCCGTCGCGGCGCTGGCCGGCCCCGCGTGGCAGCACGTCAAGACCCCGCTGTACGTCAACGGCGCCGCGCGCGTGGTGGTGCTGTCGCTGTCCGACGACATGCTGGCCCAGGATCTGAAGCCCGACCGGATCACCCGCGCTCGCTTCGCGGTGCGCGACCTGCTGGACCAGGCGGGCGACGCGCGCACCGCGCTCGTTGCCTACGCGGGCGCCGCGTTCACGGTGGCGCCGTTGACCGACGACCGGCGCACCGTGCTGAACCTGCTGCGCGTGCTGCGGCCGGACGTGATGCCGGTGCCGGGCAACGACGCGGCCGCGGGCATCGCGCAAGCCGTCGCGCTGCTCGAACAGGCCCACGTGCAGGGCGGCGAGATCGTGCTGGTCACCGATACCGCCGACGCTGCCGCGATCCGTGCGGCGCGCGCCGCGCATGCGCGCGGCATCCGCGTGGACGTGCTGGGCATCGGCACCGCGGCCGGCGCACCGGTGCCGCGTTCCGACGGCGGATTCGAAAGCGAGGGCGGGCAACTGCACCTCGCGCGCCGTGACGACGGCGCCCTGCGCGACGTGGCGGAAGCGGGCGGCGGACGCTACGCGGTGCTGCAGCCCGACGGCAGCGGCGTGGCGGAGCTGGGTGCGCCGGCAGCGCAGGCCGGGCATGCCAGCCGCGGCGAACGCGCCGAGGTGTGGCGCGACGGCGGGGCGTGGCTGCTGCCCATCCTGCTGGCGCTGGCGGCGCTGGCGTTCCGGCGCGGCTGGCTGCTCGCGTTCGCGCTGCTGGCAGCGCCGGTGGCGATGCCGGTCGCGCACGCGTCGGTGTGGGAATCGCTGTGGGCCAACCGCGACCAGCGGGCGTTGCGGGCCCTGGATCGCGGGGATGCGGAACGCGCGAAGACGCTTGCGACGACGCCCGGCATCCGCGGTGCCGCCGAATACCGCGCCGGCGATTTCGCCGACGCCGCGAGGGCGTTCGCGGCGGGCAATGATGCACGTTCGCGCTACAACCTCGGCAACGCGCTGGCGAAGCTGGGCGACTACCGCGAGGCGATCGCCGCTTACGACGAGGCCCTGAGGCTCGACCCGCAGATGGCCGATGCGCGCGCCAATCGCGAAGCCGTGGAGCAATGGCTGAAACGGCATTCGCCGCCGCCACGGGCCGCAGACAATCGGCAGGGAAACCGCAACGGCACCGGACGGAACGGCGCGCAATCCCGATCCGGCCAGCAGTCGCAAGGGCAGCAGCCGGGTCAGTCACAGCCGGCGCCGAACGGACGGTCCGGCGCGCAGTCCGCGCAGGCGACGCCGAATCCCTCGGCGAAAGACAACGGCCGGCAGGCAACGCCGGAATCGCAGCACGACCAGGGCGGCGCATCGGCCGGCGAGGATGCCGCACAACGAGCCCAGACGGGACGCGCGGAACAGGCGCTGCGGCAGGAACTGGCGCGCAGGGGTCGTGGCGCGCAACACGGCGGGGGCTCCGTGAACGCCGCGCCGCCGGCGTTCGCGCTGGGCCGTGGCGAAGCGCAGGACGATGACAGGTTCGACGCGGAACAGCGTGCGATGCTGGATGCCGTGCCGGACGATCCCGGCGCGCTGCTGCGCCGCAAGTTCCTGCTGGAATGGCAGCGGCGTCAGGCACGGCAGCAGGAGAACGGGCAATGAAGCTGCGCTGCTGGCTGTTGCTTGGCGCGTTGCTGTGGCTGGTGCCGTTCGCGCAGGCAGCACACGCCGCCAGTGCGGGGCAGGACGTCACCGCTTTCCTGGACCGCGACCACGTGCACCTGGGCGATACCGTGACGCTGAACATCCAGGGCGCCGCCGCGCTGTCCGCGAACCCCGATCTCTCGCCGCTGCAGCAGGATTTCGACGTGCTGGGCACCTCGCGTTCCAGCAGCGTGCGGATCGTCAACGGCCAGACCACCAGCTCCTCCGACTTCGGCATCGCGTTGCGGCCCAGACGCGCGGGTACGCTCACCATTCCCCCGCTCGACGTGGGCGGCGCACGGACGCCGGCGCTCACGGTGCAGGTGCTGGCGGCGCCCAGCGGTGCGCGCGGGCAGGTCGGCGATCCCGCGTTTCTGGAATCGAACGTGCTGTCGAGTTCGCCGTACGTCGGCCAGGAAACCCTCTACACCGTGCGCCTGTTCTATCTGCCCGGCGTCACCGACGGCACGCTGGACGATCCGCAGGCGGACGGCGCGCGCCTGATCCAGCTCGACCGCGACCGCCGCTACGTGACGCAGCGCGACGGTTACACCTACCAGGTGATCGAGCGCAGCTACGCGCTGATTCCGCAACGCAACGGTCCGATCACGGTGCACGGTCCCGCGTTCCATGCGCGGCGGCTGGATCCCAACGATCCCAACTCGCTGTTCAACAACCTGATCGGCGCGATCGGCACGCCGGTGCAGGCGCGCGCGGCCGACCTGCAGATCGTCGCGCGCGCGCCGCCGGCCGGCGCGGGCCAGCCGTGGCTGCCCGCGCACAGCGTGAAACTGCAGCTCAGCGGATTGCCGGCGAACGGCGAAGTCGCCGCGGGGGTGCCGCTGACCGTGACGCTGGCCATCGATGCCAGCGGGCTGCCGGCGGAAGCGCTGCCGGAACCGCAACTGCCGCCGATCGCGGGCGCGCACGTCTATCCCGACCAGACCCAGGACTCGACCGACGACAGCGGCGAATGGCTGGAAGGCAGCCGCACCCGCAGCTTCGCGATCGTGCCCGACCGCAACGGCAGCCTGACCATTCCCGCCATCACGCTGGACTGGTGGGACGTGGTGCATGACCACGCCGAACGGGCGGTGCTGCCCGCGCGCACGCTGCAGGTGACGGGCGCCGCGGCAAACGCTTCCTCCGCACCGCCGGTCCCGGCGGGCAGTACCGCGAATACGGCTGCCGCGGCCGCCGGCACCACCACGCCCCCCGTTTCGTCGGCGGCTGGCGCACCGGAAGCGGTTGCGCCCGCGCCGTGGCGGACCATCGCGCTCGCGAGCTTCGCGTTGTGGGTGCTGGCGGTGACCGCAGCGGTCGTATGGTGGCAACTGTTCCGGCGCCGTGGCGGGAAAGCGGCCGCCGCGGTACAGCCGTCCGCGCTGCGGGTTCCACGCGACGATGCGCGTGTGCTGCAGCAGCATGCCCTGGATGCCGCGCGCGCCGGCGATGCCGCGGCCTGCGAACGCACGCTGCTGGCGTGGGCGAGAGAAGTCCGTCCCGGCATCACGCACGCCGGGGCATTGCGCGAGGCGCTTGCCGACCCCGCGCAGCGCGAGGCGCTGGACGCACTGGAGCGTGCGCGCTGGCAGGGCGGCGACGCCGCGCCGGCATGTGCGGACGTGGCGCGTGCGTTCGCGCGCGGTTTCGCATGGCGCGCGGCGGAGGATCATCCGCGTGCATCGACGCGGCAGGATTTGCCGCCGTTGTACCCTTCGTAACAGCGTGCGTGCGACGGCTGCCGCGGCGTCTCAAATGGGCGGATCCCCGATTGGGACATGCAGGCGTTTCGCCGCGGCGCGCCAGGCCTCGGCCATGCCGGCATCGAACGCGCACAGCACGATCCGGTGCGGCGTGCGCGTCTTGTCCTGTTCCTCGGCGAGCACGGCCACTGCGACGGCCGCCGCGGCATCGCGCGGATAGCCGTACACGCCGCAACTGATCGCCGGAAACGCGATGCTGTCGATCGCGTGTTCGCGCGCGAGCCGCAGTGCGTTGCGATGGCAGGCCGCCAGCAGTTCCGGTTCGCGCGCATCGCCCCCGCGCCAGACCGGCCCGACCGTGTGGATCACGTAGCGGGCTGGCAGGTCGAAGCCCGGGGTGATCCTTGCTTCGCCGGCAGGGCAGCGGACATGCGGACGGACCTCGGGCAGCGCGCGGCAGGCCGCCAGCAGGCGCGGCCCGGCGGCGCGGTGGATGGCGCCGTCGACCCCGCCTCCTCCAAGCAATGTCTCGTTCGCCGCATTGACGACCGCATCCACGCGCAGCGTGGTGATGTCGGACTGGATGATTTCGATGGTCATGGTGTGCAGCTCCTCTCCCTCCGGGAGAGGCGGCCGAAGGCCGAGCGCGTAGCGCTGGGTGAGGGTCCGGGCACGCCCGATAGTATTGACTTGTCCGAACCCTCATCCGGCGCTTACTCGCGCCATCCATGGCGCTCGCCCTGCGGGCCGGCTACCGCCGTTCACGGCCGATCCAGTCGGCCGTAGTCGCGCCACCTTCTCCCGGCGGGAGAAGGAGAAATGCATCAGTGCTGTTGCTGCTTCAGCAGGTCGCGGATTTCCGTCAGCAGCACCACGTCGGGCGGGGTCGGCGGCGGCGCGGCTTCCTTCTTCGGCATCACCCGCTGCAGCAACCTGATCACGACGAAGATCGCCAGGGCAATGATGATGAAGGTGATGACGGTGTTGACGAAGGTGCCGTAGTTGATCGAGATGACCTTCTTGGGATCGGGCGCATTCTGGATGATCGCCTTCATCTTCGAGAAGTCGATGCCTCCCGTGATCATGCCGATCGGCGGCATGATGATGTCGTTGACCAGGGACGTGACGATCCTGCCGAATGCCGCACCGATGACGATGCCGACGGCCATGTCGATCACGTTGCCGCGCATCACGAACGCCTTGAAATCGCTGGCAAAGCTCATTGCGAACTCCTTCTCGTGAATGATCGGGTGTCTCCCCTGCCGCGTCGCGGCGCGTGCACTGTAAACACGCTTCCGGGGGCGGCGCAACCGTGCCTGCGTTCAGGAAATCCGGCCTTCCAGGATCGCGACGTCCTGCAGTTCGGCACGGAACCGGTCGCCGCGTTGCAACGGGCCGACGCCCGCGGGCGTGCCGGTGAAGATCAGATCGCCGGGTTTGAGTTCGAACAGTTTCGACAGTTCGGCGATGATTTCCGGCACCGGGAAGATCATGTCCGCGATATCGGTGTCCTGTCGCGTCGCGCCGTTGACGTGCAACGACAACCGTGCGCGCGACGGATGGCCGATTTCGCTCGCCGCACGCAGTGCCGAAACCGGCGCGGAGGCATCGAAACCTTTCGCTACGTCCCACGGCAGTCCCCTGGCCTTCAGCGCGGCCTGCAGGTCGCGGCGGGTGAGATCCAGCCCGACGCCGTAACCGAACACGCAGTCCAGCGTCCGCGCCGGGTCGATGTCGCGACCGCCGTTCGCGAGCGCCACCACCATTTCCACTTCGTGGTGCAACTCGTGCGTCGCGGGCGGGTAGGGCACATCGCCGCCCTCGGGCACGATCGCGTCGGACGGCTTCATGAAAAACACCGGGTTGGCGCGGCTCACGGTCTGCGCGCCCATTTCCTTCGCATGTTCGGCGTAATTGCGGCCGATGCAGTAGATGCGGTGCACCGGGAAACGCACATCGCTGCCGCGGATGGGCAGGCTGGGAACAGGCGGAGGGTCGAACAGGAAAGGCATCGATGACACTTCGCGAAGGAATGCGCGATTGTAGGCGCCGTCCGGTTCGGTGAAATGGGCTATTCGTCCTGCAACGTCCGGGTCAGCGGCGCGCGCACCGCGCGCATGATTGGCCACAGCGCACTCAGAAAACCGAGCAGCAACAGATAGGCGAAGGTCCAACCGATGACGCTGCCGTCCACGTGCATCCGGAACTGGATCGCCGAACCGCCCGTGGATGACCCGACTTCATGGCCGTTGACCGCGAGCCATCCCGCCAGCACGGCAATACCCGCGCACACCACACCGATCAGCAGCACCTCGAGCAGCAGCGCCAGCGCCAGACTTGCGCCGCGAAAGCCGACCGCGCGCTGGATCGCGAGCTCGCGTCGGCGCGCAGCCAACGCCATGCCCAGCGCATTGACGATGGCCAGGATCGCGCCCAGCCCCAAGGCCACGGCGACGCCTTCGGTCGCGGCGGTGATGAGGTATTTCAGGAACTCGGTTTGACGGGCGTAGTAGTCGCGCTGGCGCACCGCGTGCAGTCCCTGGGTTTGCGGGTTGTCGTGCAGCGCCTGCTTGAATGCCTCGAACGCTCCCGGCGAGGTCAGCTTCACCCACAGGCAGCTCACGGCGCCCGGCGCACGATAGGCCGCCTGCAGGGCAGCCATGTCGGTCCACAGTTCCGATTCCCAGAAGCCGCCCCCCGCCGCGAATTCCCCAGTGACGCGCCACGGGTTCCGGTTGATCGAGGTGCTGGCGCCGGTATCCAGCGCCACGAGGCCACGCGCGGCGGCGACGCCCGCGATCAACTCGTCCTTGCCTGCGGCAAAGCGTCGGCCCGAGCGCATCGAGATGGCGTGGCCCGTGATGTCCCAGAACGCCGGGGTGACGCCGCGCACCAGCACCGTCGCGGTGCTGCCATCGGTGCGGCGCAGGCGCGTGTCCACCACGAATTGCGGCGCGACCAGCGGCTGGCCCCGACGGCCGCGCGCGACGCCGGGCAGCGTGCCCACCAGCGCGGCGAGTTCCGGCTTGAAGCTGGCGCCCGATTCCTGGAAGGAGTTGCCGGACAGCACGACCGCCACGTCGGACGAGCCGGTGTTGCCGGCCAGCCGTTTCAGCCCCGCAGGCAAGGTCAGCAACACCGCCAGCGTGATCCCGGCGACGACGTATCCGAACGCGATCAGCAGCGTGTGACGCGGACGCGTCAGCGCCATTCGCAGGCCGGTGGCAAGGCTGGCGGCTGTTTCGCGCAGAAGTTGCATGTCAGATCGCCCGGTAATCCGCCGGCCGCACCCGCGCGATCAATCCCGCAGGCCACGCGAGTGCCGCCGCGACCAGCACGGCAAGCCACACGGGCAGTCCCCACCACGCCCATGTCGGGAAACCGTTCGCAAGGAATCCGAAGAAGGTCGCTGCGAGTTCGTGTGCCGCCAGCCTGGCGAGCGCGATACCCAGCAGCGCGCCCACCATCACAGTCGCCAGCAGTTCCAGCGCGAAGGCGCCGAACAACGCGGGCCGCCGGAACCCCAGCACTTGCAGCAACGCGAATCTCGACTTGCGTTGCGCCGCCGCGTGCGCCAGCACGCTGACCAGCACCGAGGCCGCGCACAGCAGGAGCGCGGCCATCACGAACGCCAGCAATTGCTCCACCTTGCCGAAGCGCGCCCATGCATTCTGCTCGGTCGCATTGGTGGTGGCGTTGACGGCAGGAAAATCATGCGCGAATTCGGCCTCGATCCGGGCCGCCAGCACTTCGTCGTCGCGCGGATCGCCGGCGCTTGCGAAGTACGTCACCACGTTGTTCTTCCCCTGCAAGCCCGGCGCAACGCGGTTGATGTAGTCGTAGTGCGCGAGACCTTGCGGGAAGGCAGCCGGAAAGGTTCCGATGACGTGCAAGGCGATCAGCGTGCCGCTCGCCGCGTTGCCTGCGCTGTCTAAGACGATGCTGGGCGGCTCGACACCCTGGCCGGGCCGCCACCCGCACTTGGCGACCACGGCGTCGCTGATGACCACCGCCAGCGGGTCCGCATTCCAGCGCTGGATGGTGGTGGCAGGAAGCTTGTGCTTCGTCAGTGGACTGTCCGTTCCGGGTCCACCGAAGGCGTAGAGCGGGACCGTCGTCGCCGCCGTGCACTTGACCGCTTGTATCCCGTACCAGAAGACATCACGGGCGCTCCGAATCGCCTCGATGCGGCGGGCGTAACTCAAGGGCAACGATCCGCTGTTCTGGCTGCCGTTGCGGATGGTGATGCCGAAACTCTCGCTGCCCGTATTGCTCACGACGGGTGTCGCCAGCGCGGCGAGGGTGAGCCACGCGGCCGTGGTGATCGCCAGGGTGAGTATCAGGTACGCGGCTTGGCCACGGCCGGCGCGCAAGTTTCCTGCTGTAAGGGCAGCGAGGGTACGCAGGGACCGTATCGGGGTCATGCCGCGCGTGAGCGTACCACGTACCTTGTCGCCCAGACGGCTGCTTGGCCATGACACCTGTCAGCCGCAACGCTTGATGGCCGCGCATGGCGGAGCGGCGATGCCCGCGTCAAGCTGTGGCAGACTTGCGTGACGGCGAGTGGCGCACGGCGGGGAAGACCGGTGAACGACGGCGATTCATCGAAGGATCTGTTGCACGAGCTGCGGATCGGCCGCGAGCAGCGCGACGATGAAGGATCGCGCGGGCCACGCTGGCCGTGGATCGCGGGTGCGGTGATCGCGGTGCTGGTCCTCGCAGGCGCCGGCGTGGCGTTCGCGCTGCGCGGGCAGGCGGTGACGGTCGAAACCGCGACGGCGGTGTCGGCTGCCGGCGGCGACAACGCGGCGGTTCTGCAGGCGACCGGCTACGTGGTCGCGCGGCGGCAGGCCACGATTTCGGCGCAGATCATCGGCACCCTGACGGAAGTCTCGGTGGACGAGGGCGCACACGTCACGAAGGGGCAGATCCTGGCGCGGCTGGACCCCACCGCCTATCAGGCCCAACTGGATTCGGCCAGGGCGCAGTACGCCGCTGCGCAGGCGCAGGTCGTGAAGGCGCGCGCGATGCTGCAGCAGGATCGCGCCAACGCCGCGCGCATGGACGCGATGGTCGCGCGCGGTTACGTATCGAAACAGGACGCCCAGCAGGCGAACACGCAGGTCGCCACCGACGCGGCCGCGCTGGATGTCGCGATCAAGCAGGCCCAGGCGGCCAAGGACCAGGTGCAGGCCGCGCAGGTCAATCTGGATTTCACCGTGATACGCGCGCCGTTTGCGGGGGTGATCACCGACAAGGCGGCGGAGATCGGCGAGATCGTGTCGCCGTACACGTCGGGCGGCGGCGGCATCGCCGGCGGTCTCGCCACGATCGTGGACATGAATTCGCTGGAAGTCGACGTGGACGTCAACGAGGCGTACATCAGCCGGGTCGTGCCGAACATGCCGGTCGAGGCCGTGCTGGATGCCTATCCCGACTGGAAGATCCCCGCGCACGTGATCGCGATCATCCCCAGCGCGGACAAGAGCAAGGCCACGGTCAAGGTGCGCATCGCGCTGGACCAGAAGGATCCGCGCATCATACCGCAGATGGGCGTGCGGGTGTCGTTCCTGGAGAAGAATGGTGCGAACCACAAGCCGCTGCCGGGCGTGCTGGTGCCGAAATCGGCGGTGGTGCAGCGCGACGGGAAGGATGTGGTGTTCGTGGTGGCCGAGGGGCGCGCGAAACAGACACCGGTGACTACGGGCGGCGATTTTTCGGACCTGAAACAGGTGACGCAGGGATTGAGCGCCGGTGCGGAAGTGGTGAAAGCCCCGCCGGCGGATTTGAAGGATGGCGAGAAGGTGAAGGTGAAGACGGGGGGATCGGAGTGAGGGTCATGCCGGTATGTACTTGCAAGCGCCATCCATCTTTTCGTCATTCCGGGGCCGGCGAAGCCGGAACCCGGAATCCGGCTCTTCTTCCCATTCGAAGGAAAAAATGGATTCCGGATTCCGCCCGCGGTGAAACCGCGGACGGCTCCGGAATGACGACAACTGATTTTGCGGTTTCAAGGTGACGGCCATGAACGCAGCAGTCGCAGACCAGCACGAAGCAGGTACGAACCGCGGCATCGGTCAGCCGCTGGTGCAGATCCGCAATCTGTCGAAGGTGTACGAGCGCGGCAAGCAGAAGCTCGAGGTGCTGCACCACATCGACCTGGACATCGCGCGTGGCGATTTCTTCGCGCTGATGGGACCATCCGGTTCCGGCAAGACCACGCTGCTCAACATGATCGGCGGACTCGATTCGCCCACCGACGGCAGCATCAGCGTGGACGGCAAGCGCATCGACCAGATGGGCGAAGGCCAGCTCGCGCGCTGGCGCGCATCCAACGTCGGTTTCGTGTTCCAGTTCTACAACCTGATGCCGGCATTGAGCGCGCAGAAGAACGTGGAACTGCCGTTGCTCCTGACGAAGTTGTCGGGCGCGCAGCGAAGGAAGAACGCTGGCATCGCGTTGCAACTGGTGGGCCTTGCCGATCGCGCTTCGCACAAGCCCAGTGAATTGTCGGGCGGCCAGCAGCAGCGCGTCGCGATCGCGCGCGCGATCGTTTCCGATCCGACCCTACTGGTCTGCGACGAGCCGACCGGCGACCTCGATCGCCAATCCGCCGAGGAAGTGCTGACACTGCTGCAGCGGCTGAACCGCGAGCACGGCAAGACCATCGTGATGGTCACGCACGATCCCAAGGCCGCCGAATACGCGTCGCACACGCTGCATCTCGATAAAGGCACGCTCGTCGAACAGCAGCACGTGGCCTGAGCGGGAGTCACGTCATGAAATACTTCCATCTGGTCTGGTCCGCGCTGATGCGTCGCCGGACCCGCACGATCCTGACGATGGCCTCGGTACTGGCCGCGTTCCTGCTGTTCGGCCTGCTGGATTCGGTGCGCACCGCGTTCGCCGACGCCGGCAAGACCGTGGTCGGCGTGGATCGTCTGGTCACCGTCTCGAAACTCAGCTTCACCGTGCAATTGCCGCTCAGCCTGCAGGCGCGGATCGCGCAGGTGCCCGGTGTCAGCGAAGTCGGTTATGCGAGCTGGTTCGGCGGCGTCTATCAGGACCCCAAAAACTTCTTCCCGAACTTCGCAGTCAGCGACAACTATTTCAACGTGATCACGGAAATGAAGCTGCCGCCCGACCAGTTGCAGGCGTTCCGCGACACGCGTACCGGCGCGGTGGTGGGCGCCGACCTGGCCAGGCGTTTCGGCTGGAAGGTCGGCCAGCAGATTCCCCTGAACGCGACCATCTGGCCGCAGAAGGACGGCAGCAACGCATGGACGTTCGATCTGGTCGGCATCTTCCACGTGGACGATCCGAAGCTCAAGAACGAGGAAGACCAGTTGCTGTTCCATTGGAAGTATTTCGACGAGGCGCGCCAGTTCGGCAACGGCATGGTCGGCTGGTACAACGTCAAAATCGCCGACCCCGCGCAGGCCGACCGCATCGCGCACGCGATCGATGCGATCAGTGCCAACTCCGACCACGAAACCAAGACCGAAACCGAGAACGCCTTCAATGCGGGATTCGTCAGCCAGTTCGCCAACATCGGGCTGATCGTCACCGCGATCATGGCGGCGGTGTTTTTCACCCTGATCCTGCTGACCGGCAACACCATGGCGCAGGCGGTGCGCGAGCGCATCCCCGAACTGGCCGTGCTGAAGACCATCGGATTTTCCAATCGCAGCGTGCTGCTGCTGGTGCTGGCCGAGTCGGTGCTGCTGGTGCTGATCGGCGGCGTGGCGGGGATGCTGCTGGCGGCGCTGGTCGTGGGTGGCGTGAAGGCCAAGGTCGGCGCCGCGTTTCCGATCGCGGACGTCGATCACCGGATCTGGCTGAGCGGCATCGCACTGATGATCGTGATCGGATTGGTCGTGGGCGTGCTGCCTGCGCTTCGCGGCATGCGCCTGAAGATCGTCGATGCGCTGGCGGGACGTTGAGGACACTCACATGAAAAGATTCCTGCGCGGATTGCTGCTGGTCGTCATCCTCGTCGTTGCGCTGGTGATCTGGTCGCTGCTGCCCTGGTACGGCGCATTGATCGCCGCGGTCGCGCTGGCGTTGTGGCTGGCGCTCACCCGGCGCGGCCGGCAGACGCTGTCGGTCACCGGCGTCGGCATCGCCACGTTGCCTTCGCGCTGGGGCGCATCGTCGGTGATCGTGATCGGCATCGCCGGCGTGGTCGGGGTGCTGGTGGCCCTGCTGGCGATGGCGGAAGGTTTCCAGGCCACGCTCAAGGGCACCGGCAACGACGACACCGTGCTGGTGACGCGCGCGGGTTCGCTGGCCGAATCCAATTCCGTGCTGAGTCACGACAGCGCGGTGCTGGTGCAGCAGAAACCGGGCGTGGCGCGCGATGCGCAGGGCCGGCCGATCGCCTCGCCGGAACTGGTGGTGATCGCGTCCTTGCCCAAGAAGAGCAACGGGCAGGACGCCAACGTGTCGCTGCGCGGCGTCGGGCCCGAGGCATGGGAGGTGCGGCCCAACGTGAAGATCATCGCCGGCCGCAGGTTCACGCCGGGTCTGCGCGAGCTGGACGTCGGCAAGGGCGCGATGCAGCAGTTCGCGGGCATCGGTCTCGGTTCCACGCTCAAGCTCAACAACCAGGTGTGGACCGTGGTCGGCGAATTCGATTCCGGCGACGCGTTCGATTCCGAACTGTGGGGCGACAAGGACACCATCGCCTCGACCTACCGGCGCGGCAGCAGCGCCACCTCGGTGACGGTGAAGCTGACCAGTCCCAGGGCGTTCGACCAGTACAAGGCCGCGCTGAAGGCCGATCCTGCTCTGACGGTGGACGTGCAGACCACCAGGGCGTATTTCGCGGCGCAGTCGGAAGGCTTGTCGAAACTGATCCGGATCCTCGGCACCACCATCGGGGTGATCATGGCGATCGGCGCGCTGTTCGGTGCGTTGAACTCCATGTATGCCGCGGTCGCGACCCGCGCGCGCGAGATCGCGACGCTGCGCGCGCTCGGTTTCCGCGGCACACCGGTGGTGACCTCGGTGATGCTGGAGACGATGCTGCTGGCGCTGGCCGGCGGCGTGCTGGGCGCGCTCATCGCGTGGCTGATCTTCGACCGCTACACCGTGTCCACGCTGGGCAGCAATTTCAGCCAGGTGGTGTTCCAGTTCCGGATCACGCCCGCGCTGTTGTGGGAGGGCATCAAGTGGGCGCTGGCGATCGGCTTCGTGGGCGGGTTGTTCCCCGCGATGCGTGCCGCACGGCTGCCGGTGACGGCGGCGCTGCGCGAGCTGTGATGCCGTTCACCCCCCTCTCGCTTGCGAAAGCGTCGCGGATACTCTCCATCCGTCCCACGGGCACCTTCCCCCGCAAGCGGGGGAAGGGAAGGCCGAAAGATCACAACATCCGCCACGGCACGAAGATCGCCGCGAGGATCGCCAGAAGCAGGCTCCACTTGACGGCGTAGTACAGCCTGCGGTTGCGTTCCTTGAGTCGCTTGCCCACGCGCCGCACGGCGTAGGCGTACTTGAAGATGCGGTTGATGCCGCCGGTGCGGTCGCCTTCGGCGTTGGGCGCGGCGCCCGCGTGGAGCAGGGTGCGCGCGACGAAACGGTTGAGCGCCTGTGCCCAGCGGTATTTCATCGGCCGCTCGACGTCGGCGAACAGGATGATGCGGTCCTGGCCGGTCTCGTTGGCCGCCCAGTGG
>JAJPHQ010000117.1 GCA_021325195.1 Gammaproteobacteria bacterium | reverse complement strand
CTGCGTCCCCGGGAACGGGTTGAACGGAATCAGGTTCACCTTGGCCGGCAACCGGCGCATCAGCTTCACCAGTTGCTTCGCCAGCGCGGGCGAATCGTTGACGCCCTTCATCAGGGTGTATTCGAAGGTGACCGTGCTGCGTGGACGGTGCGCCGCGTAACGCGCACAGGCGTCCAGCAGTTCGGCTATGCCCCAGCGCTTGTTGAGCGGCACCAGTTGCGTGCGCAGTTCGTCGTCGGGTGCGTGCAGCGACACCGCCAGCGACACGTCGGCGACCTCGCCCAGCTTGTCGATCATCGGCACCACGCCGGCGGTCGACAGCGTCACGCGCTTGGACGCGAGCCCGAAGCCGAGGTCATCGCGCATCAGGCTCATCGCCTTGACGACGTTGTCGAAGTTCAGCAGAGGCTCGCCCATGCCCATCATCACCACGTTGGTGATCCGGCGCTGCCGGTGGGTGACATTGCCCAGCCGCTTCGCGGCCACCCACACCTGCCCGATGATTTCGGACGTCGCGAGGTTGCGGTTGAAACCCTGCGTACCGGTGGAACAGAACCGGCAGTTCAGCCCGCAGCCGATCTGCGAGGACACGCACAGCGTGCCGCGCGCGGGCTCGGGGATGTACACGGTCTCCACCGCGTTGCCAGTGGTTTGAGGCTTGCCGGGCATGCCATCCATGGCTAACAGCCACTTCCTGGTACCGTCGCTGGACACCGTCTCGAACAGGGCCTTCGGCGGATCGACCACGGCCAACCCGGACAGTTTTTCACGCAGGGGCCTGCCGAGATCCGTCATCGCCGCGAAATCGGTTTCGAGGCGATGGTAGATCCACTTCATCACCTGATCGGCGCGATACGGCGCCTCGCCGATTCCGGCGAAGAACGCGCGCATGGCGTTCCGGTCGAATTCCAGCAGATTGGTCTTGCCGGATGGCGTGGCGGCCGTCGGATTCATGTTGGATGCGCGAACAACTCGTCCGCTTTCAGGTCCCCTGTTGTGGATGGACGAACGCAAAGCCTATCTCGGACACAGCTCCGTCGCCGCGAAGAAATAGCCGATCTCGAAACGCGCGGTATCCGGGCCGTCGGAACCGTGCACCGCATTGGCGTCGATGCTCTGCGCGAAATCCGCGCGGATCGTCCCTGGCGCCGCTTCCCTGGGATTGGTGGCGCCCATCAGCTCGCGATTCCTGGCGATCGCGTTCTCGCCTTCCAGCACCTGCACCAGCACCGGACCCGAGGTCATGAATTCGACCAGCGGCCCGAAGAACGGACGCTCGCGATGCACTGCGTAGAAACCCTCGGCTTCATCCCGAGAAAGGCGTTTCATCTTGGCAGCGATGATTTTCAAACCGGCTTGTTCGAAACGGGTGCAAATCTGGCCGATCACGTTTTTCGCAACGGCGTCGGGCTTGATGATGGAAAGGGTGCGCTCGAGCGCCATGCGTTCCTCTCGGGTCGTGTGGGGAATGGGAATGAGCGGCATCCGGGCTTGCGCACGGGCGCGAGCCTAACGCCAAAACGCCGCACAAATGCGGAGTTAGCTCACAAAACAATGGGTGATTCTAGCTCATCGTCCAAACGATAGTCACGCCCGCCGCGGCGGTTTGACCTGCCACTTGCGGAATCCTAGACTTCAAACAACCGTTTGAACCGGCGCATGGCCCCATGCAAGAGACTCCGCTGTTCTCGACGCGGCAACGGATCCTCGGCGCCGCCGAGGAACTGTTCGCCGAGCGCGGCTTTGCGGGCGCATCGCTGCGCCAGGTGACCGCCGCCGCCCACGTCAACCTGGCCGCGGTCAACTACCACTTCGGTTCCAAGGACAACCTGATCGAGGAGGTGTTTCGCCGCAGGCTGGACGAACTGAGCCGCCGCCGGCTGGAACGGCTGGCCGAGGTCGATGCCCTGCCCGACCCCAGCCTCGAGGATGTCCTCGACGCCTTCATCACCCCGGCGCTGGAGCTGTCGCTGGACCGGCGCGGCGGCGCAGTGTTCATGCGGGTGCTGGCGCGCGCCTTTGCGGAACACAACGGCCGCCTGCGCAAGTTCCTGTCGGACAACTACGGTTACGTGCTCAAGGATTTCGCGGCGGCGTTCGCGCGGCTGCTGCCGCAGCTCGACAAGGAAGAGCTGTACTGGCGGCTGGACATTGCGGTGGGCGCGCTGACCTACGCGATGGCCGATTTCGGGATGATCCAGCGCCGCGTCGGCGAGTCCGAACGCAGCCACCGCGAGCGCATGGCCCAGCACCTGATCCACTTCACCGCGGCGGGCCTCCGGGCGGAATGACCGCCGCGGAGTGATCGCGGTACCCTCGCCGTTCGTGCCCATTGCGACATACGACCTTCATCCATCGCCCCTGGAGTTCCCATGCCAGTCGAAACACCGAAAATCCGCCGTGCCGCCGTGCTGGGCGCCGGCGTGATGGGCGCGCAGATCGCCGCGCACCTCGCCAACGCCGGCATCGAAACCGTGCTGTTCGATCTCGCCACCAGGGAAGGGCCGAAGAACGGCATCGCCGTCAAGGCCATCGCCAACCTGGGCAAGCTGTCGCCCGCGCCGCTGGCGGTGAAGGAACTCGCGGCCGCGATCATGCCGGCCGATTACGACGAAAACCTTGGCGAGCTCAGGGATTGCGATTTCGTGATCGCGGCGATCGCCGAGCGGATGGACTGGAAGCTGGACCTTTACAAGAAGGTCGCCGCGTACATTCCGGCGCACACGATCCTCGCGTCGAACACTTCCGGCCTATCGATCAACAAGCTGGCCGAAGCGCTGCCGGAAAACCTGCGCCACCGCTTCCTCGGCGTGCACTTCTTCAACCCGCCGCGCTACATGCACCTGGTCGAGGTGATTCCGGGCAAGGCCACCGATGCCAAATTGCTCGAAGGATTGGAAGCCTTCCTCACCTCCACGCTCGGCAAGGGCGTGGTGTTCGCCAAGGACACGCCGAACTTCATCGGCAACCGGATCGGCGTGTTCTCGATCCTGTCCACGATGTACCACACCACGCACTACAAGCTCGGCTTCGACGTGGTGGATGCGCTGACCGGACCCGCGATCGGGCGCCCGAAATCGGCGACCTACCGCACCGCGGACGTGGTCGGTCTCGACACCATGGCGCACGTGATCCAGACCATGGCCGATACCCTGCCCGACGATCCGTGGCACGCGCATTTCAAATCCCCCGCATGGCTGACTGCGCTGATCGAGAAAGGCGCGCTGGGCGCCAAGACCGGCGCGGGGTTCTATCGCAAGGCCGGCAAGGAAATCCTGGTACTCGATCTGGCAAGGAAGGATTACCGCCCTTCCGAACAGAAGGCGTCCGACGAAGTTTCCGCGATCCTCGCGATCAGGAATCCGGCGGAGCAATTCGCCAAGCTGCGCGCATCCGGTGATCCGCAGGCGCAATTCCTGTGGGCCTGCTTCCGCGACCTGTTCCACTACAGCGCGTATCACCTG
>JAJPHQ010000049.1 GCA_021325195.1 Gammaproteobacteria bacterium | reverse complement strand
ATCGAGGCGGTCAACCACGTGCGCGACACGCTGATGGCGGGCTTCACCGCGCTGCGCGACCTCGGCACCGAAGGCGCGGGTTACGCCGACGTGCAGGTGCAGAAGGCCATCAACGATAGGCTGATTCCGGGTCCGCACCTGTTCGTCGCGACGCGCGCGACGGTGGCCAAGGATTGCTACGGCCCCGGCCCGATGGGTTTCCGCACCGACATGACGCTGCCGCAGGGCGGCATTCCGGTCGCAGGCGTGCCGGAGATGATCGCGGCGGTGCGCGATCAGGCCGGTCACGGCGCGGACTGGATCAAGATCTACGCCGACTACCACTGCGGCAAGTCGCACGGCGCGGTGCCGACCTTCACGCAGGAAGAACTGAACGCGGGCGTGGAAGCCGCACATTCACTGGGCCTGCCGGTGTCGGTGCACTCGACCACGCCGGAAGGCATGCGCCGCTCGATCCTCGCGGGCGTGGACACCATCGAGCACGGCTTTTTCGGAACGAAGGAAGTGTTCGAGATGATGGCGAAACACCACGTCGCCTACCTGCCGACGCTGGAGGCCGTGGTCGCGTATGCCGAGTATTTCCAGGGCTGGAAACCCGGCGATCCGCCCACCGATGAGATGAAAGCCTCGCAGAACGCGTTCAAGTACGCGATGCAGGCCGGCGTCACCAGCGGCTGCGGCAGCGACGTCGGCGTGTACAAGCACGGCGAGAATTACAAGGAACTCGAGTTGATGGTGAAATACGGCATGCGCCCCGCGCAGGCGCTGCTGGCCGCGACCGCGGTGGACGTGAAGATCCTGCGCCAGCAGGATCGCTTCGGCCAGCTACGCCCCGGCCTCGATGCCGACATCATCGCCGTGCAGGGGGATCCGACCAGGGACATCAGCGCGATCGAGCACGTGCCGTTCGTGATGAAGGGCGGGGTGATCTACAAGCAACCTTGACGCGTCGGGCGCGGGCGTCGGCGCTGCCCGGTCACGGCGCTAGAATTCCGCGCGCGTTTCGGTCAATCGGCAGAAGGTGGCTATGCGGATTCCATGGCGGCGACGCCCGCGGGTGGTGAGGATCGGCAATCGCGAGTTCGTGGCGGCGGGCCTGCGGGAGCACCTGTGGGAAGACCTCTACCACCGGGCCCTCACGATCAGCTGGCCGAAATTCTTCGGCGCCGCGATCGCCGTGTTCCTGACCTTCAACGTGCTGTTCGCGTTGATCTACCAGATCCGCCCCGACGGCATCGCCAACGAGAACCCCAGGGGTCTGCTCGGCGCGTTCTTTTTCAGTGTGGAAACCCTGTCCACGGTGGGTTACGGCGACATGCACCCGCAGACGCTGTATGCGCACGCGGTGTCGAGCGCGGAAGTCATGCTGGGCGTCGGCGGCATCGCCGTGCTCACCGGCCTGATCTTCACCCGCTTCACGCGCTCGCGTGCCCGGATCATCTTCAGCAGGTACGCCATCGTGCGCAAGATCGAGGGCAAGTCCACGCTGATGATGCGCGCTGCCAATACGCGCCTGAACCTCGTCGCTCAGGCGTCGGCGCGCCTGCACCTGATCCGTCTGCACACGTCACCGGAAGGATTCCAGCTGCGCCGGATCGAGGACCTCAAGCTGGTGCGCGACAGGCACCCGGTCTTCATGCTGAGCTGGAACGTGATGCACGTGATCGACGAGGCCAGTCCGCTGCACGGCGTGACGCCGGAAGAACTGGAGGCGAGCGAGGCCGCGCTGCTGCTGACCATCGAGGGTGTCGATTCGACCACCTGGCAGCCGTTGATCGCCAATTACCAGTGGGGCATGGGTGAGGTGCGCTGGAACCACCGTTACGTCGATCTGGTGCGACCCTGCGGGGACGACAGCTACGTGATCGACTACACCACCTTCCACGACGTGCTGCCGCTGGACGAGGAGAGTGTGTAACGGGTGATGGCTACGTGGCCAGGTGGCGGAAAGCACCCCAAGGGCGGTTGATACGACATCAAGGCCGCTGCTCCAAAGTCGCCCTCATCGCAGCGATGCCTTGCTCGACCATTTGTCCGATCGGTACCGCCGCCTCGTCGGGTAATACGTCGGTGATCCAGAGCAGGCGAGTTCGGCTTTTGCCGTCGGGAAAGACCTGAAACGAAGCGTTGTGGTGCGTGGCGCGCCCGCCGACCGACGCATGGACAAGGCGCCGAAGCTCGTGATCGAGCGTGACGATCCGCTCGCGCACGATGAGGCCATTGGCGAACGTCACGATCCGGGCGTCGCCTTCCAGCTTGGTGTCCACGACGAAGCCGCGCCAGGCGTTCGTGCACCGCGCCGACGCCGGAGACGGCCGCCCACACCGCCTCCGGATCGGCATCAAGCAGGATCTCCTTGTATATCGAAGCCATCGGTTCTCCTTTGCGTCGGCGATCACTCCCGAAACGGCGCGGCGGCGATGGCGTCGCAGATGTTGGGGGGATGGAATCCCGCCACGCAGCGCTCGCCGATGTCCTGCATGAAGCTGTGTCTCGCGCCATCGGGGTGGCGGCGCACCACTTCCGCGCAGGTGCGCACGAACGCGCTCTTGAAATGCCGGCGCGGAAAAGCGGCCAGTATGGCGTTCACGTCCTCGCGCGAGAAGCACTCCAGCGCATAACCCACCACGTCCGTGCCGGCGCCGGAACTCACCATCGCGATCTCGGGTTGCTTTCGCGAGGCGATTTCGCCGTACGGATGCAGCGCGATGCCATCCCAGACCACGTCGATTCTGTCTTTCGGCACCGCGTGCCGTTGCATCAGCGCACTCGCCGCGTCCGCGCTGTTGATCTGGAACGGCCCGTCGCCCATGTGGCGTTCGGTGAGACCGAGGTCGTGCAGGATGCAGGCGAGAAACAGCAACTCGTCGTCGAGAGTCCGGTGCGTCGAACGCGCCATCAGCTGCCCGAACAGATAGGTGCGCGCGGCATGATTGAACAGCGAAACCGGCTAGGATTCGTAGGCCTCCTCGATGGCCGCGCGCGCCACGGCGCTGTCGGGAATGCGGATTCCCGCCACCTGTTTTGGCAGCGTGCGCAGCGGCGGCTTGTTTTCATCGGCAGCCTGCGGCAACGGTCCCATGGGTGCCCCCGACGCGGAGGCAAAGCGCAGCAACGGCAACGCGAACGCGGAACACAGGTAGTGGCCAAACGTGCGACGATCCATCGGAATCTCCCGGCGCGGCGTTCGATCAAGATAAGCCCAACAACACCGCGATGCAGCACGACTTGCAGCCTATTGTCCGCGTTCCGGCGCGTGATTACCTTTTGCCGGCCGTGCTCGCGCACATCCGCAAGGGGTGATCATGGATACAGCGACAGAATCGGGCAGGCGCGCCGGCGCGCACGCGTGGCTGGCCGAATGTCTGGCCCTCGGCGCGGACGCCGCCGCCGCACGGACCCTCGGAACGGGGCGCGTGCTGCTGGCCGCCACCATGATCGCGCTGGGATTGCGCGGATTCGCGTTCGGAGACTTCGCCGGAACCTGGCAGCGCATCCCGATCGCGCATCTGCCCGCGCACGATTTCTTCGTGTATGCCACCGCCGCGGTCGAACTGCTCACCGGCATCGGCATCCTGATTCCACGCGCTGCAAAGGTCTCCGCGGCTGCGATGTCGATCTTCGCGCTGTTGTGGATGGTGCTGCTGAAATTTCCCGCGATCATCGCGGTGCCGGGCATGGAAGCCACGTGGCTGGGCGCGGGCGAGATCGCGGTGATTCTGGCCGGCGCGTGGGTGGTGTTCGCGGAGCTTGCGAACCGGGGCGGAAAATTCCTCTCCGGCCGCAATGGCATCCGCAACGCGCGCTTGCTGTTCGTGCTGGCGCTGCCGACCATCGGGCTGTCGCATTTCTTCTATGCCGACATCACCGCGGGTTTCGTGCCGGCGTGGCTGCCGTGGCGGCATGGCTGGGCGTATCTCACCGGCGCGGGCGATCTCGCCGCCGCGCTCGGCATTCTGTTCGCGGTATGGCCGCGGCTGGCGGCGTGGCTGGAAGCGGCGATGCTGAGCGTGATCACGCTGCTGGTGTGGCTGCCGCCGCTGGTTGCGCACGCGAACACCGGCGATGCGTGGTCCGCTTTTTTGATGTCGAGCATCATCGCCGCAGGCGCGTGGGTGGTGGCGGATTCCTATCGCGGCGTCGCATGGATAACGATCGGCGCGGCACGCGCGTGACTTCCTGCACGTGTTGGATCGCATGCGGCTCGCCTAGATTCGCTGCTTGCGAAGAACTGGAGTTGCACGCATGCCACTGCGCCGTTTCGCTTTTCCGTTGCTGATCGCTGCGGTCGCCGCCAGCGGCAGCGCATTCGCTTCGGACAACGACATCGCGACGATCACGCGCCAGTCGCAGGCGTTCTCCGAAGCATCCGCCGGCGGCGATGCCGCGGCGCTGGGCAAGCTGCTGGATGACCACGTGGTCTTCATGAACGAGGATGGCTCGGTATCCGGCAAGCACGACATCGTGGCCGGTGCGTCGCCGCCGCCCAAGGGCGTGCGCAACAGGCTGGTGCAGTCGGATTTCCACGTCGCGCTGCACGGCGACGTCGCGGTGACCAGCTTCACCGACGATGCCACCTTCGATACCTACGGCCAGGTCGCGCACGACCGTTTCCGTTCGACCGAGGTGTGGCTGAAGGAAAGCGGGCAGTGGAAGATGATCTCCAGCCAGACCGTCGAGGTTCCGGTGGCGCCCCCGCAGGTGCGGTTGTCGCCGGCAGTGCTGGATCAATATGCCGGCAGCTACGAACTCGCGGCCGGACACGTGATGCGGATCGAGCGGCGGGGCGACGGGCTGGTGACGATCGGACACGACGACAAACCAGTGCCGCTGCTGGCCGAGGCGCGCGACGTGATGTTCCGGCAGGACCTGCCCAGGCTGCGTTTCGTGTTCGAGCGTGACGCGGAGGGACGCATCAGCGGATTCGACGTGATGCGCGTCGGACACGTCATGCAGCACTTCAAGCGCGTGTAGGTGCGGCGCGTGTCGCTGCGTGCAGGCCGGCGGGGCCGTTTCGCTGCCCGCCCGATGCGGGCGTCTGGCCGGCAACGCCGAACACGTCCGTTCCGGGCCGGGTGCAAAAAAAGGCCGCCTCACGGCGGCCTCGAGGAACGGCAATGCGCTTCCTGATCAGGCGGCTTTGGAAATCGGGATGCGATGACCGGTCGTTTCCGCCAGCGCCGCCTTGGGAAGCGTGACAGTCAGCAGTCCGTTGCGCAGGGTTGCCTTGGCCTTGTCCATGTCGACATCGACCTGCAGCGGGATCCGCCGCTCGAAGCGGCCGTAATAGCGCTCGCTGTAGCGATAGTCGCTCTTCTTTTCGTCCCGCTCTTCCTTGCGCTCGCCGCGCAGGATCAGGGTCTGGTCGGCGAGCTGGATGTCGATGTCCTTCTCCTCCAGGCCCGGAACCTCCGCGGTGAGCACGAACTCCTTCTCGTGCTCGACCAAGTCGACCATCGGCCAGCCGAGGTCGGTCTGGCTTCCACCCATCAAGGGCAGGTCGAATCCGTTCCACATGTCGTCGAACAGGCGATTGACTTCGCGCTGCAGCGCGAAGAACGGATCCCTGTTGGCGCTGCGAACCAGACTGTTGCGATTGCGGTTCCAGGGAATGAGTTGCGTCACACTCATAGGCTTTCACCTCCTCAACAGAATGTCTCGCGGACTGCCTTGGCAGTACCGCCCGCAATGACAAACCGGACGCGGCAAAAGTTCCGGGTCAGGCGAGCCCCGGAACGGCGATTCATTTTTCGTTCATCGCGCCGGGCGCGCCGGCTGCCACGGCTCCGTGCGGTGCCTCAACGGGGCGGCAAGGCGAGCCGGGCGAAGGTTGCGAGGTCGATGTTGGTTCCGCACACGATCACGCCGACGCGGCGGCTGTCCAGCCGTTCGCGCAGCGGACCGCACAGGGCCGCCGTGGCGGCGGCGCCGGCCGGTTCCACCGCGAGCTTCATGTCGGCGAACAGCAGACCCATCGCGCGTTGCATGGCCTCATCGGGAATGGTGACGATTTCATCGACGAAGCGCCGCGCGATGCCGAAGCTGTAGGGCAGGGCATAGGGCGCGGCGAGGCTGTCGGCGATGGTATCCACCTTGTCGAGTCTCTGCGGCGAACCGGTGGCGAAACTCCGCGACATGCTGTCGGCGCCTGCGGGTTCCACGCCGTACACCATGCAGCGCGGCTGCGTCCGTTTCACCGCACAGGCGATGCCGGCGATCAGGCCGCCGCCGCCGATCGGCACGATCACGGCATCGAGGTCGGCGACCTGGTTGCACAATTCGTAACCGACCGTCGAGGTTCCCAGCACCGTCAGCTCGCCCTCGAAGGGGTGGACGAAGGTGCGGCCCTCGTCGCGCTTGATCCGTTCGACTTCCTCGAATGCCGCGTACACGTCTTCGGTCAGCACCGCTACCGCGCCGTAGGCGCGGCACAGCGCGACGCGCGCCGGATTGGCGGTTTTCGGCATCACGACTTTCGCGGTGGTGCCGACGCTGCGCGCCGCGAAGGCGACGGCGATCGCGTGGTTGCCGGCGCTGACCGCGGTCACGCCGCGACGCTTCTGCTCGTCGGACAGCGCCATGGCATTCAGCAGCGCGCCGCGTGCCTTGAAGGTGCCGGTGTACTGGAACAGTTCGAGTTTCAGGAAGACTTGCGTGTTCGCGCCGGCCGCGCGTTCGATCGCGTCACCCTGCCAGCGCCACACCGGTGTTTCGCGCACGCGTTCGCCCAGTCTTGCACGGGCATCGCGGATGTCCTCGATCGCGGGGATGGCCGTAGTCATGGCACGCACAGTCGACGAATCATGTCTGCTGCAGATTCCACCATTCCAGGAACCGCACGCACTTGTCATGCCCATCGAGGGTGATTTCCGCGATGCCATCCAGACGCACTTTCCGTCCGGAAGGAACGCGCACGAAGCTGGCCTGCCAGTGGACGATGCTCGTGCCGCCCTCGACGCTCAGAATCCGGTAACGCATGCGGACATTGCGCTGCCCGCGGACTATGCGATCCCAGTAGGCGCGTATCGCTTTTTCACCGCGCAGCGGCGCCTGGAAAGGGCTCTCCCGATACTCGGCATTCTCTGCGTAGAGTGCGCCCGCGGCCGTCACATCCCGATGCTCCCAGGCCAGGGCGTATTGCCGCAACCACGCGTCGGCCGACGCTCGTCCGCCTGCGCTTGCGGGGATGGCCGCGTTCAGCGGTGGTGCCAGCAAGCAAGCCAGCAACAGGCAGATGCCCGGAAACGGCAAGCGCGGTTTCGGACGATTCATGGGGGGATTGTCCCCGGAATCGCAGCGGTCCGGAGGAGCGGGATGCATGCCGGGCGTCGCACCACTTCGGCAATCTGCTGCGGATGTTCCGGACCCGGGATGTCCGTCGGTCTCGGGTCGTGCACGTCTTCCCGTGAAGAAAAATGGGAGACGACCACGATCATCACCGGAATGCGATGGCTTCCCGCATCGGCCGCCTTCGCGTGCCGCACGGGAATCGCGATGCCGGCCAGCGTGAATGCGAAAACGGCCAGCGCGCGCAACCAGGAACATGTCATGACACTTTCCTCCGACAGCCGCGGATCACTTTGCCGCGCTTGAATGCGCGGCCACGCAATACCACTGGCCGTCCTGCCGGATCCAGACATCGGTGGCGCGCCCGGCAAACTCGTACGGTTTGCCGTGATCCTTGCCCTTCACCTCGAACTTCACCGTCACCACGGCATCGTCGCCGTAGATCCGGATCTTCCTGTCGGTTTCCGTGATGGACTCGGGCGGCGTCTGCCGCGCCAGGATGGCGAGGAGCTGCCGCTTGTCGCGCAGCACGCCGCTCGCGCTGGTGTCCACGAAGCTGTCCGCGAAGACCGACGCCAGCAGGCGGGTATCGCCGTGCAGCAGGCCTTCCGTGTATTGATGCTCGCGTCGGAGCACCTCGCCGGCACTCGCATCGTCGGTCGATCCCGGCGCGGCCGAGGGCTTGGGAGGGGACAGAAAGCGCTGCAGTGCGGTGGTCAGGGTCTGATAAGGCGTCACGTCGTAGTGCATGCCGAAGACGTTGTCCACCGCGAGATGCTCGCGGGTCACCGCATGGCGGAGTTCCAGCAGGTATTCCGGCGTGAACCAGGTGTCTTTCGAGTCCGGTGCAAACAGGTCGCTGGTATAGAGCAGCTTGTAGTGCGGAAAGTACACCAGCATCTGCCGCTCGCCGGTTTCGGTGCGATAGGGAATCAGTTCCAGACGATTGGCGCCGTCCCCCAGCGCAGTCCTGTCCGAAACGAGGCGCCATTCCGGCGCGCGCGGATGTTTCTGCAGATCGTCCGGCAGGAACGTGTGCGGCGCGTCGAACAGGCGGCCGAGCACGGGCTTGTCGAGGTCCACCGCGTAGATCGGGATGCCACGCGCGACGTATTCGCGCATGCCGCCGATGTGCGGCCAGGAGTCCGACGTCGTGATCACGGCCTTCACCGGCAAGCCGGGAAAACGCTTGCGCGCCTCGTCGATCACCTTGATCGAATACTCCGACGAGATCGGCCCTTCGATCACCACGATCCCGTCGCGCTGGCGCACGAGGTTGACGTTCCATGCGCCCGGAATGTGGGCCACGCCGGGTTCGATCTCGGCCGCGGGGTTGCCGGGAATGCCGAGCGGCACTTCGGCGATCGTGCGCTTGCGGGCCAGCGATGCCTTGCGCGCGTCGTCCGGAATGGCGAGCTCGCCGGGTTCGATCGGCGGATTGATCGTCAGCGAGGTGAGGCTGACATCCGAGTCGGGCAAGCCGTTGCGCTCGATCGTCCATTGCCGCGGGTAACGCAGGCCGTCCGGTTCCAGCGTCCACATGCCGTAGCCGATGCGCGTGGTGACATCGCCCCACACGTTCCAGAACACGTTGTAGGGGTACGGACTGGTCCATTCGACCACTTCGGGGAGATCCGTGTACCCGTTGAGATACAGCCGCACCGGATGGCCGTGCCACGTGAAGGCAACGACGTGGTGCGTGTAGCCGTGCAATTGCACGTCCGGTTGAGCGCGCAGATCGCGCGCCGCCAGCGCCGTGGACAGCACGCGCAGCGGCCCGAATGCGAAATCCTCGTCGGCGTCCTGCAGGCGGCTGTACGAGGCGGGCGAATACTTGCCGTCGGCAACCTGCGCCACCGCACCGTCCGCGACGACCGTGACGGGGTAGTCGGGCGCGCCATCCCATGGTGCATCCTTGAGCCACCAATGCGGCGAGGAATAACCGCGGTGTTGCTGCGTCAGGCGTTCGCTGTCGTGATCGAAATCGCGGATTTCGTCGAGCTGGAAGTAATCCTGCCACCACGGTCCATCGGGCCGCAGCGACTGTTCCAGCATGTTGCGATGGCCCACGGCGCTGAACGCCAGGCTGTGCACCGAACGCAGCGTCTGCTCGCCACCCATCGCGGCGATGGCGGCCTTCACCTCACGATGCGCGGCATCGGCCGGGATGCCGGGGCTTGCGACGGCAGTCATGGAACATGCTGCGGCAACCGTTGCGCACAGGCAAAGAACGCTTGGATCCTGTTTCATGGAGGATTCTCGAAAAGGGGGTGAAATCTCAGGGGGAGACCGAGTGGTCGCGAAGCGCCGACCACGGCACCGGATCGATCTTCCGGGGGCTGTCGCTGCCGTTGGTTCCAGATGCTGCCGTGTCTGGTTGCAGGTTTGCGTCCGGCGCAGGCGACGCCGTTTGCGCCGGCTGCCTGACGCGCACGCCGTAAAGCTATCGTCCCGGATCGCGTTCGAGCATGTGCCACTTGTCACCACGCCTCGCGAAAAGGGTGGCGTGCGCTGATTGCACATCGCCGCCACGTGTCCAATGCTGTTTGAAGTCCTGAAAATTGCCGATTGGCCATTACCGCATCGGCAGCCATCGCGTTCCTTCTCACGGCACGCCGGGAACCGGCACACGCTTGGTGCCGGCCAGTTCCGCGGCGGTCTGTTCGATGTTGTGGCGGGCGAAATACCCGAACCAGTCCCAGCCGCCGTACCGTTTTTTCAGTTCCGGCAACACCGCATCGACCAGCGCATCGCCGGATTTGCCGGAGGCGCGCGCCTGCGCCACCGCCGCGCGCAGCCCGGCCAGGTAATCCCGGAAGGCGCGCACATCGGCCGCCTTGCCGATGTCGCCGTGGCCGGGGACGAAGGTTGCATCGGGATAGTCGCGAAGGAACGTGTCGTTGCTGGCGATCTGGTCACGGGTGTTGGCGTCGATCAGATTCGGCAACGTATGGTTCCAGAAAAGGTCGCCGGTAAATACGACACCCGCGTCGGGGATGACGACGGCCGAATCGCCGCCTGTGTGACCCGGCAGGACGCGCACGTAAATCGGGCGGTCACCGAGGTGGATCGTGATGCCGTCACGGTAGGTCACCGTGGGGAGGCCCAGCGATGCGACCATTTGTTTCTGTTGTGGCGTGGCGTTGCCGCCGAAGAATTTGAGGTTTTCCGTACGCTCCCAGGTGCGCACGTTGTGCTGCGCCATGATCACCGCGCCGGCCTGCGCGAACACGTTGTTGCCCGCGACGTGATCCAGGTGGTAATGGGTGTCGATCACGTAGCGCACCGGCTCCGGGGTGATCTTTCGTATCGCCGCGAGCAGCGCAGTGGCGGCGGCCGGATCCTCGAACGTGTCGATGACCAGCACGCCGTCGGGCCCCACGACGAAGCCGGCATTGGAGCCCGCGCCGCTCCTGGGCACGGCGACCGCCGCCCACACGCCGTGGCCGAGGTCATGCAGCGTGAAATAGGGAGGTGCGGCGAGTGCGGATTGGCAGAACGAACCCAGGAACAGGGTCGCGAACAGGGCGTATTTGCGCAGCATGTCGCACCAGAGGGTCGGGCGGGGGCGAGGCCGGTGCGGACATTGACCGGGATTCGGCATGGCGCATTGCACGGCCGCACCGTGCAAAAAACGGCTGGTGTGGCGTCCCGGCAGCATCTTTACGTCGTCATTTTTACGTCGTCATTCCAGGCCTGCGCGGGGATGCCGGCGCAGCAGCCGGGAACCGGAATGACGGAGGCATTTTCGGGACATGACACTAGAACCGCGCGAAGTACGGGATCGCCATCAACGCCACGCCGATCAACACCAGCAGCGCGGCGTTGGTGACGAACCAGGGATACACCATCAACGCGATGCCGCAGATCAGCGGCACGAACATCTGCTGGCGCCTGCCGTAGATGAAAAACCCGGCGCCGATCGCGCCGAACAGCATGCCCCAGACGAGCGATGCCGTGCTCATGTGCCGCGCGCGGCGGGCCGATTCGCGCCTTCGCACGCGTACTCCGCCTCGACGGCGTCGATTTCCTCGAGAATCGCGAAGAAACGTTCGCCCAGCGCGGTGTAACGGTACTCGACGTGCGGCGGAATCTCCGGATATTCGACGCGTTCCAGCACGCCGTGGCGTTGCAGCTTGCGCAAGCGCTCGTTCAGCACCTTGGCCGAGATGCCTTCGATGTTGCGTTCCAGTTGACCGGGGCGGTTCACGCCGGCGCGGATTTCGCGCAGGATGCGCCACGACCATTTGCAGCCCAGCACGTCTTCCAGCAGCGCGGTGATCGGGTTGTTGCGCGGGGATTTCGCGTGTTTGCTTTCCATGATGGACGTCCGGGCGAGCGCCGTTCACTTCGACGGACGCTCGAAATGCAAGGACAATTCGTCGAGGTCGAGTTTCATCGGCTTGCCCAGCGCATCGACATCGAAGGTCGCGTAATCGTCGCCGTAAAATTTGTAGCGCCAGGTCACGCGAAACGTATTGCCGTGCCAGTGCTGCAGGTCGCCCGTGAAATCGGGATTGCCGAGCCGCAGCACCAGATGGCCATGATCGAGTTCGACGCGGGCGGTGCCGTCCAAGTCGTCCTCGTAGGTAGCGGCGTAATCGGCGAGCGGCAATGGTGCCTTCGATCCGGCAACGCGGGTATCGGCCAGCTTCTTCCGCTCCCCGCCGGTCTTCGCTTCGGCCTTTTTCGACGCGGCGAGCAGGGCCGGTTCGATATCGTCGAGTGGCAGACCCAGCACGGATTGCAGCACGCGCGCGATGACCGCGAAGCGCGCGTCGTTCTGGTTCATGTTGGAGAGCACGACCACGCCGAGATGCGCATCGGGCACCAGCGCCAATGCGGACGCCATCCCGTCGATGTCGCCGGCGTGCCACACCAGCGTGTGATCGTGCCAGTCCTGCACGAACAGCCCGAGGCCGTACGTGTAGAACCGGCCTCCGGGCATCCAGCTGCGGATTTCGTCGCCCACGTCGGTGCCGGAACGGATCAGCATCTGCGGTGTTTCCATCGCGCGCACGACTTCTGGATCGAGCACCGTGTTGCCGCCGTACTTGCCGTCCGCGAGCAGCATCTGCAGCCAATGGCCCATGTCGTTGGCGCTGGACCAGATGCCGCCGACCGCGGCGAAGATATCCATGTTGTGCGGCCAGTAGCGGTGCAGCACCGCGGGTTTGTCGTCGATCAGGCCGTGCGGCACGGCGACGTCGGTCGAGGCCGCAACCGCGGCGTCCGTGCTGACGGTGCGCGTCATGGCCATTGGCTGGAACAGATGTCGCGCGACGGAATCGTTCCAGCTCTGGCCGGTCAGCTCGGGAATGAAGCGGCTGGCGGCGAGGTATTGCACGTTGTTGTAGCAAAACGTGGTGCGGAAACCGTATTCCGGTTTCTGCCAGCGCATCCGCTGGATGATGTCGCCGGCGTCGCTGGTGTACCACGCGTACAAAGGGTCGCAGTAGCCGCTGCGATGCGTCAGCAGGTCGCGCAAGGTGAGGTTCTGCGTGACGTACGGGCTTTGCAGCCTGAAGCCCTTCAGTTCGTCGACGACCGGCGTATCCCACTTGAGCTTGCCCGATGCCACCAGCGTACCGAGCGCCGCGACCGTGAAGGCCTTGGAGTTGGAACCGATGTCGAACAGCGTATCCGGATCGACCTTGCCGGGCCTGCCCAGTTCGCGCACGCCGTAGCCGCGCGCCAGCAGGATCTTTCCATCCTTCACCACGGCGATGGAAAGGCCCGGCACCTGCCAGTCGTGCATCACCTGTTGCACGTAGGCATCCAGTCCCTGCAAGTCGGGTTGCGCGGGGGAGGGTGGCGGAGCGGCCAATGCCGACGGTGCCAGCAGGATCAGCCATCCCCACCACGAACATGTGCGCATGGTCAGCCCCGATGCGGCGTGGAAACGGCCGCATTGTGACACGAGGGCCGAAGCTTGCGGTCAGCCCTTGTGCTTGGCGAGCCGCAGCCAGGTATCGACCACCGTGTCGGGATTCAGCGATACCGATTCGATGCCCTGGTCCATCAGCCATTCGGCAAGATCGGGATGGTCGCTCGGACCCTGGCCGCAGATGCCGATGTATTTGCCTTTCCTGCGCGCGGTCTGGATCGCCATCGCCAGCAATTGCTTGACCGCTGGATTGCGCTCGTCGAACAGGCCGGCCACGATCGAGGAATCGCGGTCGAGGCCAAGGGTCAACTGGGTGAGGTCGTTGGAGCCGATCGAGAAACCGTCGAAGATGTCGAGGAACTCGTCGGCCAGCAATGCGTTCGACGGCACCTCGCACATCATGATCACCTTCAGCGCCTCGTTGCCGTCGATGCTCTCGCCTTGCTTCAGGCCGTTGGCCTTCAGCACGTCGATGACCTTGCGGCCTTCGTCCAGCGTGCGCACGAAGGGGATCATCACCCAGACGTTGTCGAGGCCCATCGCCTCGCGCACTTGCTTGACCGCCTTGCATTCGAGGCCGAACGCCGCCTGGAACGAGGGATCGACGTAGCGCGACGCGCCGCGGAAGCCGATCATCGGGTGTTCCTCGTGCGGCTCGTACCTGCCGCCGCCGAGCAGGTTGGCGTATTCGTTGGACTTGAAATCGCTCAGGCGCACGATCACGGTCTTCGGGTACACCGATGCCGCGATGGTGGCGATGCCTTCGGCGAGGCGATCGACATAGAACTCGACCGGGCCGGCATAGCCCGCGATGCGCTCGTCGATCTTGCTCTTCGTCTCGGCATCCTGTTTCTCGTATTCGAGCAGCGCGTTGGGATGCACGCCGATGTGGCTGGCGATG
The DNA here is from genome assembly GCA_021325195.1 of Gammaproteobacteria bacterium. Taxonomy (GTDB): domain Bacteria; phylum Pseudomonadota; class Gammaproteobacteria; order Xanthomonadales; family Rhodanobacteraceae; genus 66-474. The sequence continues at coordinate 3,600 of JAJPHQ010000049.1, read as the reverse complement.
ATCATTTCGAGCCGCGCGAGACCGATGCCCTGGTTGGGCAGCATGCCGAAATCGAACGCGCGCTCGGGATTGGCCACGTTCATCATGATCTTCAGCGGTGCGGGCGGCATGTCGCCCAGGTCCGCCGTGATCCGTTCGAACCTGAGCCTTCCCGCGTAGATGAAACCGGTGTCGCCTTCGGCGCACGACACCGTGACTTCCGCGCCATCGGGAATCTTCTCCAGCGCATCGCCGGTGCCGACCACCGCAGGCACGCCCAGCTCGCGCGCGATGATCGCGGCATGGCAGGTGCGGCCGCCACGGTTGGTGACGATGGCCGCGGCCTTCTTCATGATCGGCTCCCAGTCGGGATCGGTCATGTCGGCCACCAGCACGTCACCCTCCTTGAATGTGCTCATCCTGTCCAGCGACTTGATGACGCGCGCGGTGCCGGCACCGATTTTCTGGCCGATCGAACGGCCTTCGGCCAGCACGGTACCTTTCTCGTGCAACTGGAAGCGTTCGAGCTGCGTCGCGTGCGCGCGCGACTTCACCGTCTCCGGACGCGCCTGCACGATGTAGAGCTTGCCGGTGGCGCCGTCCTTCGCCCACTCGATGTCCATCGGGCGCTGGTAGTGTTCTTCGATGATCAGCGCCTGCCTGGCCAGCGATTCGACGTCCGCGTCGGAAATGCAGAACCTGCGGCGCAAGTCGTCGGGTGTTGCCTCGATCCTCACGCGCTCGCCCGGCTGGTCGGAATGCACCATCCGCTGCTGCTTGGCGCCGAGGTTCCGGCGCAGCACTGCCTGCTTGCCGGCGCGCAGCGTCGGCTTGAACACGTAGAACTCGTCGGGATTCACCGCGCCCTGCACGACCATTTCGCCGAGGCCGTAGCTCGCGGTCACGAACACCACGTCGCGGAAACCCGATTCGGTGTCCAGCGTGAACAGCACGCCCGAGGCGCCGATGTCGGAACGCACCATCAATTGCACGCCGGCGGACAGGAACACGTCCTCGTGCTTGAAACCCTGGTGCACGCGGTAGGCGATCGCGCGGTCGTTGTAGAGCGAGGCGAAAACTTCCTTGACCTTGTGCAGCACGTCCCCGATGCCGGTGACGTTGAGGAAGGTTTCCTGCTGGCCGGCGAAACTTGCGTCAGGCAAGTCTTCCGCTGTGGCCGAAGAACGGACGGCTACCGGAACGTCACTGCCACCGGCATCCCTGCAAAGTTTCGCATAGGCATCGCGAATCGCCCGTTCGAGATCGCCGGGCAGTTTGGTGTCGACGATCCAGCCGCGGATTTCCTTTCCGGTCGCGGCGAGTGCGTCGACGTCTTCGACATTCAGCGTCGCGAGGCGCTTCTGGATCCGGTCGGCGAGGCCGCTTTTTTGCAGATAGTCGCGGAACGCCTCGGCGGTGGTCGCGAACCCGCCGGGCACCGATACGCCCAGCCGGGCGAGGTTGCCGATCATCTCGCCCAGCGAAGCGTTCTTGCCGCCGACCCTGGCGAGGTCGGTCATCCGCAGCTGGTCCAGCCAGAGCACGAGTTCGGTCACGGCGATCTCCGTCGTCCGGGCCGCTGGCCCGCAAAACCGGCATTGTCGCGGGCTCGGCAAGCAGTGACAAGCACGCAGGCATGCCGGTTACACTTCGTGCTTCTTCAGGAGCGGCGGCATGAACGGTCGCAGAACGGTCTTCTTCGTTTCCGATTCCACCGGCATCACCGCCGAGACGATCGGCAACTCGATCCTTGCGCAGTTCGAGGGAGTCAAGTTCGACGGCCACCGCATCGCGTTCGTGGACACGCCCGAAAAGGCGCAGGCCGCCGCGCTGCGCATCAAGACGGTGTATGCGCAGAACGGCGAGCGGCCGATCGTGATCAACACTGTGGTCGATCCGGCGCTGGGCGAGATCATCGCCGAAAGCGGCGCGCTGATGATCGACGTGCTGGCACCGTTCATCGGCACGCTGGAACTGGAGCTGGGTACCCGCCGCTCCGGCGCGGTCAACCGCGCGCACGGATTGGTGGATTTCAGCCAGTACGAGGCGCGCATCAACGCCACCAACTACGCGCTGGCGCACGACGACGGCATCGATCCCGATTACCGCGACGCGGAAGTGGTGCTGGTGGGCGTGTCGCGCGTGGGCAAGACTCCGACCTGCCTGTACATGGCGCTGCACTACGGCATCAAGGCGGCGAACTATCCGCTGACCGAGGAAGACCTGGAGCGCGATCGCCTGCCCGAACGGCTGCGGCAGTGCCGCGACAGGCTGTACGGACTCACCATCGACCCGGTCCGGCTGGCGCAGGTGCGGGAGGCGCGGCGTCCCGGCAGCGCCTACGCGAAGATCGAGCAGTGCAAACGCGAACTCGCGCTGGCCGACGCGCTGTTTCGCCGCGAGAACCTGCCTTCGCTCAACACCACGCACACCTCCATCGAGGAGATCGCCAGCAAGATCCTGGCGCATCTCGGGATCGAGCGGCACATGTTCTAGCCGTGGCGTGTTGCCTTCCTCCGCCTGCGGGAAAGGTGCCCGGATGGAGGGGTGGAAAAATTTGCGCCGGGGTCCGCGGCGCGCAGACCCATACCCTGCGCGTTTTGCGCGAAAAATGCAAGACGTGCGAAATCGGTTTCGTACGCTAAGATCGGCCCATGCAGACCGTGCTTTCCCATCGTCGCATCATCCCGTCGCGTGCGCTGGCGCGCGCGCTGCTGCCCGGGCGCTTCGACTGGCTGATGGGGCTTTACGCGGAGAACCACAAGCGCCTCGCTCGCTTGTTCGCGCCGCAGCGGCTGATGCCGGGCGAATACGTGTCTTCGGTGGATGACGGCCTCGACGTGCAATTGTCGGTGCACGAGCGGCATCCCTACACGGTCGAACTCGGCTTGAGTTACTGCATCATCGACAGCGGCACCGGCAATCCGGCGCCGTCCGCGCAGCTGCGGATGTATCTCGACGCGCAGGTCGCCGAGGCGCTGCATTGCGAGCCCGGCCGCGACCTGTGGCAGGTGCTGGGGCCGCTGGCACCCGCGCGCAATGTGCTGCAACACCGCCTGCGGATGAACTCCTTTCTCAACCGCTGGCTGGAATATCTGGCCGAGCAGGGCCATTCGATCGGCACGCTGGAACGGCTGCCCGCAGACGAAGCGGCTGCGTGAACGAAAAAGCCCGCGCAAGGCGGGCTTCCATCGTGATCCTGTTCGAAGAGTGGCGGAGCGGACGGGACTCGAACCCGCGACCTCCGGCGTGACAGGCCAGCATTCTAACCAGCTGAACTACCGCTCCGCACTGTTCCGTTTTGACTCGAACCCTCCATGGTGGCTCTGCCGTTCGCCGTCCATGGCTCACCGGCTCTGCTCGCGCGAATGTCCTTGGGACATTCGCAAGCGCTCGCGGGGCTACCAGCCGAACTGCCGCTCAGCGGCCGCACGAACGCATTCGACCAGTCACCATTGTGCATCATTCCAGCCTGCTCCAAAAGTGCGCGACGTGTGACGGCGTTGCGCGCTTCTGGCGTCCCCACGGGGATTCGAACCCCGGTCGCCACCGTGAAAGGGTGGTGTCCTAGGCCTCTAGACGATGGGGACAGCGTGGGGATTTGGTGGAGCCAGCCGGGAT
>JAJPHQ010000043.1 GCA_021325195.1 Gammaproteobacteria bacterium | reverse complement strand
TGCTGCTGGCCAAGTTCCTGCGCCGCAGCGGCGAGATCAGCGTGCGGCGCGCGATGGGCGCGCGCAAGCGCGACATCTTCGTGCAGTTCGGCATCGAGTCGGCGCTGGTGGGCGTGGTCGGTGGCCTGCTCGGCCTCGGCATTGCGCAGATCGGGCTGTGGAGCATCCGGCAGCGCCCCGATGACTACGCGCATCTCGCTTCGATGGACCCTGCGATGCTGATCGGCACGGTAGCGCTTGCCGTCGTGGCGAGCGTGCTGGCCGGACTATTGCCGGCGTGGCGCGCCTGTCGGGTGCCGCCGGCCATTCAATTGAAGACCCTGTAACAACATTCCCTCCCCCGCTTGCGGGGGAGGGCAGGGTGGGAGCGAGTGACCCGATGCCCCCATCCGCCCTTCGGGCACCTTCCCCCGCAAGCGGGGGAAGGGAGAACATCGGGAGGCACAAGGAATACACCATGGAAATCCGACCAATCCTTTCCACACTGCGCCGTCATAAACTCACCGCCGTGCTGTTGATGCTGCAGGTGGCGTTGACCTGCGCGATCGTGTGCAACGTCGCCTTCATGATCATGCATCGCGTGCAGCGCATTTCGATGCCGACCGGCCTCGACGAAAACGTGCTCTCGGTATTGGCGGTGCGCGGCATCGGCAAGGATGAAAATCCCTGGGCGCGGCATCAGGCCGATCTCGCTTCGTTGCGGCAGATTCCGGGCGTGGAATCGGCGGTGGCCGTGAGCTTTTCGCTGCCACTGAACAGAAACTTGGCGTCCTATGGCGTGTGCCCCACCCAGGCGGCGCTGGATCGCGCGATGCAACGGATGTCGCTGCAAGGGTCGGGTTGCGAGAATGCCAGCATGTTCGACGGCTCGCCCGGCTTGTTGCGAACGTTGGGGCTGCAGCTGGTTGCCGGCCGCGATTTCCGTCCCGACGAATACGTGCAGGGCCACAAGGACGTGGCGGTGGCGATCATCAGCCAGGCCTTCGCGCGGCACCTGTACCCGGACGAAAGCGCATTGGGCAAGACCCTGTACATCGGCCACCACGTCGCACGCGTGGTTGGCGTCGTGCGCACGTTGCTCAGTCCGATGCTGATGGACAAGGGCACCGATTACGACACCATGATCTGGCCGCAGTTGCCGAACGATTCCAGCGTGACTTATGTGTTGCGCAGTGCGCCGCAGGATCGCGCGCGGATTTTGGAGGCCGCGAAAGCCGCGTTGCTCAAGGCCGACCCGAGCCGCATCATCGATCCGAAACGGATGCAGACCTATTCACAAATCCGCTCGGAGTACTTCCAGCGCGATACCACCATGATCGGGCTACTGGTCGCGTCCGCGCTCGGGTTGTTGTTCGTCACGGCGCTTGGCATCACCGGCCTCGCCAACTTCTGGGTGCAGCAGCGCACGCGCAGCATCGGCATCCGTCGCGCGATCGGCGCCACACGCAGCGACATCCTGCGCTACTTCCAGACCGAGAACTTCCTGATCGTGACGTTTGGTGTGGCGCTGGGTGTGCTGTTGGCGATCGCGCTGAACCTTTTGCTGATGCAACACTACGAACTGCCGCGCCTGCCGCTGTGGTATCTGCCGGTTGGCGCGATCGTGTTGTGGGGCCTTGGACAACTTGCGGTGCTGGCGCCGGCACTGCGCGCGTCCAACGTACCGCCGGTGGTGGCGACGCGCAGCGTCTGAGGCGAACTCGCTTTCCGGCCGTGATAGCCTGCCCCGATGACTAGCCGACCCTTGTTCGACACATGCGCACCGTATTGATCATCGACGACCAGCCCGCGGTGCGCGAGGCGCTGTCGCTGCTGCTGTCGCTGCACGACATCCGTCCGCTGACGGCCGCGATGCCGGAGGAGGGCATGGCGATGCTCGCGCGCGAGCGCGTGGACGTGGTGATCGCCGACATGAACTTCAGCGCCGACACCACCTCGGGCGAGGAGGGCGTGGCGCTGTTCCACGCGATCCGCGCGCGCCATCCGGACCTGCCGGTGATCCTGCTGACCGGCTGGTCGCATCTCGAAACTGCGGTGCGACTGGTCAAGGCCGGCGCCGCGGATTACCTGTCCAAGCCGTGGGACGACGCCAAGCTGCTGGCGACGGTCGAGAACCTGCTGGAACTTTCCGAGAACGCGCGCGTGGCGGAAAACGCGCGCGTCACGCGTCGCCGCCGCCGCGAGACGCTGGAACGCGACTACGACCTGCGCGGCATCGTGTTCGCGTCCGACGAGATGCTGCACGTGATCGAGCTGGCCTGTCAGGTGGCGCGCGCGGACGTGCCGGTGCTGATCACCGGACCCAACGGCGCGGGCAAGGAGCGCATCGCCGAAATCGTCCACGCCAATTCGGCGGTGCGCGACAAGCCGCTGCTGACGGTGAACTGCGGCGCGCTGCCCAGCGAATTGATCGAGGCCGAATTGTTCGGCGCCGAGGCCGGCGCGTTCACCGGCGCGACCCGCGCGCGTGAGGGCCGTTTCGAGGCGGCCAACGGTGGCACGCTGTTCCTGGACGAAATCGGCAACCTGCCCCCGGCCGGCCAGATGAAGCTGTTGCGCGTGCTGGAATCGGGCGAGTTCGAGCGGCTGGGATCCACGCGCACCCGCAAGGTGAAGGTGCGCGTGATCAGCGCGACCAATGCGGACCTCACCGCGATGATCCGCGACGGCAAGTTCCGCGAGGATCTCTACTACCGCCTCAACACCATCCAGATCGCGCTGCCGCCGCTGTCGGAGCGCCCCGACGACATCCTGCCGCTGGCCGAGCATTTCCTGGACGGCGCCGCACTGTCGGACGAGGCGCGCGACGCGCTGATCGCCTACCCGTGGCCCGGCAACGTGCGCGAACTCCGGAACACCATCGAGCGCGCGAAGCTGCTGGGCGGACCCGGGGAGATCACGGTGATGCATCTCGGCTTGCCTGCGGTCGCGACGGTCCCTTCGCGCAGCCTCGATGATCCGCCGCGCGAGGCGGTCGAGGAGGCCTTGAAGAAGGCCGGCGGCGTGATCAGCCGTGCGGCGCGCGCGCTGGGCCTGTCGCGGCAGGCGCTGTACCGGCGCATGCAACGCTACGGCATTCCGACGGAGGGATGATGCGCCGATTTGATTCGGGGTTAGCTTCCCGAGTCCCGAGTCCCGAGTCCCGAATCTGCGAATCCCATGCGCTTTTCCTCGCTCGAAGCCAAACTTGCGCTGATGCTGACCGGAGCCGCGGTCGTGGCGGCCATCGCGGTGGCGGCGATCACGGAATGGATCGGCAACGGCTGGCTGGGCGCGGCCATCGCGATCGCGGTATTGATCTTCCCGCTGCTGTGGCTGGCGCACACCGCGATGCAGCCGATAAGGCGCCTGCTGCGTGCGCTGTCGGGCAGCGTCGCCAGTTACCGTGACGGCGATTTCAGCATCTCGCTGCGCACGCGCCGCCGCGACGAACTGGGCGAGCTGATCGTCGCGCACAACGAACTGGGCCACGCGTTGCGCGAGCAGCGCCAGAACATCGTGCAGCGCGAACTGCTGCTGGACACGGTGGTGCAGCACACGCCCACCGCGCTGGTGCTGACCGACGCGGGCGATCACATCGTCTATGCCAATCTTGCCGCACGGCACCTGTTCAACGAGGGCAGGAGCCCGCTCGGCCTGCGCTTCAAGGAACTGCTGGAAGCCTGCCCCGATGCCCTGCGCAACGCGCTGGCTTCCAGCGAGGACAGCCTGTTCGGCGTCGAGATGGGCAACGAGGAGGAATACTTCCACCTGTCGCGCCGCGATTTCCGGCTGCAGGGGCGCCCGCACCAGCTGTACCTGGTGCAACGGATGACTCGCGAACTGTCGCGGCAGGAAGTGGCGGTGTGGAAGCGCGTGATCCGGGTGATCAGCCACGAGCTGAACAACTCGCTGGCGCCGATTTCCTCGCTGGCGCATTCGGGCAGCGAACTGGCACGGCGCGGCGACACCGAACGCCTGCAGGGCGTGTTCGCGGGCATCGGCGACCGCGTCCGGCATCTGCACGCCTTCACCGCGGGCTACGCCAGCTTCGCCAAGCTGCCGCGGCCCAATCCCGCACCGGTCGCGTGGGCACCGTTCCTGGAATCACTGCGGATGCACTGCCGGTTCCGGCTTGGGAGTGCGGTGCCGGACGAGTCCGGCTGGTTCGACGCCGCGCAGATCGAGCAGGTACTGATCAACCTGATCAAGAACGCCCATGAATCGGGCAGCGACGCGGAGCAGGTGACGCTGGCGATCACGCATCTGCTGCAGCACTGGCGGATCGAGGTGGCCGACCGCGGACCGGGCATGAGCGATACCGTGCTGGCGCAGGCGCTGCTGCCGTTCTATTCGACCAAGCGTTCCGGCACCGGGCTCGGCCTTGCGCTGGCGCGCGAGATCGTCGAGGCGCACGGCGGCCGGATCACGCTGGCCAACCGCGACGGCGGCGGCCTGCGCGTCAGCGTGACGCTGCCCGCGGCGCGTATCTGAAACCCTCTCCCGAAGGGAGAGGGGTAATACAAATCGCTATACTGCGCCGACCAACACACAGGGAGCGCATCATGGGGCCGTCCGTCATCGTTGCGATCGTCATCGTCGTCGTGGCGATCATCGTGCTGGCGAAGTGGGTGCGGATCGTGCCGCAAGGCTACGAGTGGACCGTCGAGCGCTTCGGCAAGTACACACGCACCCTGCCGCCGGGCCTGCATTTCCTGGTGCCCTTCATCTACGGCATCGGCCGCAGGATGAACATGATGGAGCAGGTACTGCCGGTGCCCTCGCAGGACGTGATCACCAAGGACAACGCGGTGGTGCGCGTCGATGGCGTGGTGTTCTATCAGGTGCTGGAAGCGGCCAAGGCCGCGTACGAGGTCGCCAATCTCGAGCAGGCCACGCTGGCGCTGGTGATGACCAACATCCGCACCGTGCTGGGTTCGATGGATCTCGACGAATCGCTGTCCAAGCGCGACGAGATCAACGCGCGCCTGTTGAAAGTGGTGGACGAAGCCACGCATCCGTGGGGCGTCAAGGTCAACCGCATCGAGATCAAGGACATCGCGCCGCCGAAGGACTTGGTGGATGCGATGGCGCGGCAGATGAAGGCCGAGCGCGAGAAGCGCGCCAACATCCTGGAAGCGGAAGGCTTCAAGCAGGCCGCGATCCTGAAGGCCGACGGCGAAAAGCAATCGACCATCCTCGCGGCCGAAGGCCAGAAGGAAGCCGCCTTTCGCGAGGCCGAGGCGCGCGAACGGCTGGCCGCGGCGGAAGCCAAGGCCACGCAACTGGTGTCCGACGCGATTTCGGCGGGCAACCTCAACGCCATCAATTATTTCGTCGCCACCAAGTACGTCGAGGCGCTGAAGGCGATGGCCGATTCGCCCAACCAGAAGATGCTGATGCTGCCGTTCGAGGCGTCGGGCATCCTTTCCTCGCTGGCCGGCATCGCGGAAATCGGCAAGGAAGTGCTGGCGAAGAATGCAACGACGGCACCCGGACGGAGCTGATTGGAGCCCCCTTGAGTCAAGGGGGCGGCCGGACCGTCGCATTGCGACGGTCCGGCAGGGGTTGTGGAAGTATTGAAGTCGTGGCGTACTTTACCGCAGCCCATAGAATCGAACTTCCTCGTGCGGAGTCGTCACGATGTGGCTCGTACCGTTGCATTACTGGTGGTGGGTGCTGGCGCTGGTGCTGATCGCCGGCGAAGTGGTCGCGCCGGGATTCTTTCTGTTGTGGATAGGCATCGCAGCCGCGATGATGGGCGTCATCGCGTGGATCGTGCCGGGACTCGGTGCGCTGGCGCAGGCCGTCCTGTTCGTGATCCTGGCGTTCGCCTCGTGCGCGTTCTACTGGAGATTCGTGCGCATGCGGCTGGCGCGCGGCGACGATCCTGTGGCGGCCACGCTCGGCCGGCGCGGCGAACAGTTGATCGGCCAGCGCTACGTGCTGGTCGAGGCGATTGCCAACGGCCGCGGCAAGGCGCGCGTGGGCGACGGGCAATGGCTGGTGGAGGGCCCGGACCTTCCCGCGGGCACGGAAGTGGAGGTGATCGGCGTCGAAGGCACGATGCTGAAGGTTCGACCGGTGCGTTGATGCTTGACGGGCTCGCCGCGCGGCGGTTTACGATGCGCGCACGTTTCCGGCGGAGCCGTTCGCGGTGAGCACCCTCGAGCCCGACCTGCGCGCCCGCGCTGGGTTCCTGATCGAACTGTCGCGCCGCCTGCACCAGTACGGCGCCGCGGCACCGCGCCTGGAGCAGGCGATCAGCGGCGTCGCCCAGCGGATGGGCCTCGAGTGCGACGTGCTTTCGACGCCCACCTCGGTGGTGCTGTCGGTCGGCACGCGCGCGGGCGAGGGCATGGCGGATTTCACGCAGGTGATCCGGGTCGCGCCGGGCGACGTGAACCTCGCGCGGCTGTGCCGCGCCGACGAGATCGCCGACCGTGTCACCGACGGCACGCTGGAACCGCGCCGCGGCCTCGCCCAGTTGCGCGCGCTGGGGCGGCCGCTGTCGCGGCGAGCGTTGCACGCGATCGTCGTCAGCTACGGGCTGGCTGCCGCCAGCATCGCGGTGCTGTTCCGGACCGCCGGCGTCGATGCGCTGGTCGCAGGCGCAATAGGCCTGCTGATCGGTGCAATCACCGTTGCGGGTTACGGAAGGCCGCGGCTGGCCGTGGCCAGCGACGCCATCTCGGCGCTGGTCGCGACCTTCCTCGCGACCATGATCAGCGCGTGGCTGGTACCGCTGGCATTGAAGCTGGTGATCCTGTCGGCGCTGATCGTGCTGGTGCCCGGCATGTCGCTCACCAACGCCGTGCGCGAACTGACCAGCCAGCACCTGGTCTCGGGCGTGTCGCGTTTCGCCGGCGCGGCCGCAACGCTGCTGAAATTGACCTTCGGCACCATCGCCGCCGCACAGGTCTGCGCGGTGCTGCACATCGTGCCCGCGGCGCAGGCGCCGCCGCCGTTGCCGCCCTGGGCGCAATGGCCCGCGCTGCTGGTGGCGGCGGTTTCGTTCGCGATGCTGTTCCAGGCCGCGCTGCGCGATTATCTGCTGGTGATCGCCGCGGTCATCGTGGGCTATCTGGCGACCTACTGGGGCGGCAACGCGCTGGGCGCGCCGTTCGGCGTATTCATCGGTGGCCTGATTCTCAGCGCGCTCAGCAACCTGTATGCGCGCGTCGCGCACCGCCCCGGCGCGCTGGTGCGCGAGCCGGGCATCCTGCTGCTGGTGCCCGGCAGCGTCGGGTTTCGCGGCGTGACGGATCTGCTGAATCACCAGCTCGCCGACAGCGCGCAGATCGGCGTGCTGCTGGTGACGCTGCTGATTTCGCTGGTCGCGGGACTGCTGTTCGGCGATCTGCTGATCGCGCCGCGGCGGAGTCTTTGATATGCGATCATCCCTGATCGCGGCATGATCGAATGCGCAATGATCGAATGCGCATCGGCGATCTGAAAGTCCAAAGGCGGCCATCCATGGCCGCACTTCTCGAAAAGGCGCGCCCCGGAACCGCCGATTCGGCTATTTGATCAGCAGGTCCTTTTCCTTCTTGCCCGCCTTCAACGCGGCGGTGAACCAGCGTGGCCGCTTGCCGCGGCCGGACCAGGTTTCCGCGGCGTTCGCGGGATTGCGGTACTTCGGCGCCACCTTGCCGCGCTTGCCGCCCCGGCGGGCGCCGTACACCTCGGCGAAGGTGTAGCCCTCGGCCTTGAGCAGCTTGTCGACCTTGGTGCGCACCCTGGCGATTTCTTCCCTGACCAGGCTGGCCTCGCGGGCCTTGGCCTTGTTCACCAGTTCGGCGAGCTGTTTGCGGCTGAGCTTGGAAAGATTGATTGCCATGAAGGTCCCCTTGGTGGATGTCGGTTATCGAAATGCCGATTGAATGTGCCTGTGGATAATCGGGCAGTTATCGGTCCGCCAATTCTGGACCAAACCGTTGCGTTTGGCAAAAAAACGCCACGATGGACAGCGCACGGATATGCCGGAAGTACCGGTTATCCCAATAATGCGAGCAGCGCATCCCGGTCCATATTGCGGCTTTCGGCGTCGCGGCGTCCGCGATATTCGAACCTGCCCGCGGCGAGGCCGCGTTCGCTGACCACGATCCGGTGCGGAATGCCGATCAATTCCAGGTCGGCGAACATCGCGCCGGGCCGCAATCCGCGGTCGTCGAGTGCCGTTTCGATGCCGCGTCCGGTCATGTCCCGGTACAACGATTCCGCGGCTGCATCGACCGCCGGATCGTTTTTCGGATTGATGACGCAGATCACCGCGCGCCACGGCGCCATCGCGTCGGGCCAGATGATGCCGCGCTCGTCGTGATTCTGTTCGATCGCCGCGGCCACGATCCGGGTGACGCCGATGCCGTAGCAGCCGGTGATCGGCGTGCGCGCCTTGCCGTCCTCGCCCAGCACCGCGACGTTCATGGCGCGGGTGTACTTGTCGCCGTTCTGGAAGATGTGGCCGACCTCGATGCCGCGTGCGATCGAGAGCATGCCGCGGCCGTCGGGCGAGGGATCGCCCGCGACCACCTTGCGCAGGTCGGCCACGCGGGTGATGCGCGCATCGCGTTCCCAGTTGGCGCCGGTGTAGTGCGTCCCGTCGACATTGCCGCCGCAGACGAAATCCGCCAGCACCGCGGCGGAACGGTCCACGATCACGGGGATGTCTTGCGGCAGTCCCACCGGCCCGATGAAACCGGGCGTGGCGCCGGTTGCGGCCCTGACTTCGGCCTCGCCAGCCAGCACCGATTCGCCCGGCAGTTCCGGCTGCTTCGCGGCCTTTACCTCGTTCAATTCGTGGTCGCCGCGCAGGCACAGCGCGACCACGCCGTCGGTGCCGCGCACCAGCAGCGTCTTGACGCACTGCCGTGCGGGCACATTCAGGAACGCGCCGACTTCCTCGATGGTTCGCTGTTCGGGCGTCTCGACGCGCGTCAGCTTTTGCGATGGCGCGGGACGCGGCGTGGCCGGCGCGACGGCCTCGGCCAGTTCCACGTTGGCGGCGTAGTCGGAGCGGTCGGAAAACGCGATCGCGTCCTCGCCGGAATCGGCCATCACCTGGAACTCGTGGCTGACGTCGCCGCCGATCGCGCCGGAATCGGCTGCCACCGCGCGGAATTCCAGACCGAGGCGGGTGAAGATGCGCGAATAGGCGTCGTACATCGCGCGGTAGGTTTCATCCTGCGACGCCTGGTCCATGTGGAACGAATAGGCGTCCTTCATGATGAACTCGCGCGAACGCATCACCCCGAAGCGCGGACGGATCTCGTCGCGGAACTTGGTCTGGATCTGGAAGAACGTGACCGGCAGTTGCCGGTAACTGCGCAATTCGTTGCGGGCGAATTCGCAGATCACTTCCTCGTGCGTGGGGCCGTAGCAGAACTCCTGCTCGCGGCGGTCGCGGAATTTGAGCAATGCCGGCCCGTACTTGTTCCAGCGGCCGGATTCGTCCCACAGTTCGCGCGGTTGCACCGACGGCATCAGCATTTCGATCGCGCCGGCATTCCGCATCTCCTCGCGGATGATCGCCTCGACCTTGCGAAGCACGCGCAGGCCCAGCGGCGACCAGGTGTAGATGCCCGACGCCAGCTTGCGGATCATGCCCGCCCGCAGCATCAGGCGGTGGCTCGCGATCTCGGCATCGGCGGGGTCCTCGCGGGTGGTCGCGATGTGGAATTTCGACAGGCGCATCGCCAATCCGTTTTGCAATGGAAACGGCGGATTGTAGCCGCAATGTGTCGTCGCGCCGTGCATGTCGACATCCCGTCATTTTCCGCCCGCCAGACTCGCCACATCCCCGTGGTTCGCCCTTCGGGCCGCCAGCGGCATTCAAACCGGCGATCCTGCCGATTAAGTCCGGGCGGGCGTGCGACTCTCTCTTGCACGGCCCTTGCTTCATGGATGTCAGCGCAGGCATTCATCCTTGCAGCGATAATCCGGCCCGGCATCCATGCCGGGACTTTCGCGGGATGCCTTGAATGGCATCTCGCGCCGGCGAACGCCCGCACGGGGAAGTGCGGGCAGCAAGGTGATTCAGGGACGACTGCTTGCTGCGCGTTGCGGCAGGCGAGGGAACCGTCGTGTCCGCGCGCAAGGGTTTCGGCTGCTTTTGCCTGAACAAAAGCAGCCCGCTCGCCGGGAAGCGAACGGAAAAAGACAGGGATGTCAGTCGGACGAATCCGGCGAGAACGGAGATCCCGTCATTGCCCGTTGCAGTATTGCGCCTGCTGCGCGCGCGCGGTCGCGAGTTGCTGGCGGCGCTGGGTGTCGGTGAGTTTCTCCTGCACGCCGCCGGGCCCGGCCTGGGTCAGCGACTGGCTGCTTTCCAGCAGGGCGATGTTGCTGGAGAGCTGCTTGCACAGGGTGGCGCGGTTCTGCGGGGTGTCGGCGACGGAACCGGAGGCGGTTTGCTGCGCCGCCGCGGGGGAAGCCGCCGGCGGGGTTGCCGTGCTGGCTGCCGGCGACGGATTCGAGCTCACCTCGGGCTCGCCTGCCAGCCGCATTCTGGTGTAATGCGTGCCGGCCGGCGGCGGCGACTGCGAAAAATGCGTCACACCCTGGGCGTCCTTCCACTTGTAGATCTGGGCACCTGCCAGGGTCGTCACGAGGGCGATCCAACAGCCCACGGCCAGCAGGGCGGCAAGTCTGCGCGGTTGCATGGGCGACCTCCGGGGTGGCAGCTCGGGCGCGAGTATGCCACAGCGGCGGGGCGCCCAATGCGTGACGCCGTCGCGATTGTGGAAGCCGGCACGTGCGCCGGGCGCCGGTTCGCCGATGGTTTACACTGACGGCGAATCGTCCTTTCGCCCGACGGCATGACCGAGCCCCTTCCGCCCAAGCGCCCGCGCCGCGGAATCTATCTGCTGCCGAACCTGTTCACGACCGGCGCGATGTTCGCCGGCTTCTACGCGATCGTGGCCGGCTTCCTGGGCTATTTCGCGCACGCCGCGGTGGCGGTGTTCATCGCCGCGCTGCTGGACGGGATGGACGGACGGATCGCACGTCTGACCGGCACGCAAAGCGAGTTCGGCGTGCAGTACGACTCGCTGTCGGACATGGTCAGCTTCGGGTTGGCGCCGTCACTGGTGCTCTACACGTGGTCGCTGCAATACCTGCGCGACTACGGTCCGGTGTGGAGCAAGGTCGGCTGGTGCGCGGCGTTCCTCTACACCGCCTGCGCCGCGCTCAGGCTGGCGCGTTTCAACACCCAGGTCGGCGTGGCCGACAAGCGTTACTTCCAGGGGCTGGCCAGCCCCGCCGCGGCCGGGCTGTGCATGTCGTTCGTGTGGACGATGCACAACCTCGGCATCGAGGGACAGTGGCTGTGCTTCTTCACGCCCATCCTGGCCGCCATCGCGGGCCTGCTGATGGTCAGCCGGGTGCGCTATTTCAGTTTCAAGACCTGGCCGGCCAGCGACCGGGTGCCGTTCGTGTGGATCATTCTGGCGGTGCTGGTGATCGTGGCCCTGGCGCTTAACACCGCGGGCATGCTGCTGGCGTTGGCGGTGATCTACGTGCTGTCGGGGCCGGTGATGACGTTGTGGGGCCTGCGCAGCCGCGCCTCGCGGCGCCGGCTGCGGATGCAGCATCGCACTCCGCCGTCGCAGGAGCATCATTGATGGCCGCGCAGCCGGCCATGTCTCCGCGCGAACGCCGGTTGCGGGCGCTGGGCGTGACGCCGCTGCGCGTGCGCGGTGCCGATCGCGGCCGGACCCGGGGTGCCGCTGTTTCGCCGGCGCCGGCCGCGCCTGCGGCGGCAACAGCGTCCTCGGCGGATTTGCCGCGCGGCATCAGGCGGCTGGCACTGCAGCCCGCGCCGGAGGAACTGCACGATCCCGTGATCCACGCGATGTATTCGGCGCTGACCGATGCGGTCGGCAAGGCGGGACTGCAAGCCGTGCGCGTGGCCGATGCGGTCTCCGATGCATCGGCGGCGGTGCTGGTGTTCGGCAACGCGCCGCTGCCCGCTGGCGTGCCCCGGGAACGCGTGCTGCGCGCCGATGCGCTGGCACTGTTGCACGCGGACCGTTCGCGCAAGCGCGCGCTGTGGGACATGCTGCTGGCGCTGGGCCGCGGTGGTGAGGTCCGTTGAGATGGTCGCGGTGGCGCCCCTGCAGCCCGCGCTGCGGCCGATGACCCACGCCGACATCGCCGCGGTTGCGGCCATCGAGGTGTCCGCCTACGAGTTTCCGTGGTCGCGCGGCATCTTCCGCAGTTGCCTCGACAACGGGCACAAGTGCTGGGTGCTGGAACGGCAGGGTGAGCTGCTGGGCTACGGCATCCTCTCGATCGGCGCCGACGAGGCGCACATCCTCAATCTCTGCGTCGCGCCCGCCTGCCAGGGGCAGGGTCATGGCGCGCACCTGCTGCGCCGGCTGCTGGACCTGGCGCGCTGGCACCGTGCGAAGCGGATATTCCTGGAGGTGCGGCCATCCAACGAACTCGCGCGCGCGATGTACGAACGCGCCGGTTTCAACGAGATCGGCCGCCGCCCCGGCTATTACCCCGCGCACCGCGGCCGCGAGGACGCGATCGTGATGGCGATGGAGCTGCTGCCGCCCGACAAGCCGTAGGAGCGAATGCGCCTCGGCCGGGTCATCCGGCGTCGGCGTGACCGCCGGGCGCGCTGGCCGTCGCCGCGCCTCGGGGGCGGGTGAGCGCGATCGACACCGCGAAAAAGAGTGCGAAGGCCGCGTCGAGCTGGCGATCGCTTGCATGCGGATCTCCCGACCGTCGCAAGGATTTTCCGGTCGCGTCAGGACCGGCCTGGTGCGCCGCGAACGCGACGATCCGACAGGAACCCGGAGCGTCCGGATGGTGGATGCAGGCGGATCGTTCCGTGCGGGGCTCGGCGGCGGACGCTCCGGATGCGTTCCCGGCATCCCGACAAGCAGGACCGCCGCGGCGGGACTTTCATTGCACGGCGGTGAGCCGTGCCGCCTGCTCACGCAGCGCCGCGAGTTGCGTGCTCCAGTCGGCCAGCCGCGCGCGTTCCTGTTCGACCACCTCGGCCGGCGCGTTCTGCACGAAATTCGCGTTGCCGAGCTTGCCTTCGGATTTCCTCTTCTCGCCCTCGACGCGCGCGATTTCCCTTTGGAGACGCGCGCGTTCGGCATCGAGATCGATCAGGCCGGCCAGCGGGATCAAGGTGCGCATCGTGCCGACCACGTTGCTCGCCGAGGGTGGTTCGGATTGTGCCGTCTGCAGCCATTGCGGCGTTTCGGTGCGGGCGATGAACGCGATTTGTCTTTCGAATTTGCCGGCACGCCGCCGGTCTTCGGCGTCGCCATCGGCCAGCAGCAACGGAATCATCCTGCCCGGTGCGATGTTCATCTCGCTGCGGATCCTGCGCACGCCGGTGAGCACGCTTTTGAGCCATTCGATTTCCGCGCTGGCGCTTTCATCCACGGCAAATTCGTCCGCGCGCGGATACGGACATTCCAGAATCGAGCCTGGTGAAAAGTCCGGCATGGATGCCGGGTTGTTCTTTGCGATCAGGGAGGATCGCAAAGGTAACTCCTGCCAGATTTCCTCGGTGATGAACGGGATGACGGGGTGCAGCGCGCGCAACGCGGCCTCCAGCACCGTCAGCAGCGTGTGGCGCGTGGAGGCCGCGGCAGCTGCGTCGTCGCCATTGAGGGCCGGTTTTGAAAGTTCGAGAAACCAGTCACAGTAGTCGTTCCACACGAATTCGTACAGCGCCTGCGCCAGCAGGTCGAAGCGGTAGGTCGTGAAGTGCTGTTCGGTTTCTGCGAGCGTTGCGTGCAGGCGCGTGAGGATCCAGCGCTCCGCTTCGGTTGCAGGCTTCGAACCCCTCTCCCCCGGGGAGAGGGGTTGGGGTGAGGGTTCGGTATTGCTTGAACGTTGCGCGAGGGCCGAACCCTCACCCGGCGCTTGCGCGCCACCACGGAGCTCTTGGCCAGGGATGGCAGCCGTACCCGGAGGGAAAGGGGAAGAGCTATTCATCAACACGAACCGCGCCGCGTTCCACAGCTTGTTGCAGAACGCCTTGTAGCCTTCCGCGCGCTTGATGTCGAAGTTGATGGTGCGGCTGGGCGTGGCCAGCGCGGCGAAGGTGAAACGCAGCGCATCGGCGCCGATGGGGGCGATGCCGTCGGGATAATCCCGGCGGATGCGCCTTTCCACTTTTTCGCGCACCTGCGGAATCAGCAGCGACTTGGTGGATTTCTCGATCAGCGCGGGCAGGGTGATGCCGTCGATCAGGTCCAGCGGATCGAGCGTGTTGCCCTTGGACTTGGACATCTTCTGGCCTTCCGCGTCGCGCACGATTGCGTTGATGTACACCTCCCGGAACGGCACGCGGCCGGTGAAATACCTGGTCGCCATCACCATCCTCGCGACCCAGAAGAAGATGATGTCGAAGCCGGTGACCAGCACCGAGCTGGGCAGGAAGACTTGATCGCGTGACCAGTCGGCGACGATCTCGCCGCGTTCGTTCTTGACGGGTGTCTGCGAGGGCCAGCCCAATGTCGAGAACGGCCACAGCGCGGACGAGAACCAGGTGTCCAGCACGTCCTCGTCCTGTCTCAACGCGCCGTTTGGTTTCATCGGCGAATGCGCGATCGCATCCGCCTCGTCCTCGCCCACGAAGATGTTGCCGGCCTCGTCGTACCACGCCGGAATGCGATGGCCCCACCACAACTGGCGCGAGATGCACCAGTCCTGGATGTTGTCCAGCCACTGCGTGTAGGTGCTCGTCCAGTTCTCCGGAACGAACTTGATATCGCCGTTGCGCACGGCATCCAGCGCAGGCTGCGTGATCGCGCGACGGCCGCCGGGTCGGCCGTCGTCCAGCGTGTCGCGCGTCAGATCGACGAACCACTGGTCGGTCAGCATCGGTTCGATCACGGCATCCGAACGCTGGCTGACCGGCACCTGCAACTTGTGCGGTCTGGCCTCGACCAGCAGGCCGTGCGCTTCCAGCTCGGTAAGAATGGCCTTGCGCGCCGCGTAGCGGTCCATCCCCCGGTATTCCGCGGGCGCATGGTCGTTGACCTTCGCGTCCAGCGTCAGCACGTTGATCGAGTCCAGTCCATGCCGTTGCCCGATCGCGTAGTCGTTGAAATCGTGCGCGGGCGTAACCTTCACCGCGCCGGTGCCGAATTCGCGATCGACGTAGTCGTCCGCGATGACGGGAATCTCGCGATTGGTGATTGGCAGGCGCAGACGTTTGCCGATCAGCTTCGCGTAGCGCTCGTCCTCAGGATGCACCGCGACGGCGACGTCGCCCAGCATGGTTTCCGGGCGGGTGGTCGCGATCACCACGTGATCGGGCGCGCCCGGTTGCGGATCGATCACGTCGTAGCGGATCGACCACAGGTGTCCGTCACGCTCGACGCTGTTGACCTCCAGATCCGACACCGCGGTCATCAGCACCGGGTCCCAGTTCACCAGCCGGTTGCCGCGATAGATCAACCCGGCGCGGTACCACTCGACGAACACGCGGCGCACCGCGGCCGACAGGCCCTCGTCCATCGTGAAGCGTTCGCGCGACCAGTCCACCGACGCGCCCAGCCGGCGCATCTGCTGGGTGATGGTGGAACCCGATTCCTGCTTCCACTGCCACACGCGTTCGACGAACTTCTCGCGGCTGAGGTCGTGTCGCGACTTGCCTTCCGCCGCGAGCTGGTTCTCGACGATCTTCTGCGTGGCGATGCCAGCGTGGTCGGTGCCGCCCTGCCACAGCGTGTTCTTCCCCGACATCCGCGCGTGCCGGACCAGCGCGTCCATCAGGGTCTGCTGGAACGCGTGACCCATGTGCAGGGTGCCGGTGACGTTGGGCGGCGGCAGCAGGATCGAGTACGGCTCGCCATGGCCGGACGGCTTGAAGCAGCCGGCCTGCTCCCAGTGCGCGTACCACCTCGATTCGATCTGCCGGGGGTCGAAACTCTTGTCCATGCCTTCGGCGCGGTGATGGAGACGAACCCGTGATTGTACGGGTCTCGGGAACGGTTACGGTGCGACCATTTCGCCGCCCCATTGTGCGGGGTCCACGTCCGCCACCGACTGCGAAAGAGTCCAGACGTGGCCGGCGAAATCCCGCAGCGTGCATTGACGCTCGCTGTACGGGAACGTCGCGGGCGGCTGCAGCGACTGCGCGCCGGCGGCCAGGGCGCGCGTGTAACACGCGTCCACATCCTCCACGCGCAACATGATGGCGCAGCCGGTTTCGTCGGGGCTGGCCGGCGCAGGCGAATCCGTCACCACGACGTCGCCATGGCCTGCATGCATTTGCACGCGATGCGTGCCGATGCGCAGGCGTTCGCTGAAACCAAATGCGTCGCGCAGCCACGCGACCGCCTTCGGCACGTCCGGATAGCCGAGTACCGGGATGACCGTGCTGGCCGGCATCGAGCGATTGGAAATCACGTGGCGTTTCCGGCCGTGCGCATCGCGGTGCCCGCGGTCGCGCGGCAGGCATGCACCGCCTCCACCAGCACGCTTACGTGTTCCGGATCGACATCCGGCGTGATGCCGTGGCCCAGGTTGAACACGTGGCCGGGATACGGGCCGAAGTCATCGAGCACCCGGCGTGCCTCGCGGCGGATCACGTCCGGCGAAGCAAGCATGACCGCGGGATCGAGGTTGCCCTGCAGCGCGACGTGCTCGCCGACGCGCCGGCGCGCTTCGCCGATCGGAAGGGTCCAGTCCACGCCCAGCGCGGCGCAGCCGGTGTCGGCCAGCGCTTCCAGGCTGGCGTTGGCGCCTTTCGAAAACAGGATCAGCGGCACGCTGCACGCATGCGGATCCGCGCGCAGCAGCAGGGCGATCTGTCCGAGATAGCGCTGCGAGAATTCCAGGAACATCGCGGGCGCCAGCAGGCCGCCCCAGGTGTCGAAGATCATCAGCGCCTGCGCACCGGCCGCGGCCTGCGCGGCCAGGTACGTGGCGACGGCCTTGGCGTTCACGCCCAGCAGCTTGTGCATCAGCGCCGGATTGTCCAGGGCCAGCGCCTTGACGCGCGCGAAATCGCGCGAGCCTCCGCCCTCGATCATGTAGCAGGCCAGCGTCCACGGACTGCCGGCGAAACCGATCAGGGGCACGCGCCCCTTCAACTCGCGCCGGACCAGCCGCACCGCGTCCATCACGTACCACAGCGAGGATTCCGGATCGGGCACCGCGAGGCGTTCGATGTCCGCGTGCGTACGCACCGGGCGGGAGAACTTCGGGCCTTCGCCTTCGACGAAGTGCAGGCCCAGCCCCATCGCGTCGGGCACCGTCAGAATGTCGGAAAACAGGATCGCGGCGTCCAGATCGAAACGCTCGACCGGCTGCAGCGTGACCTCGCAGGCCAGTTCCGGGGTCTGCATCAGTTCCAGGAAACTGCCGGCCAGTTCGCGGGTGGCGCGGTATTCGGGCAGGTAGCGCCCGGCCTGGCGCATGATCCAGATAGGCGTGACGTCCACCGGCTCGCGGCGCAGCGCGTGCAGGAAACGGTTGCTGCGGCCGGACCCATCCTGACGGACTTGACCGGAGTCGGGTTCAGGCGGCTTTGACATCTCCACGTCCCCCCATGCCCGTTGCCCTGCGGTTTCAGGCATGCGGGTAATCGAAGCCCTGCGTGATCATCACCTTGTAACCGCGTTTCAGCTGCGCGTCGCGTGCCTTCTCGAATGCGGCCAGCGCGGCATCGCGGTCAAGGTACACCTCGCGCCTCAACGTGGCGCGTCCACCTTCGGTGCCGGTCTCACGATACAACGTCCAGCCGCCCAGCAGGTCCTGCTCCAGCGCGATCCGGCAGTAGCGCGGCGCGGCGCCCGCAACAGGCGGAGTTTGCAGGTACAGGTGCATGCGCAGCGGCGGGCTCGGGTCGAACCTCAGATTGTACCCAGCGTGGTATCAGAGTGCCGAAAGCACATCTCCTTCCCGCACGTTCTCGACGATCTCCGCCTTGCCTATGCCGCGCCACAGGATCAGGCGCAAGCTGTTCGCGCGGTTCTTCTTGTCCAGTCTCATGCGGGCGACCAGTGCGTCGGCGCTGATCCGTGGGGGCTCGGTGGGCAGGCCGAAACGCACCAGCAGGTTGCGCAGACGTCCGGTTTCGGACGGCTGGCTCATGTGCAGCAGGGATGAAAGCCGCGCAGCCAAAAGCATGCCGCTTGCCACGGCCTCGCCGTGGAGCAGGGTGCCGTATCCGCATTCCGCTTCCAGCGCATGCCCGAATGTGTGGCCGAAATTCAGCAGCGCGCGTTCGCCCGATTCGCGTTCGTCGCGCGCCACCACTTCGGCCTTGAAGCGGCAACAGGTGACGATGGCGTGGGTCAGCGCAGCCGCATCGCGCGACAGCAATGCCCCGGCGTTGGCTTCCAGCCACGCGAAGAACTCGGCATCGCCGATGCATGCGATTTTGATCACCTCCGCGAATCCGGCGCGCAGTTCGCGATCCGGCAGCGTCGCCAGCGTGTCGAGGTCCGCGATCACCGCGCGCGGCTGGTGGAAGGCGCCGATCAGGTTCTTGCCGGCCGGATGATCCACGCCGGTCTTGCCGCCCACCGAGGAATCGACCATCGCCAGCAGCGTGGTCGGCACCTGCACGAAGTCGATCCCGCGCATCCAGCACGCGGCGGCCAAGCCCGCGATGTCGCCCACCACGCCGCCGCCCAGCGCGATCACGCAGGCATCGCGGGTGGCGCCCAGCTCCGCCAGCGCATCGAATACCCGCGACACCGCGTCGAGATTCTTGTGCGCCTCGCCTGCAGGCAAGGTCAAGACTGCCACGCGCAACGGCGGCTCGCCCGCTGCGAGCAGGTCCCGCACGCCGGCCGCATGCAGCGGCGCCACGTGGTCGTCGCTGACGATCAACGCGTGCCTGCCGCGGATCACGCCACGCCATGGCCCGGCATCCGAGAGCAAACCGGCGCCGATCCTGATCGGATAGCGGCGCTCGCCCAGCCCCACCTCGATGGTGGCGATCGCGCTCATGTGCGTTCGGTCCGGTGCGGCAACCGGACCCAGTGCCGTTCCAGCAGCGCCGCGATCCGGATGGCGGCGTGAGCCGGGGAATCGTTGCCCGAAGGCGCGGCCAGATCGGCGATCTCCCGGTAAACCGGCTCGCGTTCGCGCGCCATGCTCTCCAGCCTGAGGCGACGGTCGGGTGCGTCCAGCAGCGGACGCCGGCGGTCGCGGGCCAGCCGCTGCAGTTGCTGGTCGATGCCGGCCTGCAGCCACAGCACGAAGCCGCGTCGGCGCAGGAACGCCCGGTTGGCGGCCGCCAGCGGCGCGCCACCGCCGGTGGCCAGCACGATGCCCTCGCGCGCGCTGAATTCGGCCAGCAGCTCGGCTTCGCGCCGGCGGAAGCCGGCCTCGCCCTCCTTTTCGAAGATCGTCGCGATGTCGGCACCGGTGCGGGCCTCGATTTCGGCGTCCAGGTCGGCAAACGGCAGCCCCAGACCCTCGGCCAGCCGCCGCCCGATACAGGACTTGCCCGCGCCGGTCGGGCCGATCAGGAACAGGTTGGCGGAAGGATTCAAGCGAAAAGCCCGCGGTTTGCGACGCGCCACTATGCCACTGGACGGGGTCCGCTTCACGACGGCTCGGGGGCCGTGTCGGGCCGGTACGCCGCGGAGGGCGGCTTGCCCGAGCGGGGATGCCGGAAAGCCCCATGACAACGGCTAGCCCGCCATTCTGGCGCGAGCGCGCCGGCGATGCGAGGCTTGACAAAAGCGTGAGGCGTGTCACGGTTAGCTGGCATGTCAGGCGGGGCCACGGTGGTTCCCGCACCGATCCTCAAGGAGAGCCAGCATGTCTGTCACCAAGGTGATCGAGCTCAGTGCATCGTCGTCGAAAGGGATCGAGGATGCCGTCCGGCACGGCCTGGAAAAGGCCGGCAAGACGGTCAAGAACATCCGGGGCGCCTGGCTCAACGACATCAAGGTCATCACCGCACCCAACGGCGCCATTCAGGAGTGGCGAGTGAACATGCGCATCAACTTCGAGGTCGATTGAGGCCGGCCGTCTTGCCCCCTTGCGGTGACCGCCGCGAACGGCGGTCCGGATCGATACCAGGGAACGGGCCCGGGCGGGAAAACCGAGGTCGTCGATGAGCGACGGGAAGTGGGTGGTCGGTTGCGTGGAGGACGATCCTGACCAGGTCGCCTTGCTGCGCCTGTGGCTGGAAACGGCCGGCTACGGCTGCGCCGTGTTCGGCAGCGCCGGCGAATTCCGGCGTCGTCTGGGCAGCGAGGCGGTCGATCTGCTGCTGCTGGACCGCAGCCTGCCGGATGCGACGGGCCTGGAAGTGCTGGAATGGATCCGGCATTCGCCCAACGCCGGACTGCCGGTGATCTTCCTGACCGCCAGCGGCGAGGAACACGACATCGTCGAGGGCCTTTCGGCCGGTGCCGACGATTACGTGGTGAAGCCGCCCAAGCAGGCGGAACTGCTGGCGCGCGTGGCGGCGGTGCTGCGCCGCCGCGGCACCGATGCCGACGCACAGGAAGTGCTGAACCTGCCGCCCTACCAGATCGACGGCCAGCGCAGGCGCATCACCCTGCAGGGCCAGCCGATGGAACTGACCGAGCGCGAATACGAGCTGGCCCGTTACCTGTTCCGGCGGCAGGGGCGGATCGTCAGCCGCAACGCCCTGCTGGAAAACGTGTGGAACCTGGGCGCCCATGTCAGCACGCGCACCGTCGATACCCATGTCAGCCGGTTGCGCAAGAAGCTGCAACTGTCCGGCGAGCACGGCTGGCGGCTGACCGCGGTGTACCAGCACGGTTACCGCCTGGAACAGGTTTGAGCGGACACGCGTGCTAGCATCGCGCGTTTCGCAAACGTGGCATTGGTCATGCTCGATCCACGCATACTCGACACGCTGCGGCGCCTGCGCGATGCCGCGCGCACGGCGGGCGATCCCGAACCGGACGCGATGGCCCTTGCCACCGCCGACCGCGACGGCCGGGTTTCCGCGCGCATGGTGCTCCTGAAGACCCTGGACGAACGCGGGCTCACCTTCTTTACCCGCTACGACAGCGACAAGGGTGCGCAGATCGACCGGAATCCGCAGGTGGCGTTGTGCCTGCACTGGAAGCACCTGACGCCCGCGGTGCAGGTGCGCGTCGAGGGCCGCGCGGAGAAACTGTCCGCCCCGGAATCCGACGCGTATTTCGCGACGCGCGAAAGGATGAGCCAGCTCGGCGCGTGGGCATCGCTGCAATCGCGCACGCTGCCGGAGCGCGCCGAGCTGGAGCGGCGGCTGCGCGAATTCGAGCAGCGTTTCGCCGGACGCGAAGTGCCGCGTCCGCCCGAGTGGGGCGGTTACCGCGTGGTGCCCGACATGGTGGAGTTCTGGTACGCGCACGAGTACCGCCTCAACGAACGCGAACGCTGGGAGCTGCGCGCCGGCACGTGGACCCGGCGGATGCTGTATCCATGAACACCGCGCAACCCGTGACCCGCATCGCCGCGACCACCTTCGAGGTGGCCACGCGCGGGCGCGGCTTCGTGGAATTGAGTGGGTGGCTGCGCGAAGCGCTGGCCGAAACCGGACTGCGCGAAGGCATCGCGCAGGTGTTCGTGCACCACACCAGTTGTTCGCTGCTGATCGGCGAGAACGCCGATCCGGTGGTGCGCGAGGATCTGGAACGCTTTTTCGGCAAGCTGGTGAAGGACGGTGACCCGCTGTTCCGCCACGATGCCGAGGGCCCGGACGACATGCCCGCGCACGTGCGCTCGATCCTCACCGGCGCGAGTCTCGGCATTCCCGTGCGCGACGGGGCGCTGGCGCTGGGTACCTGGCAGGGCGTGTACCTGTGGGAACATCGCAGGGCGCCGCACCATCGCCGCGTCACCGTCACCTTCATCGGTTGCTGAAGCCGTGGCGGGTCCGCGCCGCATCGTCTGCCTCACCGAAGGTGAGCCGGAGCTTTCGCGAGATGTCTTGAATGGCATCTCGCGCTGGCGAACGCACGGCCAGGGACGGCCGGGCCGTAGCGACACACCAGGGAGGGTTTATGCGCGGACCTGAGCGGATCGTTTGCTTGACGGAAGAACCTTGCGAGGTGCT
>JAJPHQ010000046.1 GCA_021325195.1 Gammaproteobacteria bacterium | reverse complement strand
TGGATGTCGGGGGTTCGAATCCCTCTGCCCCGACCAATGCTTTGTAGAACCTATCTCAAAACTCCAGCATTGAAGTGTTTGCTCGTCATTCCGGACGCCGCGCAGCGGCGATCCGGACTGCGTTTGCAGGATTGCAAACGCGAACGCCGAAGGCGGCCCGAGCCGCGCAGCGGCGAAGGGCGAGCGCCATGGATGGCGCGAGTAATCCAGTGTCTTTGCATTCAAGGGGTTGGAGCCACTGGATTACGCGCGGCTCCTGCCGCGCGCCTTTCAGGCCAACGGTTTCGCCGTTGTTCGCTTCGGCATCCTGCCTGCGCAGTCCCGCTTGCGCGGGAATGATGCTTTTGGAAACGGCGCGTTTTCGATATTGAGATAGATTCTAGTGAAATTGGCGCGCCCGGCTGGTCGAGGCGCGAGCGCCAACTCGATGCCAGTGGCATCGCGTGCGAGCGGCGAGGAGAAGGCATGGATGCCGACTGGACAGTCGTACCATGGATGGTTGCTTGCGAAACATCACGCGCGTTGATCTTGCTAGGTGCTGACGGAAGTCGCGTCTCTGCAAATTCGGTGCGAGAATCCCGATCGCGTCGCGCCCGTAGCTCAACCGGATAGAGCATCGGCCTTCTAAGCCGACGGTTGCTGGTTCGAGTCCAGTCGGGCGCGCCATCTGAATGTTGTAGGATGCCTGGTGGCCGATCGATTGTCTCGTGATCGGCGATAGTCAACGGGAGCCTGGCCATGCGCTTTGTCGGTGCGTTGATCGTATGGGTGGTGATCGCGGTGATCGCCGGCGCCGTGTTCATCTGGAGCGGCGTGTACGACGTGGCTGCGGATTCGCCGGATTGGCCGATCACCGGACGGCTGATCGGCGACCTGCGCGAGCACTCGATCCGGCTGCGCTCGGCGGACGTCAAGCCGCCCGCGTTGAACGATCCGGCTTTGGTCAAGCAGGGCGCCGAGCACTACGCGAAGATGTGCGTGGGCTGCCACCTTGCGCCCGGCCTGACCGACACCGGGATCCGTCAGGGTCTGAACCCCAGGCCGCCCAATCTCACGCGTTTCGCGCCCGATCCCTCCGAGGCGTTCTGGATCATCAAGCACGGCATCAAGATGACCGCGATGCCGGCGTGGGGCGCGACCCACGATGACCAGACCATCTGGGCGATGGTGGCCTACCTGCAGAGGCAGCCCCACATGAGTGCCGCGGAGTTCCATTCCCTCAGCGCGAACACGACAGTCATGGAAGACCACGGGATGGCTCCCGCAAGCGCCGCAACCGCGCCGGCTCCGGCCGCAACCGCGCCGGCGCCTGCTTCCAGCGCGCGCTGATCGTCCCCGACATCGAAACGCCGGCCGCTCGCCGCGCGCAAGCGGCCGGTGGTGCGCCTCCACGAGACCCTTGACTCTGGACCACGGTCAAGGGTTTAGGATGTGCGCATGAACACGCAATCCGTGCCGCATCTCACCATCGGCGCCGTGGCCCGAAGGGCGGGCGTCGGCATCGACACCATCCGCTACTACGAGCGCCAAGGCCTGCTGCCCGAACCGCAGCGGCGTGCATCCGGCTACCGCGATTACCGCACGGACGTGGTGGAGCGCCTGCGCTTCATCCGCCGCGCCAAGGATCTCGGTTTCACGCTGGAGGAAATCCGCGAACTGCTGGCGCTGTCTTCCGACCGCGAGCGTGGTGTCCGCGACGTCAAGCGGCGTGCCGAGGTCCGGCTCGCCGAACTCGAGCGACGCATCCGCGAGTTGCAGCGTGTCAGGCGCGGACTGCGGCAGTTGATCGCGGCCTGCCCGGGCCACGGCCCGCTGGAGCATTGCCCGATCCTGCGTGCGTTGGGCGGGGAGGAAAGTGCATGAACGCGCACTTGCGTCACCCCGAACACGTGCATGCAGCGGGCGCAGCCCCGGAGCACGCCTGCTGCGCACGCCGCGAAGCGGCGGCACGTGCGCCGGAGACGGAAATCCCGGCGGGCACGATCTACACCTGCCCGATGCATCCGGAAGTCCGGCAGCTCGGGCCGGGTCATTGCCCGAAATGCGGGATGGCGCTGGAACCGCTGTTGCCGGATGCCGATCCGGACGACGACGGCGAACTGCGCGCGCTGACGCGGCGGTTCCGGACACTGGTCGCGTTGACGATTCCGGTGTTCGTGCTGGCGATGGGCCCGCACTTGTTCGGTTGGCACCTGCCTGCGCCCTGGGATGTGATCGCCGGCTGGATCGAGGCGGTGCTGGCGAGCGTGGTGGTGTGGTGGGGCGGTGCTTCGTTCTTCGCGCGCGGCTGGAAGTCGCTCAGGACCTGGTCGCCCAACATGTACACCCTGATCGCGTTGGGCACCGGCGTGGCGTGGCTGTACAGCACGGTGGCGTTCCTGATTCCCGGACTGTTCCCGGCAGGCTTTCGCGACGTGCATGGCCGCGTGGGCGTGTATTTCGAATCGGCCGCAGTGATCGTCACGCTGGTGACGCTGGGCGACTGGCTGGAACTGCGCGCGCGCCGCCGCACGGGTTCCGCGCTGCGTGCCCTGCTGGACCTCGCGCCGAAGACCGCGCGCCGCATTTCGGCCAATGGCAGCGAAACCGACGTGTCGCTGGACGAAGTTCGCGCCGGCGACACGTTGCGCGTGCGTCCGGGCGAAAAGGTTCCAGTCGACGGCGTGGTCATCGACGGCACCAGCCATGTGGACGAGTCGATGCTGACGGGTGAACCGTTGCCGGTGGCGAAGACGCAAGGCGATCCCCTGACCGGCGGCACCGTCAATCAGGACGGCGCGCTGATCATGCGCGCCGAGCGGGTCGGCGCGGAGACGATGCTCTCGCACATCGTCGCGCTGGTCGCGCAGGCGCAGCGCAGCAGGGCGCCGTTGCAGCGGATCGCCGACCGGGTTGCGGCGTGGTTCGTGCCGGCAGTGGTCGTGGTCGCCGTGCTGGCGTTCGTCGTGTGGGCGGCGTTCGGGCCGGAACCCCGGCTCGCGCACGCACTGATCGCGGCGGTATCGGTGCTGATCATCGCCTGTCCGTGCGCACTGGGGCTCGCCACGCCCATCTCGATCATGGTGGCCAGCGGACGTGGCGCTCGCGAGGGCGTGCTGTTCCGCGATGCGGCCGCGATCGAGGCGATGCGCGGCATCGACACGCTGGCGGTGGACAAGACCGGTACGTTGACCGAAGGCAAGCCTTCGCTGGGCAGTCTGGAAACCGCAAACGGGTTCGACGAAGCCCGCGCGCTGGCGCTGGCCGCCGCGCTGGAACGGCCCAGCGAACATCCGCTGGCGCGCGCGATCGTGGCGGCGGCGGAAGCGCGCGGCATCGCCACGTCGACGGTCGGGCATTTCGAGACCTTGACCGGCCTGGGGGTGCGCGGCAGGGTCGACGGACACGATCTTGCGCTCGGCAACACCGGTTTGCTCGATCGCCTCGGGGTACGCGTGGAGGCGAAAGATGCCGCCCGTGTGGACGCGCTGCGCAAGGAGGGCGCAACGGTGGTCCTGCTTGCGGTCGATGGCGTTCCGGCCGCATGGCTGGCGGTGGCGGACCGCATCAAGGCCGATACGCCGATGGCGCTAGCGGCCCTGCGCGAGCAGGGCGTGCGCATCGTGATGCTGACCGGCGACAACCGGATCACCGCGGAGGCGATCGCGCGGCGGCTCGGCATCGACGAGGTGCATGCGGGGGTGTCGCCGGCCGACAAGGCGGCGGTGGTCACGGCCCTGCAGCGCGATGGTCGCAAGGTGGCGATGGCGGGTGACGGCATCAACGATGCGCCGGCGCTGGCCGCAGCCGACGTGGGCATCGCGATGGGCACCGGCACCGACATCGCGATGGAAAGCGCACAGGTGACGCTGATGCGCGGAGACCTCTCCGGCATCGTGCGCGCCCGTGCGCTCTCGCGCGCGACCGTGCGCAATATCCACCAGAACCTGTTCTTCGCTTTCATCTACAACGCGGTCGGCGTGCCGGTGGCGGCCGGCGTGCTGTATCCATGGTTCGGCATCGTGCTGTCGCCGATGATCGCGGCCCTAGCGATGAGCCTGTCATCGGTATCGGTGGCATCGAACGCGTTGCGTTTGCGCAAGGCGACGCTGGCTGCGTACGCCGGTATTCGCTGACCACCATTCCGGCAATCGTTGACCGCCGCGCTTGGACCGGTCACGGATCGCTGTCACATCCAGGAAACTGGCAACGACAGCCGCCGCTTCAGGAACCATGGTGTCAATCAGAGAGGAAGGCGAGACACCAACATCGACCGCGTTCTGCCCTGATCTGCAGAACGAACGGGTGGCTCGCTTGTCGACGGAAAACCGGTCCGGTTTCGGCAACAATCAACATCGAGCAACCCCGCCGAGACCGCGAGTCCGGTTCCGGGCGGACCGCGACGGGACATTTCAGCCCCCGGATCCCGCCGACTCGGTACGGGTACGTATCGACCAGGCGGTTGCTGCGCCCGTCGTTCCCTCCGGCGCGACTTTTACGCGATGCTCGCCGTTGCCCAATGTCTGCGCTGCGATCATGACCTGCACGTAGCGGTATGGCGGGGCCTCACGCGGCAGGAGATTTTTGGCACTGAACACCGTATGCGCGCCGTCGCTGACAGTCAGGGTATAGCGCGTTTGTGGTGCAGCGGAACCGACCTCGGCTTGCAGCCGGATTTTGTCGATGCCGTGCGGAATGCGGATTTCCGCGACGTTCGCACCGCGCCGAGGCTCGGCCAGGGTAATCGTCATGACCGCTTGCTTTGCCGAGCTCGGTGCTTCGCCATTGTGGAGATTCAGGCCGACCACGGCGACCAACACCGCGCACGCCGCCGCAAGACCGCCCCACGTCACCGCGAGCCGCCGGCGTGACGACCAGCGCGGGGGTCGAGCGTGCGCAACACGCCGATTTGCGTCTGGTGTCCGCGCGGTCGCCATCAATGGCGCATCGTGTTGTGCCAGGGCTGCAGCAAACCGGAGCCGTTCGCGGTCGCGCGGCGTCGCCAGCAGATGGCTCGCCACGGCCATGCGATCCGCAACGGTCAGCCGATCGCGCGCGTAGTCATCGAGCAGATCGGTTTCGACCGCGCGCAGATACGCACCGAGCTCGTCGTCCTGCAACAGCCGCTGTTCGAGCTGCCGTGCCTGATCCACCGGCAGTTGGTGCAGCAGCCACCGTCGCAGCATTGTCTCGGTGATCTCAGTCATGAGGTGCAAACGCTGCCGGCCCGGAAGGCCGCGGCAGTCCTGCCAGATGTGACCTTATCGTCGGATTCATCACGTCTCGTCCTCGACACCAAGGCGCGAACGCACGCAACGTTCGAGCGAGTCGCGCAGACGCTGCGCGCGGTTGCGCAAGGCGTTGAGCGAAACCCCCAGTTCGGCTGCCAGGCGTTGGCGGCTTGCAATGCGCTCACTGCCGTCGGCAGAGTAGTACGCCAGAATCAGCGCGCGTGCCGACGAATCCATCGCATCCAGGCATTGTGCCAGCGCAGCCATCGCAGCTTCATCGTACGGCGCTGATTTCGCTGCGCCCCTGTGCTCCATTTCCGACAGCAAGACGGGGTCGGATTCGGCGGCGTGCCGCTGCGCATCGCGTGCGTGTACTTCGTGCAACACCATGCGCGCGATGCCGAGCGCGTACATGGGAATGCTGGCGATTTCGACGCCATCCACGATTTTGCGACCAAGGCGATCAAGTACGACATCGGCGAGCGCGTCGGCTTCTGCGGGCACATGCAGCCGGAAAAACTGGATCAGCCGGCGACGCAAGGATTCATAGCCGAGTCCGGCATCGCCATCGCGGCGCAAGCGCTCAATCAGCGCATCGAATGAGGCGCGGCGTGTGGAATCGGCCGGGCTGGCGCTTGCGTTCATAGCCAATCGCCCTGCACGACGAAACCCGCCCAGTAGAATGGTGCACGCCAACGCGGATCGCGGCGTAATTGCGCTTGTGCGGATTGCAAAGCCGCCTGCGGGGATTGCCGCTGCCTGAGCAATTGGTCGTAGAACAAGGTCATCAATTGCGCGCTGGCGCGATCGTCCACCGGCCACAAGCTGACGACCAGACGGCGCACTCCGGCGTAGAAGAAAGCGCGTGACAAACCGAAACTGCCTTCCGCGCCAAGCTCCGGTTCGCGCGACGAATCGCAAACGCTGAGCGTGACCAGATCGGCCGGCATGCGCAGGTTGTAGATGTCCTGCATGCGCAGGACGCCATCCTCGCGATGGCCCCGGGCGTCGTACAGCGACAGCACCACACCCGACAACTCCGGATGGCGCATATCGATCAACGAGTGGGTGGCAAAATCCACGAGCGTGTAACGTGGCCAGTCCGCCGCCAGAGCGCTGGCGCGGTTCGCATCGAATCCGGTCGCGACCCAGCGATCGTCCGCCGGCACCAGCGCGGCGATAGCGTCGGCTTCCACATGGCTGTAGGGCAGGCGCGACAAGCTGTCGATGCCGATGTCCGCACTCGCCTCGCGTAACGGCGAATCGGCCAAAAGCGGGGCGCTTTCGTCTCCGGCATGGTGGCGCAGGCGTGGATCGTCGGCGCTGAAAACCGGGTCGGCGAACACTGCCAGCGAAGGCGCGCGTTGCGTGGCCGGGGGCTCGGCACGAAGTTCCGCCAGCGTCGCCAACGACGGCAGATATACATAGTCGTGACCGCCACCGGCATCCAGCAGGTCGAACGGGATGCGTTGCAGCTCCCCCTCGGCAACGATGACCCGGGTTCGATGGTTGTCCTTGTCCGTCGCGGGCAGCAGGATTTTGCCGAGCGCCGCTGCCTGCTGCCGCAAACGCGTGTCGGCTGTGGCGAGGGCTCGTGCACGCGCCGCGAACGAGGTGTCGGTCGCAATCGTGCCTGGCACAAGGATGCTTGCGCGCAGCGCTGCGGCGGACTTTTCCAGGATCGATCGCGCCGGCAGCACGCTGGAGCTCACCGAATTGCGGGTGATGCGCCAGCGGTAAGCGTGCGCCGTGTCGAGCCAGTATTCGTACACGACGACCTTGTCATCGAGCAGGTGGTGCTGGACCCAGGCGAGGTCGAAGTGGCTCGGGTAGGCCAGCTCCGCATAACGTGGATCGGCGCCCCGCACGCGTCCGCGTGCATCGTCGAGCCGCGAGCTGGCTTCGTCGACGTCGTGTTGCGCCTGTTTTTGCAGGCTGGCTGCCGCATCGGCCGGCAATTGTGCGAGGCGCCAGGCGGCTTGCCGCAAGTCGTCTTCCGCGGCATGCACGGCCGCGATCAATTTCGGGTCGGCGCGGGGCGCGACATCCACGTTGCGTGCAAGCAGTTGGTCACGCAAGGCACGCGCGCGCGCCTGCTCGCTCACTTGCAAGGCGTCAACCGCATAACCCTTTCCGGGATGTTCGCGATCCAGCTGCATCAGGACATCAATGTAAAGACCGTAATACGCTCGCAGCGACGCAAAATAATGTGTGCGCAATGACGGCGCGTCGATCTGCGCCTGCTCGTTTTCGATCAGGTCGATGGCGGGTGCAATGAGCTTGTTCGCGGCCTGCGCATCGCCCGATTCCAGCGCGACACGCGCGCGGCTGCCGAGCAGGACGATGCGGCTGTTGACGTCGTTGGCGCGCAACGCCAATGCGTAGCCGCGATCGTAGTTCGCTGCGGCCTGCCGCCCGAGATGCTGCGCATCATCCAGGTCGCCCAGCGCCTGATACGCCGAAATTTCGAACTCGATGGCGCCGATCTTGTGCGCCAGATCGAGTGCGTCCGCCAGGCTTTTGCGTGTCGCGGTCCAATCGCGACCCGCGCCGGCGCACTGGCCGAGTCCGATCAATGCATGGGCTTGCTCGCGTTGCAGGCCGTGCTTGATGTCGAAATCGAGGTTGTCGCGGAAAATCGCACAGGCCGCCGCGATGCGCTGGTTCTCGAAATCGATATCGGCCTCGTCCAGCCGGGTGTCGGCGAGTCCCTGCAGATCGCCGGCCTTGGCCGCCATCGCTTCGGCCCGTGCGAATGCAAGCCGCGACTGGATGGGGTCGTGCAATTCCCAGTAGACTTGGCCCAAATCGGTCCAGGTCATCCCCTCGATCATCGGATAAGGCGAGGTGCGCAGCGCATCGAGCACGGCAAGGTAGGCCTCTCGCGCCTTGCCCCACTCGCCACGTTGCATCAGGATCGCCGCGATACTTTCGCGCGCGAACAGGGCGCGCTGGTGGTTGCCGATTTGGCGTGCCAGCGCGAGCGCGGCCTTGGCGGTCGCCATGGCCTCGTGGGTGGCCCCGGTCACCCGGTAATCGGCGCTCAGGTTGCCCAGCACCATGGATTGGTAATTGGTGTCGCCGGTTTGCCGATACAGCGTCAGCGCACGGTTCTTGGCTGCAATGGCCGCGGTGAAATCGCCGAGATAGCCCAGCGCCGCGCCAAGCGTGCGCTGTGCCGCCGCTTCCTCGGCGGCGGCCGAGGGGTCGGAGTCGGGGCCACAGCGGAATTTCAGTGCCGCCACTTCCGAATCGCGCGCCTGCGCGTACTGGCCTGCGGAAAATTCGTAGCGGGCGAGATCGGAATTCGCCATCAGCTGCAGGCAGGCATCGTCGGCGCGCTGTGCATATTTGAGCGCCGCTTGATAGGTCGCTACGACCACGCCGGATTTGCCCGCATCAGGCCGCTTGCCTTGCTCCAGGCTGCCTGCCTGGCGTCGCAGTACCTCGGCTTGCGCCAGCGACTGTTCCGCCATGGCGCGCAGGCGATCGACGGGGCGGGTCGGGTGCGTGTTGCCGACACGCAGGCGGAAGTGCGCCGCATGCCGGGCACCGGTCGGCGTGATGTCGATGCTCCATACCGCGGCCCGGTCGGCGATCAAGGTCAAGCGCCATCGAGCCTGCCGCCCCGCATCGTTCTGCATGAGCGGCAGTGGTGTGTCCGCGCCACTGGTTGCGCGCAATTGCAGCGTCGCGTCGAACTGTCGCAGCGAAATCTCGACACTGTGCCCGGCCGGCACGGCAATGCGGTAGTCGGCATGTTGATTGGGGGCCAAGCCACCGTCCCGCGCAAACGGCGGCAACAACACGGGAACATCGGCCGCTTGGCAACACGCCGCAGCCATGGCGAAACCCACCCAGATCAGCCTTGCACTGACCATCCGGTACCCGGGCAGCGCCCCCGTCCCTCTTTCGACCCATGTGCCGAAGCGAGCATACCGCAATCAGGGAAAACATCGCCCGGCAGAGGGCATGGCGCCTCTCTCGCTGGGCAGGGAACCTCGTGGCTGACCTTCGAAGCTGGTCGCTTGCCACAACCACGCAGCCGCGTCCGTGATGTTTTCGCTGTTTTTCTCACCCATTGACAACAGCGGCGTGCGCATCGACAGATGAGTCATTCCATTTCCATTTCGAAAGTGAATCAATAATCCACGGCCACTCATTACCGTTCGTCCCCGGATCGAGTCTGGGGCAGGCTCTGAGCGTGGGCCCCATCTTGAATAAAGACGGGGCCGGAGTCGAAGGACAAAGGACTCGCCAGCGGCACTTCGACTCCGCTTGCTTCGCAAGCCACGCCCAGTGCAAACGGAGATATTCACGTATCGAGATAGTTGTCGTAACTCCCATGTCGCATTGCGAGGTACCCGTATGACCAGACAAATGCCCAAAACGTTGCTGGGGATAGCCGTCGCCGCTGCAGCCATGATCGGCTTCGCCGCGTCGGCCAACGCCACCGTCCTTACGCTCGGCGAAAGCATGTCGTTCACCGGCTACAATCAACCCGGGAGTTGCAGCGATTCGATCTGTAGCGACAACGTCATCTTCGGCGTCCCGGATCCCTTGATCGATGGCGGCTTGCTGACGCTTACCACCCGCCAGGTCATCGATGGACACGAGGAATGGGACGTCTTCTCGTTGACGACCAACAATGGCGGGCCACTCGCCGGTGATCTCAACGGCGACTGGTCACTTTCGTTCTATGGCGTGGCGGGCGCAGGAATTTACAATACGGCTGTCTTCCAGTGGACTGCGAACGGACAGCCATTCAGTCCGCTCACGAATTACGGCGGCATGTGTTGTGCCACGGCGACGAACCCCAGTCCGATCAGCGGCGAGGCTTACGAGGAATTTGGCAACAGCAAGATCACGCCCGGCTATCAGGATATTGCCTACTGGTACGAGGACCCGTACAGCGCCGTTTCCTATGGCGGGGTCGATCCGAACACGGCAAACGGATTCAATTTCGCCCTTGGCTACCAATTGGCTTCCGTCTCCGAACCTGCCGCGCTGGGCATCTTCGGTTTGGGCGCGATGTTGATTGGCATGTTCGCGGGTCTGCGCCGCCGCTTCGGCTGAGTTCGGGCTGGGAATCACTTACATCACAGGCAACCTTGGCAACGGGGTTGCCTGTACCCATCCGCGGCAACGGAAGCCGTGCCCGGCCCGTTCGTGGTCCGAACGGATTCAACGAGTCGACCGTTCGCTCCCCGGATCGGGTCCGGGGCAGGTTCTGGTACAACCCTTTTCCGCCAATGGCAGCGCACGCGGATCGTGCTGCCTGGTGTAAAGCCAGGCGAGGTTGTCGAGCGCGCCGATGTTGGCGGGATACGCTTTCTGCACCTGCTCGTATTGCCCGCAGCCAGCTTGTTCTGCGCGTGATCGAGGTATAGGTCAGCGCGCGAACAACGGCTTGTTCAGCATCGCCATCAGCCCGTTCCTGCGCGGCGCAGGCGCTTCCTCGACGGGCGGTAGCTCGCTCACCGCTTCCAGGCGTCCCGCGGCGAAGCTGGCGTTGATGTAATCGATCACGTCCTCGAGCGGAACACCGGCGGCCGAGGCGATCTTCGCGGGCGTCACGGGGTCCTTCATCATCGCCTTGGCGATGCGGAAATGTTTCGGGAATTCGCGCTCGGTTTCCGGCCAGCGGGTCAGCCGGTAGCGTTCATCGCGTCCCAGCCGGCGGGCGAGGATGCCGGGCGTCGCCACCAGACCGGCGAACCACAGCAGGCGCGGCAGCGGTTGCGTGACGGCGCCCTCGCGTGCGGCGCTCAGCGCAGCCGAATACACCGGTTGCAGCGCGGCGGCGGATTGCTGCAGCAGCGCCGTCATCGGTTTCAGCGAAGTGGAAGCGAAGTAGTAGGCGTTGCGTTCGGGGTCGACCACCAGTTGATTGCCGTCGGGATCGGTCACACGGATGGCCGTTGCGGGCGGTTCCAGCATCAGCGCCTCGGCGACGTTGACCGGGCCCGGTTCCGGTTCCGGGTGTTCGCGATGGCCCGCCATCCAAGCTTCCAGACCGGCGGCGGTGGTGCGCTGCGCCGCCGCCGTGGCGTCATCAGACGTGGCGCAATCATCGGTGAGGTCCATCACCGCCACCGTCCGCGCGGCGGCGGACGGTGCGCTGGCGGTCGGCACCGATTGCAGGTTCTCGAACGCCGCGGTCTTGTACTGGTTCATGCTGGCACCCTCCTGCGATGTCCGGTCGCGTCGGCGCCTTGCCCCGAAGCCGTGTCCCGGGCAGGCCGTGATTCGCGTTGCCGGAAACGATGCAGCATCCGTGCCCGTGACGGCCGTCACGGTACGCGCGGCGTGTGAACAATCGTGACGGGCCGCCCTTCAGGCGACCGTGGCTTCGCTGGGCTGGCGGGCCTGCATGGCCCACAACGCGGCGTAGCGGCCATCCAGTGCCAGCAGCTCGGCGTGGGTGCCGCGTTCGACGATCCGGCCGTGATCAAGGACCAGGATCTGGTCGACATCGACGATGGTGGAAAGCCGGTGCGCGACGATCAGGGTGGTGCGGCCGCGCGCGATCTCGGCCAGTTCCGCCTGGATGATTTTCTCGGTGCGGGTGTCCAGCGCGGAAGTCGCCTCGTCGAACACCAGGATCGCGGGATGTTTCAGCAGCGCGCGCGCGATCGCGACACGCTGCTTCTCGCCGCCGGAAAGTTTCAGGCCGCGTTCGCCGACGGTGGTGTCGTAACCCTGCGGCAGCGACTGCACGAAGTCGTGGATGTGCGCGGCACGCGCGGCGGCCTCGACTTCCGCGCGGCTGGCGCCGGTGCGTCCGTAGGCGATGTTGTAGTAGATGGTGTCGTTGAACAACACGGTGTCCTGCGGCACGATCCCGATCGCCGCGCGCAGCGACTCCTGGGTCACCGCGCGGATGTCCTGGCCGTCGATGGTGATCCGTCCGCGGGTCACGTCGTAGAAGCGGAACAGCAGCCGCGACAGCGTGGATTTGCCCGCGCCGGTCGCGCCGACCACCGCCACGGACTTGCCGGGCGGAATCGTGAAGTCGATGTCCTCGAGGATGCCGCGATCGGGGTTGTAGCGGAACGAGACGTGCTCGAAGCGCACCTCGCCGCCGCGCACCACCAGCGGCTTCGCATCCGGCGCGTCGGTGATCTCGGCGTGCTCGTCCAGCAGCGCGAACATCCTTTCCATGTCGATCACGCCCTGCTTGATCTGGCGGTAGGTGAAGCCCAGCATGTTCAGCGGGATCGCGAGCTGCAGCAGCCACCCGTTGACCATCACGATGTCGCCCACCGACAGCTTGTGCGCGGCCACGCCCGTTGCG
Source organism: Gammaproteobacteria bacterium (assembly GCA_021325195.1). Lineage (GTDB taxonomy): Bacteria > Pseudomonadota > Gammaproteobacteria > Xanthomonadales > Rhodanobacteraceae > 66-474. The sequence continues at coordinate 18,752 of JAJPHQ010000046.1, read as the reverse complement.
GCCATCGCCATCAGCACGGTCAGGCCCAGCGCGATCACCAGTGCCTGCGCGCCGTTCAGCACCGCCAACGAGGCTTCGGTCTTGACCGCGGCGTCCTCGTAGCGGCGCAGGTCGGCGTCGTAGCGCCGCGCCTCGAACTCCTCGTTGCCGAAATACTTCACCGTTTCGTAGTTCAGCAGGCTGTCCACCGCGCGCGCGTTGGCCAGGCTCTCCACCTCGTTCATCGCGCGCACGCCCTCGGTGCGCCATTCGGTGATCCAGATGGTGACCGCTATGTACAGCACCATCGTTGCCAGCGTGACCACGGCGTAGCGCCAGTCGAATTGACGCAGCAGCAGCGCGATCACCACCACGATCTCGAACAGGGTTGGCACGATGTTGAACACCACCCAGCCCAGCAGGTTGTACACGCCGCGGGTACCGCGCGAGATGTCGCGGCCGATGCCGCCGGTGTGGCGGTCGAGGTGGAAGCGCAGCGACAACCTGTGCAGGTGCCGGAACGCGTCGAGCCCCGACGCACGCATCGCGCGCTGGCTGACCCGCTCGAACACGGTGTCGCGCAACTGGCCGAACAGCGCGCTGATCAGGCGCAGCACGCCGTACAGTGCGATCAGGGCGATCGGCACCGTCAGCACCTCGATGCGCGGATCGAGCCGGTCGACGATGTCCTTGAACGCGATCGGCACCCACACCGTCGCCACCTTGGCGACCACCAGCAACACCGCCGCCGCGGCCATCCGGCCCGGAAACTTGCGGACGTAGGGCCACAGCATCATCAGCGCCCGGCGTTCGCCGCCGCTGCGGCGGGGCGCCGGCTCGGCGACGAGGGCAGCGTTCGGATCGCGCGGCGGCGCGGTCGCGTGCGGGCTCGGCGCGGTCTGCGGTTCTGCCGCGTCCGGAACGTCGGGGCTGGTCTGGCTCATTGGGCGATCATGGGGGCGCGGTCATGCCGCTTCCAGTGCCGGGCTGGCGGAACGCATCCATTACAATCCGTTATTGCCTTGCATGTCCGTGCCGCGATGACCGTCCGCACCCGTTTCGCCCCCAGCCCTACCGGCTATCTGCACATCGGCGGCGCACGCACAGCGCTGTACTGCTGGCTGGAAGCGCGCCATCGCGGCGGGCAGTTCATCCTGCGCATCGAAGACACCGACCGTGAACGTTCCACCGAGGCGGCGGTGCAGGCGATCCTCGACGGGATGCACTGGCTGGGCCTGGATGCCGACGAGGGTCCGATTTTCCAGACGCAGCGGATCGACCGTTACCGCGAGGTCGCGCAGCAGTTGCTGGATGCGGGCAAGGCGTACTGGGCGTACGAATCGAGGGAAGAACTCGATGCGATGCGCGCGGCGGCCATGGCGCGCGGGGAAAAGCCGCGCTACGACGGCCGCGCGCGCGACCTGAACCTGCCGTATCGCGAGGATCCGAACCGCGTGCTGCGCTTCAGGAATCCGCAGGCGGGCACGGTGGTGTTCGACGACGCGGTGAAGGGCAGGGTGCAATGGAGCAACGCGGAACTGGACGACCTGGTGCTGATCCGTTCCGACGGCTGGCCCACCTACAACTTCGCGGTGGTGGTGGACGACATCGACATGCGGATCACCGACGTGATCCGGGGCGATGACCACGTCAACAACACGCCGCGCCAGATCAACCTGTACGAAGCGCTGGGCGCGCCGGTGCCGCGCTTCGCGCACCTGCCGATGATCCTGGGGCCGGATGGGCAGAAGCTGTCCAAGCGGCACGGCGCGGTGGGCGTGATGCAGTACCGCGAAGACGGCTATCTGCCGCACGCCTTGCTGAATTACCTGGTGCGGCTTGGCTGGTCGCACGGCGATCAGGAGATCTTCTCGATCAGGGAGATGATCGAGTTGTTCGACATCCACGACGTGAACCAGTCGGCCGCGCGGTTCGACTTCGCCAAGCTGGGCTGGCTCAACCAGCACTACCTGAAGCACGACGATCCCCGGGACATTGCGGCGGAACTGGCGTGGCATCTGCGCCGAATCGGGATCGACCCCGGCAACGGGCCGGATCCGGCCGAAGTCGTGACCGCACTGCGCGAACGCGTGCAGACGCTCAAGGCGATGGCCGAACAGGCGCGCGTCTGGTACGCGCCGATCGCGCAATGGGACGAGAAGGCCGTGGCGAAGCATCTGCGCGCGGACGGCGCGGCGGACGTCCTGCGCGCGGCACACGCCGAACTGGCCGCGTTGCCGGAATGGACGCCGCAGGCCATCCACGCCGCGATCGAGCGGGCCGCGGCGGCGCGCGACGCCGGGATGGGCAAGGTGGCGCAGCCGCTGCGGGTGGCGATCACCGGCACACAGGTCTCGCCGCCGATCGACCAGACGATTTATCTTGCCGGCCGAACCGAGGCACTGAAACGCATCGAAAGAGCGATCACGAAAACGGATGACGCGTGACGGGGGTACCGCCCGGCCGTGTCGGCCTGCCACGGCGGCACCGTCACGCTTCACCCGGTTCCCGCTCCAGGCTCCGTCCATGACATGAACGATCTGCTGCAAAAGGTCATGCAGGGTGTCGATCCGGACTCGCCGGACGCGGCACTGCGGATCTTCGAGAACATGATGCGGCTGATTCCGTGGTGGCCGCTGTTCTGGTTCACGGTGTTCTGCGTGGTGGTGGGGGCGGCCGCGGGCTGGTGGCGCGGGCGGATGTGGCTCGGGGCCGGGCTTGCGCTGGTGCTGGGTCCGATCGGCTGGTTCATGCTGTGGGCATTCCCGGCCGGCGCGCGCGCCGCGAGGCGGAATCCTCCGGCGTCCGCGCAACTCCGCCACAACAGACGTTGAAGGCCAGGGCGGCAGACCGCCGCGGCGTGCACGCCGCGGCGTTACAATGAACGCATGGCTGCGGTCCGCAAATCGCACCACCATCACCACGACGCCGCCGGCATCGTGCGCGAGATCGAGCGCGAGTGCACGTCACGCGGCCTGCGCCTGACGCCGTTGCGGCGCGAGGTGCTGGTGCTGATCGCCCGGGCCCGCAAGCCGGTCAAGGCCTACGACCTGCTGGAATCGCTGCGAGACAGCCACGCCGGTGCCGCGCCCCCCACCGTGTATCGGGCGCTGGATTTCCTGCTCGACAACGGATTCATCCACAAGCTGGAGTCGATCAACGCGTTCGTGTTCTGCCAGCATCCCACCACCGCGCACCAGGTGCCGTTCCTGATCTGCGACGTGTGCGAGGGCGCGACCGAACTGTGCGACGACGGCGCGATCGCCGGACTGATCGAACGGCAGGCCGACAATTTCGGCTTCCACGCCAGGGCGCAGACGCTGGAAGTGCACGGCGTCTGCAAGCACTGCGCCGCCTGAACGCTCCGGTTTGATCTTTCTCCCGGAAATCTCTTGTGTTTCCGTGCGTCCGCACGGGTGCATGGCTTGCGGCATGGGTGTCCGGGTATGTTATATTATAACATATCATTCATTCCGCCATGCCGAAAAAGTACATCGACATGCATCGCAAGATCTTGCTGACAGCCATCGCGGTCGCGGCGGGTTGCATCCGGCTTCCGGCCGCTTACGCCGACAATTCCCAAACCGCGATGGCTGCCACGCAAACCGCGCCAACCCCGGATCCGCGGTCCGCCCCTTCCACCGCTGCCACGGATCAACCGCTGACGCTGGACACGGTGCAGGTCAGCGCCAGGCTCGACCGCGCGCGCAATGCGCTGTCGCCGGACACCGGAACCAGCCAGACCGTGTTCGACCGCAAGACCATCCGTCAGATGCCGCAGGGCGACAACACGCCGCTCAATCAAGTGCTGCTGCAGGCGCCGGGCGTGGTGCAGGATTCATTCGGGCAACTGCACGTGCGCGGCGATCACGCCAACCTGCAATACCGGATCGACGGGATCATCATCCCGGAGAGCATCAGCGGTTTCGGCCAGACGCTGGACGTGCGTTCGATCGACTCGCTGAAATTCCTGACCGGCGCGTTGCCCGCGCAGTTCGGTTACCGCACCGCCGGGGTGATCGACATCACCACCAAGTCCGGGGCCGAGCTGGGCAACGGCGGCAGCGTCGGCGTTTACGGCGGCTCGTACGGCACGCTGGAACCTGGTTTCGAACTGCACGGCAACGACGGTCGATGGTCGTATTACCTGACCGCGGATTTCCTAGAGAGCGACATCGGCATCGAAAACCCGGCGCCGTCGCGCAACGCGATCCATGATCACACCGACCAGATCAAGACCTTCGGTTATCTGTCGTACCTGCTCAACGGCACCACCCGCATGGGCTTCTATTTCGGCACGGCCGACAACCGTTTCCAGATCCCCAGCAATCCCGGCCAGAAACCGCAATTCGCGTATGGCGACATCAGCGATTTCAATTCCGCAGACCTGAACGAAAACCAGCGCGAGGTCACGCGCTTCGGCGTGTTCAGCCTGCAGGGTCATGCGGCCGATACCGATTACCGCATCGCGGTCGGTCAGCGATTCAGCAGCGTACGGTTCGATCCGGACCAGATCGGTGATCTGATGTTCAACGGCGTGTCGTCCGAGGTCGGCCGCGTCAACCGCGCGAACACCTTGCAGGCGGATTTCTCCACGCTGCTGGGGGAGTCGCACCTGTTGCGTTACGGCCTGTACGTGGACAGCGAGCACGCAACATCGAGCAACGATTCGCTGGTGTTCCCCGCCGACGCCGAAGGCCGGCAGACTTCCACCACGCCGTTCCCCGTGATCAACGACAGCCGCAAGTACGCGCGCACGCTCGGGGCATACGTGCAGGATCAGTGGCAGGTCACGGACAATCTGGTGGTGAACTACGGCCTGCGCGCCGACCGTTACCGCGCATGGTTGAGCGAGGGGCAGGTCAGCCCGCGCGTGGGTCTGGTGTGGAATGCGACGGCGGGCACCACCGTGCACGCCGGCTACGCCCGCTACTTCACTCCGCCGCCGACCGAACTGATCGCGCCCACCGACATTGCGCTGTACGAAGGCACCACCAACCAGTTGCCGAACAACCGGACCGGCGACGTGAAGTCGGAACGTTCCGATTACTACGACGTAGGCGTGTCGCAGAAAGTCGGCAGACACCTGACGCTGGGTCTCGACGCCTACTACCGGCAGGTGAATTACCTGCAGGACGAAGGCCAGTTCGGCGCGGCGCTGGTGTATTCACCGTTCAACTACGCGCGCGGACGGGTGCGCGGCGTCGAATTCTCGGCCAACTACGACAACGGTCCGTGGAGCGGCTATTTCAATCTCGCACAGGGCCGCGCGATGGGGAAGGGCATCCTCTCCGGGCAATACAACTTCGACGAGGATGAACTGGAATACATCGACACCCATTGGGTGCATCTCGACCACGACCAGAAGCTGGAGGCTTCCGGTGGCCTGAGCTATGCGATCGATGCCGATACCCGCATCGGTGGCGATTTCCTGTACGGCAGCGGTCTGCGCCGCGGTTTTGCCAACACCGCCTCGCTGCCGTCGTATTTCCAGTTGAATCTGAGCCTGGTCCATGCCTTCCGCCTGCCCGGCATCGGCAAGATCGAGGGCAGGTTGGCGCTGATCAACGCCCTCGACCGCGTGTATGAACTGCGCGATGGTTCCGGAATCGGTGTGGGCGCGCCACAATACGGTCCACGCCGCGGGTTGTACGCCGGAGTGGCCAAGGATTTCTGATCCCGTGAATACGTCTTCGGAACATGTCGGCGCGACCGCTGGCGCCTCGCCGCCTTCGGGTGTCGCGGTGCTGGCCGATCGCGTCGGTGCAACCGCATCGCTGCTGTGCGCGGTGCACTGCGCGCTGCTGCCGTTCGTGCTGGCGGCGCTGCCGCTGATCGGGCTGGGATTCCTTGCCGGCCACGCCTTCGAGCGCGTGTTCGTGGTCTGCGCGGCCACGCTGGCGTCGGCCAGCATCGTCACCGCGTACCGCCGCCACCGCAGGCCGCATGCGCTGTTCCTGATGATTCCCGGCATCGCACTGCTGCTGTTCGGCGTCGCCATCGACATCAATGCACACGTCGCGCTGCACACCGCCAGCGTGGTGACCGGCGGCGTACTGGTCGCCAGCGCGCACATCACCAACCTGGTGATCGCGCACCGGCACGCGCACCACGCGGATTGCGGGCACGCCGGGCAGCGGTAATTGTGTAACGCCGCCCCGAGTCCGTAGTCTTTCCGCATGAACGCCCCGCACGCACATCCACACACGCACGCGGCCACGCCGCCGCGCCGTCACGTGCTGCTGTTCGCGCTGGTACTGACCTGCGCGATGCTGGTGATCGAGGCACTGGGCGGATGGTGGGCCGGTTCGCTGGCGCTGCTGGCCGATGCGGGACACATGCTGGTCGATGCCGGTGCGCTGCTGCTGGCGTGGGCGGCGACGGTTTTCGCGGCGCGCCCCGCGGACGCACGGCGCAGCTTCGGTTACGCGCGCCTGGAAGTGCTGGCGGGTTTCGTCAACGCGCTGGTGCAGGTGCTGCTGGTGGCCTGGATCGTGTACGAGGCGGTCGGACGGCTGCTGGCGCTCTCCACGATCCATATCCAGTCAGGCGTCATGCTGGCCGTCGCGGCGGCGGGGCTGCTGGTCAACGCCGTGGTGCTGCGTGCGCTGCACGGCCAGCACGAGGACGACTTCAACACCGCGGGTGCGCGCCTGCACGTGTTCGGCGACCTGCTGGGGTCGGTCGCCACCGTGGCGGCGGCGTTGCTGGTGCGGTATCTGCACTGGCAGTGGGCCGACCCGGCACTGTCGCTGCTGGTGTCGCTGCTGATCCTGCGTGGTGCGTGGCGGTTGTTGCGGCGTTCCTCCCACATTCTGCTGGAAGGCGTGCCGGAGGACCTGAGCCCGGACGAGATCCGCGCCGCGTTGACCGCGTCGGATCCCGAGATCGTGGAAGTCCACCACCTGCATGTCTGGCAGATCGCGTCCGGTTCGCGGATGGCGACGCTGCATGCGCGCCTGCGCGAAGGCGGCGACGCGCAACGGGGCCTGCGCGCGATCCAGCGTGTGCTGCGCGACCGCTACGCGATCCGTCATGTCACGGTGCAGATCGAATCCAGGGACTGCCTCGATCCCGAGGCCGGCTGCGCAGAGGCCGCGCCCGCGCACGATCACCGGCACACCTGACGACGTCCACCCGTCGTGCCCAGGCTTGCCGCCGGCGAGACGGGCACCGTCATTCCCCCGCGCGAACGGCAGGGTCGTGCAGCGGTTTTCGGAAACCCCGGCAAGCCCGGGCAGCGATTGCGCAGCGCGCGGTTGCTGTTACCATGCGCGCGGTTGCAAACCGCAACGGAATCTTTCATTCGACCGGGAACACGACATGGGCAAGGGTGACAGGAAGACCCGCAAGGGCAAGATCTACCGCGGCAGTTACGGCAACGTGCGTCCGCATTCGCCGAAATCGAAGGCGGCGGTGAAGGCCGCCGGCGCACCGAAGAGCGCGGCCCCGGCGAAGCCCGCCGCGCGGCCCGCGGCCAAGAAGGCCGCACCGAAAAAGGCAGCCACGAAGAAGTCCGCGTGACGCGCCGGCAGATGCGGTCGCCGCGTCTGCCGGCTCACCACGTCACCGTCACGCGCACCGTGTCGGAGTAATGCCCGGGCGTCGTGATGGTCTGCGTGTCGATCCGGCCGGTCACCGGGATATGCTGCGGAGCGCCGTTGCCGACGCCGTGCAGTGCCGCGGCCGAACCTGCCGGACCCGACGGTGGTGCCGGGGTGCCGCCGGCGTACAGCCGGTAGGCGACCATGGCGCCGCCTGCAGCCAGATGACGCATCCCGCCGTCGCCGTGCAGGCCATTGTCGAAGCCGATCGAATACGGCTGTCCTTGGGTGCAATACACGTCCAGACCGGCCCGGGCCTGTCGCGACGCCACCCGGCCCGTCTGCACGGTGCCGAAGTCCAGCCCCTCGCCGTCGGTGTCGATCCGGCAGGATGCGACCACCACCAGCGAAACCTGGAACCTTGCTTCGGCGCTGCCGGCTGCGTAAGCGGAAGGAATGGCGATCATCAGCCACGGCGCGATCGCCAGCGCCCGGATCACAAGCTTTTTCACTTCGTTCACCCCTGTTCGAGGCAAACGTTCGCGCGAGCGTCACGCCGGAAAAGCGACGCGATCGACACTATGGCTGCGGTTCACAGAATGTGACAATTGCTCAACCGCGCGCGATTCCGCCCGTGAACACACGGCTCGCGGGTGAATCGCCGATCCAGTACGCGAGTTCGGCCGGTTTCCGCGCATCCCACACCGCCACGTCGGCACGCCGCCCGGGCGCGAGCGCGCCGCGGTCGCCGAGGCCCAGCGCGCGCGCGGCGTTGACCGTCGTGCCGCGCAGCGCTTCCTCGGGCGTGAGCCGGAACAGCGTGCAGGCCATGTTGATCGCGAGGCGCAGCGAACGCAAAGGTGAGGTTCCCGGATTGAGGTCGGTGGCGACGGCCATCGGCACGCCGTGTTCGCGCAGCGCGTCGACAGGCGGCAGGCGCGTTTCACGCAGCGCGTAGAAACTCCCCGGCAGCAGCACCGCGACCGTGCCGGCGCGTGCCATCGCCTCGACGCCCGCTGCGCCGGTGCATTCCAGATGGTCCGCGGACAGGCCTGCGAACGAGGCAGACAGCGCGGCCCCGCCAAGGTCGGACAACTGGTCGGCGTGCAGCTTGACCGGCAGGCCGAGTTCGCGCGCGCGCCTGAAACAGCGACGCACTTCTTCCGGGGCAAAGGCAATCCCTTCGCAGAAGGCGTCCACCGCGTCGGCGAGCTTTTCCCCTGCTACGCGCGGGAGCCATTCGTCGCAGACCTGCGCGACGTATTCCTCGCGGCGATCCCTGGATTCCGGCGGCAGCGCGTGCAGGCCCAGCAGGGTGGTGCGCACCGTGACGCCCAGTTCCGAGCCGATCCGCCGTGCCACCCGCAGCATCTTCAGCTCGGTGTCGAGATCCAGTCCGTAGCCAGACTTGATCTCGATCGTGGTGACGCCCTCCCGCAGGAGTGCGCGTGCGCGCGGTGCGGATTGCGCGAGCAGTTCCTGCTCCGATGCCGCACGCGTCGCCCGCACGGTCGAGAGGATGCCGCCGCCCGCGCGGGCGATGGTCTGGTAACTTTCGCCCTGCAGCCGGTGCTCGAATTCGTCTGCACGATCGCCCGCAAATACCAGATGCGTATGGCAATCCACCAGGCCCGGCGTCACCAGCGCGCCGTGCACCGATTCGACCTGTCCGGCGAGGGCGTCCGGCGCATCCTCCAGATCGCGCATCGGCCCGGCGAACGTGATCACGCCGTTGCGCCAACCCAGCGCGCCATGCTCGACCATGCCGTAGCCGGATTCGCCGGCCAGCGTGGCCAGGGTGCAATCCAGCAGCAGGTGGTCCCAGCGCGGGTTCATGGTCTTTCCGGCGCGGCCACCGCCGGCCGGTCCCGCAACGCGTCCGCCTGCGCGGTTTCGTATTCGGCCACCAGCCTTTGCGCGAAGGCCCGGTACACCGGCGTGTGGCAGAACAGCGCCGAGCTGCCGCGCGCGATCAGGCACACCGCCAGGATCGGGATCACCATCGCCTGATTGGCGGTGAGTTCCATCGAGATGATCGCCGCGGTCAGCGGCGCCTGCGTGACGCCCGCGAGATAGCCGGCCATGCCCAGCAGCACGATTGCCGCAGGCGGCGAACCCGGCAGCCATTGCGCGATGTTGTGTCCCAGCCCCGCGCCCACCGCCAGCGCGGGCGAGAAGATGCCGCCGGGTATGCCGGCCCAGTACGACACTATGTTGGCGACGAACTTGCAGGCGCCGAAACCCGCGCCCGGCGCATCCACCGCGTGCTGCAGGATCGCGCGCGCCTGATCATAACCGGTGCCGTACACGCTGCTGCCGCTGGCCATGCCCAGCAGGGCCAGCGCCACGCCGCAACCGAACGCGAACGGGATCGGCCAGCGTGCGCGCAGCGCGGCGATGCGCGACAGCCAGTTGCCGCCCAGCAGGATGATGCGTGCGAACAATCCGCCGGCCATCCCGCACAGCACGCCGCAGGCGAGCACCGCCAGCCAGCTTTGCCTCAGCGCCAGCGCGGCGGTCACGGTGCCGAAATAGGTGTAGTTGCCCAGCAGGCCCAGCGACACGATGCCGGCAATGATCACCGCGGTCAGGATGATGCCGCTCATCCGGTGTTCGAACGCGCCGGCCATTTCCTCGATCGCGAACACGATGCCCGCCAGCGGCGTGTTGAACGCGGCGGCGAGGCCTGCCGCCGAACCGGCCAGCACGAAACGTCCCGCCGCGGCGGGTTCCGCGAAACCGAAACGCCGTCCCAGCGAGTACATCACCGCCGCGCCCACGTGCACCGTCGGCCCCTCGCGTCCCACCGACGCGCCGCCCAGCAGCGCGGCCAGGGTCAGCGCCATCTTGCCGGCCGCGACCCGCGGCGAGAGCAGGGCATGGCGGAACGTGTCGTCCTCGATCCGCAGTGCCGCGATCGCCTGCGGAATGCCGGAGCCGCGCGTCTGCCGCAGGAACCCGGAAGTCAGCCACGACAGCAGCGCGAAGGTGCACGGCGTGATCACCAGCGGCCACCACGCGCCGTACGCCAGCACGCGGTGGAAAGTGTCGTAGGCGAGGATGCTCAGCTTGACGAAGGCGATCGTCACCAGTCCCACCGCCACCGCGCCCAGCCAGAACAGCAGGCGCCGCCGCCATTGCCGCGGCGACAGCCACTCGTGTCTCAGCAGGCTGCGGAAACGCTCACCGGCGGGATTCATGCAAACGGCTCGTGGAGGCGGCTGACGGCCATGCGAGAATGGTGCATGGTAACAGCCTGACACCTACAAGGAGGACGGATGTCGGCACAAACCCTGCACGCCGGACATCTGTTCACGCCGCGCGGCTGGCTGCGCGATGCGCGGTTGCGCGTCGAGCACGGCGTGGTCGCGGCGATCGAAGAAGGCGAGCCGCACGCGGGCGAGGCACTGTCCGCGAAGTTCGTGCTTCCCGGCATGCCCAACCTGCATTCGCACGCGTTCCAGCGCGCAATGGCCGGCCTGGCGGAACGGCGTGGTCACGGCGACGATTCGTTCTGGTCATGGCGCGAGACGATGTATGCCTTCGCCGCCCGGATCGGCCCGGACGAGCTGCGCGCGATCGCAGCGCAGTTGTACGCCGAGATGCTGGAGGCGGGCTACACGCACGTCTGCGAATTCCATTACCTGCACCATGCGCCGGACGGCAGGCCCGGCGCGAATCCCGCCGAGATGTCGCTGGCCATCGTCGAGGCCGCGCGCGAGACGGGCATCGGGCTCACCCTGCTGCCGGTGCTGTACATGACCGGTGGTTTCGACGGGCGTCCGCTGTCGGAGCGGCAGCGGCGCTTCGGGTTGTCGGTGGATGCGTACCTGCGCTTGCTCGACACGCTGTCGGCGCTGGAATCGCCCGGCGTGCGCGTGGGCCTCGCGCTGCATTCGCTGCGGGCGGTGCCGGAAGCGGCGATGCGCGAGGTGCTGGATGGCCTTTCCCCTCTCCCTTCGGGAGAGGGGGCCCGGAAGGGGCGGGTGAGGGTCCAATCGAAGCGTGAAGTTGCTGGTTGGCCCGAACGCTCACCCCAACCCCTCTCCCGAGGGGAGAGGGGTTTTCCAATCCACATCCACATTGCCGAGCAGATCGGCGAGGTGCAGGATTGCCTTGCCGTGCGCGGCGCGCGGCCGGTGCAGTGGCTGTTCGACCACTTCGACGTGGATGCGCGCTGGTGCCTGGTGCACGCGACGCAGATCGAACCCGGCGAGGTCCGGCGCATCGCGAAATCCGGCGCCGTCGCGGGGCTGTGCCCGACCACCGAGGCGAATCTGGGCGACGGCCTGTTCCCGCTCGCCGCTTACCTCGATGCGGGGGGCACGCTGGGGATCGGTTCCGATTCGCACATTTCGGTGTCACCGGTCGAGGAGTTGCGCTGGCTGGAATACGGCCAGCGGCTGATCACCCGCCACCGCAACGTGACCGCGCGCGCGCCGGGCGAGAGTGTGGGCGAAACGCTGTGGCGAGCGGCATTGCGCGGCGGGGCGCAGGCGTCCGGCATCACGCCGTTCGGCGAGGGCGCGGGCGCCGACTTCATCGTGCTGGACGCCGCCTCGCCCTTGCTTGCCGCACGCGACGTAGGGAGCGTGCTGGACAGTTTCCTGTTTGCCGGCAACACGCCTCTGGTGCGCGACGTGATGGCGGACGGCCAATGGGTGGTGCGGGACGGCCGCCATCGCGACCGGGACGCGATCGCCGCGCGCTACCGCGCGGCGGTGCAGCGGCTGGTGGCGATGCCCTGAACCGCTCACGGCCGCCGCCTTGCGGGGGCGGCGGCCGTATCACGCCGTCACTGCGCGGACGGGGAAGACGAAGAGGAAGGCAGCGGATGCTCCTGCTGGAACTCCTTCCACTGCTGGACGCGCGCCATCCGCTGCGCGCGCAGGTTCGCGAGCTGCGTGCGCTGCGCCGGCGTCAGCACGTTGTAGATCCTGGCGCGCAGGTCTGCCCGCTGCAGCACGCGCGCGCGCGCGGCGTCCGCTTCGGCCTGCGCCAGATCGTTCGCGGCGGCCTGGTAGCCGGCGCTGCCGGGCAGCGCGGCTTCGAACGCCTCGCGCTTCTGATGCAGCGCCTGCATCTGCGGCTTCATCTGTTCGATGCTCTGGCGCGTCAGTTGCCTGATGTCGGCCCGTTGCGCATCTGTGAGGTTGAGCTTGTCGTAGACGTGGTCGCCCATCATCGCGGCGTGGCGGTGTCCGTGCCAGGCGGGCGCGGGGGCGGGAGCATCCTGCTGCGCGAAGGCGAACGGGGCGCAGCCGGCGGCGGCGGCGAGGACGGCGGAAACAAGGACTGTCTTGCGCATCATGGGTTCTCCTGCACGAGATCTGCGGTCGTGAGACAACGCCCGACCCTCGTCGATCGTTGACAGTCAGCGGGTTCGGACTTCGCCCCGCGCGACGGTACAGGCGGCGGTAAGGTTCCGCCGGGGCCGCCGGGATGTCAGCCCATCCGCTCGCGCAGGAAGTCGATGAACACGCGCAGCTTGGGGGGCACCTGGTAACGGCTGGGGTAGTAGAGATAGAAACCGTCGTAGGGCGGCAGCCATTCCTCCAGCACGCCGACCAGCCTGCCCGTCGCGATGTGCTCGCGCACGAACACCTCCATCGTGTGCAGCAGCCCCACGCCGTCCAGCGCAGCGCGTACCACCAGCGGCAGGTCGTTGGCGATCAGCGGGCCGTCCACATCCAGTTCGAACCAGCGCCCGTGTTCGGCGAATTCCCAGCGATAGACCGGACCGCCGCTCCGGAAGCGGAAGCGGATGCAACGGTGCGCGCGCAGGTCGCGCGGATGTTTCGGCTTGCCGTGCCGCGCGATGTAATCGGGCGAGCCCACCACCACCGAACGCTGCAAGCCGCCCAGCGGCAGCGCCACCATGTCGCGCTGCACCTTCTCGCCCAGCCGGATGCCGGCGTCCAGACCCTCGGAAACCAGATCGTTCAGGGCGCTGTCCACGCGCATGTCCAGCCGCACGTCGGGGTAGGCGCGCAGGAAGTCGGCGACCATCGGCTCGATCAGCGTGGACACCATCACCGCCGCCACCGTGATGCGCAGCGTGCCGGCGGGATGTTCGCCGTGCCGGCGCAGTTCCTCGATCGCGCCGTCGACCTCGGCCAGCGCCGGTGCGGTGCGGGCCAGCAGTGCCTGACCCGCTTCGGTCAGACCCACGCTGCGGGTGGTGCGCTGGAGCAGGCGCACCCCGAGCCGCTTTTCGAATTGCTTGAGCGTCTGGCTGAGGGCCGAGGGCGTCACTTCCAGCTCGCGCGCGGCAGCGGTGAAGCCGCCGTGACGGACGATGGCGTGGAAGGCACGCAAGGCGCCGCTGTGGTCGTCTCGCATTGATTAGCGTGGCTTAAAGGGGCATGTGCAGAATCCGGCTTTTTCGCCGGCTTGGCAAGGCGCAGACTGCGCGCCGTCCGCTTTCCCAAGACCGGAGACTCCTCATGCCATTCGATTATTTCACCCTCGGCCGTTCCGGCCTGCGCATCAGCCGCCTCGCGCTGGGCACCATGACCTTCGGCGACAACTGGGGCTGGGGCGCCGACGAACGCACTTCCCGCGCGATGTTCGACCGTTACCTCGACGCCGGCGGCAATTTCATCGACACCGCCGATCTCTACACCGAGGGCCAGAGCGAAACCCTGCTCGGGAAGTTCATCGCCGAAAGCGGCGTGCGCGACCGCGTGGTGCTGACCACCAAGTTCAGCTACAACGCCGAAACGGGCAACCCCAACGCCGGCGGCAACGGCCGCAAGAACATCCTGCGCGCGATCGAAGGCTCGCTGCGCCGCCTGCGCACCGATTACATCGACCTGTACCTGCTGCACACCTGGGACCGGATCACGCCGGCCGAGGAAGTGTTGCGCACGCTGGACGACCTCACGCGCGCGGGCAAGATTCGCTACGCCGGACTTTCCGACGTGCCGGCGTGGTACGCCGCGCGCATCCAGACCCTCGCGCAGGCGCACCACATGCAGCCGCTGGTCAACCTGCAATTGCAGTATTCGCTGGTGGAGCGGAACGTCGAACGCGAATTCGTGCCGCTGGCGCAGGAACTGGGTTATGGCATCACCGCGTGGAGTCCGCTGGGCATGGGCCTGCTGTCGGGCAAGTACCGGCCCAGCGAATCCGGGCACGACGGCCATGGCGATGGCCGGATGCAGGCGCTGAAAGGCAGCGGACTGGTATCGCTGCTGGACAAGTTCACGCCGCGCAACTGGCGCATTGTCGCCGCGCTGGAGCGCGTCGCGCGCGAGCACGGATTGGGCATGGCGCAAGCCGCGATCCAGTGGGCCGCGCGGCAACCGGCGATCGGTGCGGTGATCCTGGGCGCGCGCACCATGGAGCAATTCGAGGACAACCTCGCGGCACTGGACAAACCGCTTTCCGCCGAGGCCTTGCGCGAACTGGATGAGGTCTCCGCGCTGCCGCAGCAGTTCCCTTACAGCTTCTTCGAACAGGCCCAGCAGGAGCGCATCCACGGCGGCGCCGCGGTGGGCGACAAACCGGACGGTTATTTCGCGCCCGTGCGCGTGGCCGCCGCGGCGGTGAGCGCGACGCAGGGACTGGTCGCGGCCGGTGCGCGCTGACCCGCTGCTGACCGGCATTTTTCACGTCCACACCAAGGAAAACGACATGTCGCAACTTTCCGCACCGAACCCGACGCGCTACGGCGCCCCGATCACGCTGGAGCTGGCGCGCCGGGTGATGGCCGCCGCCGAGGCCGCAGCGAATGCACGGGGCTGGCCGATGGCTATCGCGATCGTGGGCAGCGGCGGCCAGACCGTGATGTTGCATGCGCTGGACAACGTGTTGCACGGCAGCATCGACGTTTCGCTGGAGAAAGCGCGCTGTGCGGTCGCGTTCCGGCGTCCGACCAGGGCGCTGGAAGATGCGGTCGCGGCGGCAGGGCTGGGCCTGCGCCTGCTGGCCGTGCCGTCGGTGATGCCGATCGAGGGCGGCCTGCCCCTTGCCATCAATGGCGAAGTGATCGGCGCGATCGGCGTGTCCGGCATGCAGTCGCACGAGGATGCGCAGGTGGCGGCCGCCGGCGTGGCCGCGCTGGCGGATTGAGATGGAGATACCAAGCATGACCATCAGGGCCGAATGGATCGAGGCGGACAACGCTCGCCTGTACGCCGAGCAGGCGGGCAGCGGCGAGGCGGTGACGATGTTGCACGGGTTTCTGGTGGACAGCGGACAGTGGGACTGGGAATTCGCCTCGCTGTCGCGCTCGCATCGGGTGCTGCGTTACGACGCGCGCGGCTTCGGCCGCTCCACGATCGAACCCGGCGCCTACGCGCATCACCAGGATCTGGTCGCCGTGCTGGATGCCTGCGGCATACGCCGCACCACGCTGCTGGCCTGCTCGGGCGGTGCTGCCACCGCGCTGGATTTCGCGCTGGCACATCCGTCCCGTGTCGACGCGATGATCCTGATCGGCGCGGGCTATTGGGGCAGGTTCGCCGACCGCACGCCGGAAGCGCACGCCTTCCTGGAATCGCTGAGAGGCCTCGACGTGGACGGGATGATCGGGCACTCGCTGCGCGCCTTCACCGACGGCCCCCGGCGGCGCCCGGATCAGGTGGATGCGAAGGCGCGCCGTCGCGTCGAAGCGATGACCAGCCGCCTGTTTCGCCGCAAGGTCAGCTACTGGACAAGGGCCGCGCTGGATCAGCGCACGCCGCAGCCCTCGGCGCTGGAGCGTCTGGATGAAATCGAGGTACCCGTCCTGCTGCTTGTCGGCAGCGAGGATCAGCCCGAGGTTCACGAGTTGTCGGAACAGCTTGCCAGCGGTCTCCCCTTGGCGAAAAAGGTGATCGTGCCGGACGCTGGCCACCACGCCAATCTGGAGGCGCCGCAGTTCGTGCTGTCCGAAATCTCCGGATGGCTGGGCAAGGTCCCGGGGTTTCCCGCGGATGATGCCTTGCCTGCCGTTGCGCGCAGGACAATCGGATGACGGCTTGCCGGACCGGCGAGCGTGCATTCCCTTCGAACATTCGACCTCACACTGCAGGAGAACAGCATGCAAACACGTACCCTTGGTTCCAGAAGCCCGCAGGTATCCGCCATCGGCCTCGGCTGCATGGGCATGAGCGAGTTTTACGGCGCGCACGACGACGCCGAATCGATCAAGGTGATCCATCACGCGCTCGATGCGGGCCTGAACTTCCTCGACACCGCCGACATCTATGGCCCGTTCACCAACGAGGTGCTGGTGGGCAAGGCGATCAAGGATCGGCGAAACGAAGTCTTTCTCGCCACCAAGTTCGGGATCGTGCGCGATCCGAACGATCCGAAGAAGCGCGGCGTCAACGGCCGTCCCGAATACCTGCGCGCCGCGTGCGATGCCAGCCTGAAGCGGCTGGGCGTCGATCACATCGATCTCTACTACCAGCACCGCGTCGATCCCGACACGCCGATCGAGGAGACGGTGGGCGCGATGGCGGAGCTGGTGCGCGCGGGCAAGGTGCGTTTCATCGGCCTGTCGGAGCCTTCGGCCGCGACCATCGAGCGGGCGCACAAGGTGCACCCGATCACCGCCGTGCAGAGCGAGTATTCGCTGTGGACGCGTGATCCCGAGGACGGCGTGCTGCAGACGTGCGAAAAACTCGGCATCGGTTTCGTGCCGTATTCGCCGCTGGGGCGCGGGGTCCTGACCGGCGCGATCAAGAGCCCGGATGATTTCGCGTCCGACGATTTCCGCCGCGACAATCCACGCTTCCAGGGCGAGAACTTCAAGAAAAATCTCGCGCTGGTGGACAAGGTGCGCGAGCTGGCGAACGCCAAGGGCTGCACGCCCTCGCAGCTTGCGCTGGCCTGGGTGCTGGCGCAAGGCGAGCACATCGTGCCGATCCCCGGCACCAAGCGCATCAAGTACCTCGACGAGAACATCGGTGCGCTCGACGTGGTGCTGACCGACAAAGAGCTCGCGGCCATCGACGCGGCCTTCCCGCCCGATGCCGCGGCGGGCGAGCGTTACGCCAGCGCCAGCATGCGGCGCCTGCTGCGCGGCTGAACCACGCCTGAGGCATCACGCGAGTCGCGTCAACGAGTGCGCGCCGCGTCGCGTTGTTCGCGCAAGTCAGATCGACGGAGAACGCCGATGAAACGCGTGATGTCGTGGTTGCTGCCGGTTCTGGCACTGGCGGGCTGTCTCGCCACCGGCGGGTGCGTGGTGGTGCCTGCGCGCCCCGCCTACGTCGCCGTCGCACCCGCGGCGGTGTGGGTGCCGGGCTACTGGTCGGGCCGTATCTGGATCAGCGGTCATTGGCGTTATCACTGACGCGCGCATCGGCGCGAACCATCCGGGAAATTCGCGATGAAACGAAACCTCGTGACGCTGATGCTGCTCGCCGTGCTGTCCGTCGGCTGCCTGGGAATCGGCGGCTGTGTCGTGGAAGCGCCGCGTCCGCCGCCTCCCGGACCGGGCTGCGTGTGGGTGCCCGGGCACTGGGGCGGTCCCTACGGCAATGTC
Organism: Gammaproteobacteria bacterium; assembly: GCA_021325195.1. Lineage (GTDB taxonomy): Bacteria > Pseudomonadota > Gammaproteobacteria > Xanthomonadales > Rhodanobacteraceae > 66-474. The sequence continues at coordinate 749 of JAJPHQ010000046.1, read as the reverse complement.
TGGATTCGCGCGCATTGGCGCTGCCCGCCCTGACCAGCCCGTCGTGATGCAGTGAGCGCGCACCGCGATCTCGCTCGTGCGGTGCATGCGCATCGGCCGGTATCATGCGCAGCCCAAAGGCCGACGAGCAAGGTTGCGATGCCGTGAAAATCGAATCGCTGGATCACCTGGTGCTGACCGTGACCGACATCGATGCAGCCTGCGCGTTCTACGAGCGCGTGATGGGCATGCGTGCCGTCACCTTCGGCGCGGGGCGCAAGGCGCTTGCATTCGGCGACCAGAAGATCAACCTGCACCGGCACCATCACGAATTCGAGCCCAGGGCCGCGCGGCCGACGCCGGGTTCCGCCGATCTGTGCTTCGTCACTTCGACGCCGCCGGACGAGGTGGTTGCGCATCTGCGCGCGTGCGCCGTGGAGATTCTCGAAGGGCCGGTGCCACGCACCGGCGCGCGCGGACCGATCGTGTCGGTGTATTTCCGCGACCCGGACGGCAACCTGATCGAGATCGCCGGTTATGTCACCGGTGATGCCGCTGGATGAGCGGACCGTGCGTACACGGCCGGTGGCTCAGCGGTCGGCCGGTTTCAGCATCATCTCGATCTGCGTGTAGCTCCCGTCGTTTTTCTCGGGCGCAATGCCGAGGATGTGTGCAAGCAGGGGGTACACGTCCACGTTGGGGAAGGGCGCAGCGACGACGCCGTGCCGGAACGACGGGCCTTCGGCGATGAACAGCGCGCGCATCAGCGG
>JAJPHQ010000116.1 GCA_021325195.1 Gammaproteobacteria bacterium | reverse complement strand
CGCCCAACGCGCTGGTCAGGCTGGACAGCGCGCGCGCGGTGATCGTCGCGCCGCTGCAGAACCCGCGCGAAACGCTGCTCACCGTCGCACGACTGACCGGCCTCGCGCCGGACAGGATCGAGGTGCGGCTGCCGCGCGCAGGCGGCGCCTTCGGCCGCTTTCTGGAAAACGACCACGTCGCCGAGGCGGTGATGCTGGCCAAGGCGGCGAAGAAACCGGTCAAACTGGTCTGGACGCGCGCCGACGCATTTGCCAACGACACCTACCGGCCGTTCTCGCTGCACCGGCTGTCTGCCTGCGCCGACCGCCGGCGCCGGATCACGGGCTGGAGCCACCGCATCGCCAGCACCTCGCGCCTGGCCGGGCGCGAACCGCGCGCGCGCTGGTGGCTCACTGAAATGCATCCCGATGATCCGCCGGCGGGACTGATCGACAACCTGGTCTATGACTGGTTCGCGCTGGATTCGCCGCTGCCGCGCGGCAGCTACCGCGGCAGCGCGCACGGCGTCAACGCGTTCGCGACGCAGGGATTCCTGGATGAAATCGCGCACGGACTCAGGCAGGATCCGCTGAAACTGCGTCTCGCCCTGCTGGGCGAGCCGCGCAAGCTGCCGTACCGCGGTCACGGCGGCCCGGTGTTCGACACCGGCCGCATGTCCAACGTGCTGCAACTCGCGGCGGCCGCGATCGGCTGGAGCCGGCGCCTCGGCAACGACGACGGACACGGTTTCGGACTGGCCTGTCATTTCACCTTCGGCGGCTACGTTGCCCACGCGCTGGAAGTTTCCGTGGAAGGACGCAAGCTGATCATCCACCGCGCGGTGTGCGCGGCCGACATCGGCCGCGTGATCAATCCGCTGGGTGCGCGCGCGGCGCTGACGGGCGCCACGCTGGACGCGCTGTCCACCGCGCTGCGTCCCGCCATTACCGTCAAACAGGGGCGCATCGCGCAACGGAGTTTCCGCGATTACCCGCTCGCGACGATGGCGCAGATGCCGCACGAGGTGGAAACCATCCTGGTGTCCTCGCAGGACACGCCGACCGGCGCATGGTCGATGGGTTTTCCTTCCGCCGCGCCAGCGCTGGTCAACGCGATCTTCGCCGCCAGCGGCGTGCGCGTGCGCGCGCTGCCGGTCTGGCCGGAACTGATGCGGCTGCTGTAGGTGCAGCGCGCGGATGCAGCGCACTCGTCGTCATCCGTTCGACATCTTTTTCCGCTCGCGTCCAGCGCGAGCGGGCCACTTTTGGCATTGCCCAAAAGTGGCCAAAAGGATAGGCGCCGGAGGCGGTGGCTGTAGTTCGATGACGGCCATCCTTGGCCTGCCTCATCGCGACATCGCGCAACTTCGTTTCGATGTGCGATGCGCGCAGGATGCGCGCAAATGGGGCCCCTCGAACACGGCGAGCGGGCGACGGATCAGTCCGAAGGATGGCCCACAGGAGGTGGGCCAGTTCGCCGAAGGTGCAGGGATGCACCTCCGGCGACCCCCGCCGACTGCGAGCGAATCCGGAGCACATTGATGTGCGCAGGACGTGTCCGCGGGGTGGCCTTCTCTTTGGTGACTTTCTCTTGGCCACACAAGAGAAAGTCACCCGCTCGCCTTGGAGGCGAGCGGAAAAAGACATGGATGTCTATCCGCAAATCAGGAAGGGCGAAGACGGTGACGAATGCGTGAATCGACGTGATTCACGCGCCCGATCCGCGCGGAGGCGACACACTGCTCGCGTGAGCCGGTTTCACCACGCTCGACGACGATGCGGGCTTCGCATTGCCGGACGACGCCGGCGGTGGTGCAATGCTCGACGACGATCCCGGCAGCACGACCTTCTTGCCGGTGAGCGTTTCCGCCGGCGGCATCGACAGGCGGATGTCGTCGTCGTTCTTGGGCGGCGGCGGCGGTGCTTCGGGACCGCAGCCGAACAGCAGCACCAGCGGCGAGGCGACGCACTTGATCTTGATGCCGCCGGGCAGCTTGACGGTCTTCTCCCTGGTGGTGGCATCGACCGCCCTGCGGAACGCCCTGGCGCCGATGCTTTCGTGGTCGGGCGCCCAGTCCTTGTCGAACTGCGTGGCGTGATAGGGCACCGGCGAGTTGCCGCTGTAGATCCGCGAGCCCTTCAATGCGGGGGCGCGGTAGGCCGGCGGCGCCAAGGTGCCCCGCCCCGCGGGCGGAACGTTGATCTGGCCCTGCGCGTTGTACAGGCGCAGCGGCGGGCTCTTCACGCCTTCCAGCGTGGCGCTGATGCTGCCGGGCGCGCGCGGTTCGTAGTGCAGATGCACGGGCGGCGGCGGCGCACGCCCGGTCGGCGGCGGCAGGTTCAGTTCCGGCGGCGGCGCGGTCTCGGTTTGCGGCTGGATCAGCGTGACGCTGAGCGGGCCGCTGTAGGGAATGCCGTAGTCCTCGTATTGCGGGCGCATGCCGATCCGCATCAGCCAGATCAGCCCGGCGTGGAACGCCAGCACCCCCAGCAGCACCGCGAAGAAGCGGCGGCGATCCGGCGGCGGCTTGCGCCAGCCGACCTCGTGCATGTAGACGATGCCGGTGCGGTCCAGGTGGCCGTGGCCTTGCATGTCCTCGAGATGCAGGACATGCGGTTCCAGCGGCTGTTCCGATTCCTGGCGACGGGGCATGGTCTGGGGTGTGCGCGCGAAAGGCGCGAGGCAGTGTAACCGGCGATCGATGAAGCACGGCCCGGGAACGCGCCCGCTGGCGCGGCGGGCAGCGGCGGAACTGGGCCCGCCCGGCAGGTCAGCCTGTGACCGCGTGCGCCGCGGCGAGTTCCGGGAGCGGGAACGGTTCCGCGGCCGCCGGCGGGACGCGCGAGCCGGGGCATCGCTTGACCGCACCCCGCGTTCGGCGCATGTTCGACAGACTGCCGTCCATCGGAGAGGCCGCCATGACCACCCACACCACGCAGGACATCCGCAATGTGGCCCTCGCGGGCCACGCAGGCGCCGGCAAAACCACCTTGTTCGAAGCCCTGCTGCATGCCGGCGGCGCGATCCAGACGGCAGGCACCATCGAGCGCGGCAACACCGTGTCGGACTTCGATCCGCAGGAAAGGGAACGCCGCCACTCGATCCATTCCGCGATCGCCTCGGTCGATTTCGGCAGCACGCACATCAACCTGATCGACACCCCGGGTTACGCCGATTTCCGCGGCGAGACGCTGTCCGCGCTGGCCGCGGTGGAAACCTGCGCGGTGGTGGTGAACGCCGCCGTCGGCATCGAACACGGCACGCGCCGGATGATGCACTACGCGAAGGAACGGCGGCTCGCGCGGATGCTGGTGGTCAACCGGATCGACATGGAAGGCCTGGACCTCGCCGCGCTGGTCGAGGCGCTGCGCGAGGAATTCGGGCACGAGTGCCTGCCGGTCAACCTTCCCGCCGGGCACGGCACGCAGGTGGTCGATTGCTTCTTCTCATCCCGGGGCGAAAGCGATCTCGGTCCCGTGGCCGGCGCGCACCAGCGGATCATCGACCAGGTGGTCGAGATCAACGAGCGGGTGATGGGCAAGTACCTCGAGGACGGCGAGGCGGCGCTCGCACCGGAGGAACTGCACGACGCGTTCGAGCAATGCCTGCGCGAGGGCCATCTGGTGCCGGTCTGCTTCACCTCCGCGCGCAGCGGTGCGGGCGTCGCCGAGTGGCTCGCGATCGCGCACAAGCTGCTGCCGCATCCGGGCGAGGCCAATCCCCCGCCGTTCGTGAAGGGCAGCGGCGCGAATGCCAGGCCCATCGTCGCGAAACCCGATCCGAAGGCGCACGTGATCGCCGACGTGTTCAAGATCGTCAACGATCCGTTCGTGGGCAAGCTGGCGGTGTTCCGGGTGTGGCAGGGATCGGTCAGGAAGGATTCGCAACTCTTCATCGACGACGGCAAGAAGCCGTTCAAGGTGGGACACCTGTTCCGGCTGCAGGGCAAGGATCACCACGAGATCGAGCAGGCCGTGCCGGGCGACATCGCGGGCGTGGCGAAGGTGGAGGAAATCCATTTCGACGCGGTGCTGCACGACTCGCACGACGAGGACGAGATCCGCCTGCAGCCGCTGCAGTATCCGCTTTCGATGTTCGGCCTGGCGGTGGAACCCGCGCACAAGGGCCAGGACCAGAAACTCGCGACCGCGCTGATGCGGCTGGCCGAGGAAGACCCGTGCCTCGGCGTCGAGCACAACAAGGAATTGAACGAGACCGTGGTGCGCGGCCTTTCGGACCTGCACCTGAAACTCGTGCTGGAACGGATGAAGGACCGCTACGGCGTGGAAGTGAAGACGCGCCCGCCCCGGATCGCCTATCGCGAAACCATCGGCGGCAAGGCCGATGGCCATCATCGCCACAAGAAGCAGACCGGCGGCGCCGGCCAGTTCGGCGAGGTGTTCCTGCGCGTGGAACCGCTGCCGCGCGGCGCCGGCTTCGAATTCGTGGACGAGGTCAAGGGCGGCGTGATCCCGAACCAGTTCATCCCGGCGATCGAGAAGGGCGTCCGGCAGGTGCTGGAACACGGCGCGATCGCCGGTTATCCCATGCAGGATGTCCGCGTGATCGTGTATGACGGCAAATATCATCCGGTCGATTCCAAGGAAGTCGCCTTCGTCACCGCCGGCAAGAAGGCGTTCCTCGATGCGGTATCGAAGGCCAGGCCGATCCTGCTGGAACCGATCGTCAACCTCGACGTCAGCGTGCCCGAGCAGTACATGGGCGACGTCACCGGCGGCCTGGCGTCGAAACGCGCGCGCATCAACGGCACCGATTCATTGCGCGGCGGCGAACTGGTGATCAAGGCGCAGGTGCCGCTGGCCGAAGTCGTCGATTACCAGACCGAGCTGCGCGCGATCACCGGCGGCCAGGGCCGCTACGCGATCGAACTGTCGCACTACGATCCGGTGCCGGCGCAGATCCAGAAGCAGTTGACCGAGGCGTTCAAGCCCAGACCCGAGGAAGATTGAGATCGCGTCGTCCCGCAGCACCACCCACGAGGAGAACCGTGATGACACTCGCATCGTTGTGGCTGCCGTTCCTGCTTTCCACGGTATTCGTGTTCATCGCCAGCGCCATCATCAACAAGCTGCCGCGCTTCTGGCACACGTCCGACTACAAGCCGTTCGCCAACGAGGACGAGGTACGCGCCGCGATCCGCGCCGGCAGCACGGCGCCCGGACAGTACGTGTTTCCGCATTGCAAACCGGAAGCGATGAAGGATCCGGCGACGCAGGAGAAATTCAGGCAGGGTCCGGTCGGCATCGTGAACCTGCGCCGCCCCGGCTCGATGAACCCGGGCGCGTCGCTGCTGCAGTGGTTGGTGTTCTGCCTGCTGGTTTCGGTGTGCTGCGCGCTGATCGGCGTGCTCGCGCTGGCACCCGGCGCGGACCGTCACCAGGTCTTCCGCGTGATGGCGCTGTCGGCGGCGATGGGTTACGCGTTCGGCTACTTCCAGGACGCGATCTGGTGGGGCGTGCCGTGGAAGAGCGCGGTCAAGTACGTGGTCGATGGCGTGATCTACGCGATCATCACCGGCGTCGTCTTCGTGTGGCTGTGGCCGGCAGCGTGACGAAAAATACGAATTGCGCGGCGGCGTGACTTCCGGCATTCGAGTGCACGCCGGCACGGCTTCAGGATGCGCGAACCCGCGCCTTGCGCGCGTCCCCGGAGCATCGCCATGACGTCCCGCGTTTTCCGGTTCGGTGCCACCCTGGCCCTGACCCTGGGCACCGCGCTCGCCGCGGCGCCGGTGTCCGCCGCGGACATCCATGACACCGCGCTCGCACACCCCGGCCGTGCCGCTGCCGACCTGCAGCGCGATGTCACCGACAAGCCTGCCACGGTGCTGCGCTTCGCCGGCATCGGGCCGGGCATGCGCGTGCTGGATTTCCTGGGTTACGAGGGTTACTACAGCCAACTGCTGAGCTACGTCGTCGGCCCGAAAGGACACGTGCTGCTGTTGAACAACAAGGCCTACGACGCCTATGCCAGCGGCAAATGGAAGTCGCGCATCGGCGGGCTGCCCAACGTCGAACACCGCATCGCCGAATTCGCAAACCTCGGCCTTGCGCCGAACTCGTTCGACGCGATCGTGATGGTCAAGGTCTATCACGACCTCTATTGGGTCTCGCCGCAGGATGGCTGGCCGAAGGTGGATGTGCCCGTGGTGCTCGACCAGCTGGTCGCGGCGCTGAAGCCGGGCGGCGTGTTGCTGCTGGTGGACCACTCGGCCAAACCCGGCACCGGCAACAGGGATGCCGGCACCCTGCACCGCATCGACGAGGCCTATGCACGCAAGGATTTCGAGCGCCACGGCCTGCGGTTCGTGAAAGCGAGCGACGCGCTGCGCAATCCCGCCGACGGGCGCGACGCGATTTCGTACAAGCCGCCGGCGCTGGGCCACACCGACCGCTTCATGCTGCTGTTCCGCAAGCCCTCGCGTTGATCGACCCGGTACAAGAAGAAAACGCTTCCCGATCGATCCTGCGCCCGGCGGCGCGAACACGCGCCGTCGCGCTTCGCAACAACCTATTTCCTGCCGCGCTTGGGCTTCAGCATCGTGCCGGTGCAGCGCTTCGCGCCGCAGTGGCAGGCCCAGATCCTCTTCATCTTCGCGGTGTGCGGCACGTCCAGCGTGATGCCGTAGTCGTAGGTGAGCTCCTCGCCGGCCTTGATCGCGCGTTTGGTGCCGATCATCACCTTGTCGTGAAGGCCTCCGTCCACCTCCTCGATCCATGCCTCGCAGTTGGGCGAGCAGGAGTGATTGATCCAGCGTGCGCTGTTGCCGCCCACGTTGGCGTCCACGATGTACTTGTCGTTCAGCGTGAACAGGAAGGTGTGCCCGGTGTCGGCACCGTCGCCGTAGAGCCGGTCGGCCTGCGCGTGGGTCAGCAGGCGGCCCTTGTACTGGATCAGCGCGGTACGGGCGGGGATGTCCACGGCGGCATACACGCCGTTGCCGTGGATGGGCGAGCGGCGGACGATCAGGCGTCGGATCATTGCGTATCTTTCACGGGCAAACGCCTATGATGCCCCGTTGCCGCACCGCTGCACAGAGGAAACGTCCATGAAACACGCGATGCTCTGGTTGTGCCTGTGCGCGATGGGTCCGGGCGCGTTCGCCGCACAGCGTTTCACCCTGGACAGTCCGCAGCTTTCCGCCAACGCGCCGATCGCGATGGCGCACGTCTATACCCGCTGCGGCGGACAGAACGTCTCGCCGCAACTGCGCTGGCACGATCCGCCGGCGGGCACCAGAAGTTTTGCGGTGACGGTGTTCGATCCCGACGCGCCGGGCGGCGGTTTCTGGCACTGGATCGCGTTCGACATCGCGGTCGGCGCGCACGGACTGAACGCCGGCGCCGGTGCGCCGCACAGCGGCAACGCGCCGGGCGACACCGTGCAATTGCGCAACGGTTTCGGCGAGGTCGGCTATTCCGGTCCCTGTCCGCCGCCGGGCAAGCCGCACCGCTATGTGTTCACCGTGTATGCGCTGGACGTGCCGGAGCTGGGCGTGTCCGGCGACGCCAGTCCGGAAACCGCGCTGGCCGCGATCAGGAAGCATGCGCTGGCGCAGGCCTCGCTGACGGCGCGCTTCGGGCGTTGAGCCCTGACAAACCGGAGCTTCCCTAGAATCCGGGGCCTTGACCTCCCGAGGAATGCCGATGCGCCGCTGGATGCTGCTGCTCGCCTGTGCCGTGCCGCTCGCGGCGCAGCCCGCACCGCCCACGATCTTCGCCGCCGCCAGCCTGAAACCCGCGCTGGACCAGCTCGCCGCCGAAGGCGCGCTCGGCACGCCCGCGCCGCGCCTGGTGTACGCGGCGTCGTCGGCGCTGGCGCGGCAGATCGAGGAGGGCGCGCCCGCCGACCTCTTCATTTCCGCCGACGAGGACTGGATGGACGACGCCGTGCTGCACGAAGCGGTCGTGGTGACCACGCGCCGCGACCTGCTGGGCAACGCGCTGGTGCTGATCGCGCCGGCGGATTCCACGGTGCATGCCGATCTCGACCACGGCGCGGCGCCCCTGCTGAGGGCGCTGGGCAGCGACGGACGCCTTGCGATCGCGCTGCCCGATTCCGTGCCGGCCGGCATCTACGCCAAGCAGGCGCTGCTCAAGCTCGGGATGTGGAACGCACTGCAGCCGCGCATGGCGATGGCCCGCGACGTGCGCGCGGCGCTGAACCTGGTGGTGCTGGGGCAGTGTCCGCTCGGGATCGTGTACCGCTCCGATGCGGTGTCCGAGCCGCGCGTGCGCGTGCTGGCGACCTTTCCGGCCGGCACGCACGATCCGATCGTGTATCCGGCCGCGATCGTGAAAGGCCATGACAACGCCCTCACGCGCGCGCTGCTTGCAGCGTTGCGGTCGCCACGTGCCGATGCGATCTTCCGCCACTGGGGATTCAGCGTGCTGTCGGCGCCGGAATCAAAGGCAACCCCGTCCGCCAATGGACGCAAATGATTTCCCGGTTGGCGTCGCATGTCGGCAAAGAATGTTGTCATTCCGGGGCCGCCCGCGCTGCTTGCGGGCAGAACCCGACTGCGGGGGCAGGATGCCAGAGCGAACATCGGCGAAGCCGATGCCCGAAGGGCGAGCTGCGCGACGCGCTGAGTCCATCTATCTTGATCTTTGTCAGACGGAAACATGGATTCCGGGTTCGCCTGCGATGAAGCCGCAGGCGCCCCGGAATGACGAGATAAATGACATGGGCTGACACATGGCGCGAATCACACATGATTTTGCTCCAGGCGCCGTTGTTCTCTTCGCGTTCATTGGCGGATAAACCGCTCTTCAATCGTCCCGCCACCGCATGAATCCACTGACCCACGCCGAAGCGGTCGCGCTGGCCTTGAGCCTGAAGGTCTCGCTGGTCGGGGTGTTCGCATCGCTGCCGGTCGCGGTCGGCTGCGCCTGGCTGCTGGCGCGGCGGCGTTTTCCCGGCAAGCCGCTGTGCGAAGGGCTGCTGCTGCTGCCGCTGATCCTGCCGCCGGTGGTGACCGGCTACGTGCTGCTCATCGTGTTCGGCCACCACGGCCCGATCGGCCGCCTGCTGGATGCGGCGGGCCTGGGCATCGCGTTCCGCTGGACCGGCGCCGCGCTGGCCGCCGCGGTGATGGCGTTTCCGCTGCTGGTGGTGGCATTGCGCAACGCGTTCGAATCCGTCGATCGCAAGCTGGAGCAGGCCGCCGCGACGCTGGGCGCCGGCCCGTGGCGGATCTTCTTCGGCATCACCCTGCCGCTTTCGTTGCGCGGCCTGGTCGCGGGGCTGGCCCTGGCATTCGCACGTGCGTTCGGCGAGTTCGGCGCGACCATCACCTTCGTGTCGTCGATCCCCGGCCAGACCCGCACGCTGCCGATCGCGCTGTACGAATTGATCTCCACGCCCGGCGGCGAAGGCGGTGCGCTGCGCCTGACGCTGGTCGCGGTGGTCGTGGCCCTGCTGGCCGGCGTGATCGCCGCGCTGATGCTGCTGCACGGCGGTACGCATCAGGAGGCCGAGGCATGATCGAGCTGGATCTCGCGCTGCAGCGCGGCGAGTTCTCGCTGGAACTCGACCTAGTCTCGCCGGCGCGGACGCTGGCGCTGTTCGGGCCGTCCGGCTGCGGCAAGACCACCACCCTGCTCGCGATCGCGGGACTGCTGCACCCGCAGTGCGGACGGATCGCCTTCGACGGGCAGGCGCTGTTCGACAGCCGTGCGCGCATCGACGTGGCGGTCGCGCAACGCGGACTGGGCGTGGTGTTCCAGGACGCGCGGCTGTTTCCGCACATGAGCGTGCGCGACAACCTGCGCTACGGCATGCCGCACCGGCACCAGCCCGACCGTTTCGATGCGGCGGTGCAACTGCTGGGACTGGCCGGCCTCCTGAAGCGCAAACCGGCGCAGTTGTCGGGCGGCCAGATCCGCCGCGTCGCGATCGGGCGCGCGCTGCTGCGCGAACCCCGTGCGCTGCTGCTGGACGAACCCCTGACCAACCTGCACCGCGAGGCGCGCGCGGAGGTGCTGGACCACCTGCGCGGCCTGAAGCGCGAACTCTCGCTGATCACGATCCTGGTCAGCCATCAGCACGACGAGGTGGCCGCGCTGGCCGACGCGGTGGCGGTGATCGACGACGGCCGCCTTGCCGCGCTGCACGGCATCGAAGCCTTCCGCGCCCTGCCGGCGGCACCGTTCGGGCCGCCGGTTGCGCCCAACCTGCGCGCCGCGCGCTAGAGTATCGGTTCCGTTCCGATCCGCCGTTCCGAGGAGCCGGCCGATGATCGCCAAGTCCCTTCGCCTCCGCGCGCGCGCATCTGCTGGCGTGGCGCTGATGGTCCTCGTGGTCGCGCTGGCCGCCTGCGCCAGCCTGGGCACCCGGCTGCAACCGCCCACTGCCGGCATCCAGCAGCTCACCGTCAACAGCGACGGCACCTGGGCCGCGGTGGTGCGCTTCCAGAACTACAGCTACGACACCGGCATGCACGTGTACGCGATCGACGCGGAGCTGAGCCTGAACGGCAAACCCGCGGGCCACGTCGCGATTTCGCCCGCGCTCGACATTCCCGCGATGGACGCCGACATCGCCACCGCGGTGTTCAAGCCCGATCCGGCCGGCAGCGCCGTGCTGGCCGGCGCGAAAGGCAATGCGGTCGCATACGAGCTGAAGGGTACGCTGTCGGTGGGCAAGGGCACCAACGGCAGCGCGCAGCCATTCAAGCTGGACGGCAAGGGCTACCTTTCGCCGGTGCCGGGGGTGTCCAACGTCTGGCGGTAGTGAATGCACCGCCACGTGTCGCAGGCAAACATGTATTTGGTTGTCATTCCGGGGCCGCCCGCGGTGTTTGCGGGCGGAACCCGGAATCCAGCGTCTCGGCTCTGGTTCGGTCAGGCGCTGGATTCCCGGTTCCATCGCCGATGGCGATGGAACCGGAATGACGAAACAGGAAGACCGGCGCCGTGGATCAATCGCCACGCTTCATCACAATCGTTGACACGGAACCCAATGACCACCCACTACACCGCCCCGCTCGCCGACATCCGCTTCTGCCTGTACGACCTGCTGGATGTCGAAAAGCTGTTCGCGAAGCTGCCCGGCTGCGAGGGACTGACCCGCGACACCATCGACGCCGTGCTGGACGAAGCCGCGAAGTTCTCGCAGACCGTGCTGGCGCCCTTGAACGAAACCGGCGACCGGCAGGGCTGCACGTTCGACAAGTCCAGCGGCGAGGTGAAAACGCCGGAAGGCTTCAAGCACGCCTACGACCAGTACGTCGAAGCCGGCTGGGCCGGGCTGACCGCGCCGGAAGCCTTCGGCGGACAGGGCCTTCCGGAAACCGTCGGCGCGCCGGTCAAGGAGATGATCGATTCGGCCAACCTCGCGTGGGGTACCTACCCGCTGCTCTCGCACGGCGCGACCGAAGCGCTGCGCGTGCACGGCGAGGACTGGCAGAAAGAGGCGTTCCTGAAACGCATCGTCTCGGGCGAGTGGACCGGCACGATGTGCCTGACCGAGCCGCATTGCGGCTCCGACCTCGGGTTGCTGAAGACACGCGCGGAGCCGAACGAGGACGGCAGCCACGCCATCAGCGGCACCAAGATCTTCATCACCGCGGGCGAGCACGACTTCACCGGCAATATCGTGCATCTGGTGCTGGCGCGGTTGCCGGATGCGCCGAAAGGCGTCAAGGGCATTTCGCTGTTCATCGTGCCGAAATTCAAGGTCGGCAAGGACGGCAGGCAAGGCGAACGCAACGCCGTACGCTGCGGCGCGATCGAGCACAAGATGGGCCTGAAAGGCTCCGCCACCTGCGTGATGAATTTCGACGGCGCGCAGGGCTGGCTGATCGGCGAACCGAACCGCGGCCTGAATGCGATGTTCACGATGATGAACACCGCGCGGCTGGCAGTCGGCTTGCAGGGATTGGCGTTGAGCGAACGCGCGTACCAGAACGCGCTCTCGTACGCGCGCGAGCGCCTGCAGATGCGCGCGCTGTCGGGCGCGAAGTTTCCGGACAAGCCGGCCGATCCCTTGATCGTGCACGGCGACGTGCGCCGGATGCTGCTGACGCAGAAGGTGCTGATCGAAGGCGGACGCGCGCTGGGCCTGTATGCGGCGACGCTGGTGGACATCCAGCACCGCTCGCAAGATGCCGAGGAAGTGAAACGCGCCGAGGCGCTGGTGTCTTTCCTCACGCCCATCATCAAGGCCATGCTGACCGAGAACGCCAACGAGTGCACCAGCCTCGCGCTGCAGGTGTACGGCGGCCACGGCTACATCGCCGAACAGGGCATGGAGCAGTACCTGCGCGACGCCCGCATCACCACGATCTACGAGGGCACCACCCAAATCCAGGCGCTGGACCTGCTGGGCCGCAAGATCATGCAGCAGCGCGGCGAGGGCCTGCAGTTGTTCCTCGAACGCCTCGGCGCCTTCTGCGCGCGGCACGTCGAAAACGAATCATTGAAAGGATTCATCTCGAAGCTTTCCGCGCTCGCGAAGGAATGGGGCGACGCCACGCAGGCGATCGGGATGCGCGCGGTTTCGAACGCCGACGAGGTGGGCGCCGCGGCGTTCGATTACCTGATGTATTCGGGCTACGTCGCGCTCGCCTACGCATGGGCGCGCAGCGTGGCCGCGGCGGAAGCCTCGCCGCACCCCGAAGGTTTCAAGCAGGCCAAGCGCCTGACCGCGCGCTTCTACTTCGACCGCATCCTGCCGCGCACCCGCACCCACCTCGCCGCGATGCAGGCGGGGGGCGACAGCGTGTTCGCGCTGCCGGATGCGTTGTTCGGCTGATTTGCCTGTACGCCCCGCCATCCACCATTCGAAACGCGTCATTTCGTATCTCGTCATTCCGGGGCCGGGCGCGGATTCATCGCGACCGGAACCACGGAACTCTTGGCCACGGAAGGCAGCTATCGCGCGCAGACACGCTCTTGCGAAAGCAGATTCCGGGTTCTGCCCGCATAAAGCGCGGGCAGCCCCGGAATGACGAGAAAATGGAGACCATCGCCGAACTCGGCTGAATGTCCTGACTGACCCGGCAGGGCACCCCGGAATCGAATCGCAGTGACCGCTCCTCAGGAAACGAAGATACACATCCGCCCCGCCACCGCGGACGACAACGCATTCGTCCTGTCGCTGGTGCCGCGGCTCGTTGCCTTCGAACTGCCGAAGGGCCGCCACAAGTGCGCGTGCACCGCCGCGATACGCGCGGACGTCGCGCGCGGCTTGCGCAATCCGTCGGCCGACGACTGCTTCTTCATTGCCGAAGGCCCGCGCGGCGCGCGGACCGGTTTCCTGCGCCTGCAGGTGCAGCGTGATTTCTTTTCCGGCGTGCGTGCCTGCCACATCTCCGACCTGGTGGTCGCGAACGGGCACGACGGGCGAGGCATCGGCCGCGCCCTGCTCGACCACGCACAAAAGTGGGCCAAGGCCAACCGCTGCAAGCTGCTGACGCTCGCGGTGTTCCCCGGCAACGCGCGCGCCCGCGCGCTGTACGAGCGCGCCGGTTTTACCGTCGAATTGCTGCGAATGGCCAAGCCCCTGCAAGGAACCCGCCGCTAACGCCTGTTCGGCGATTTGTTCTATGCTGCACGGATCATGGACTCGCACACAGCCAGCGACACCGATCACCTCCGGGGCGCCGTGGCCGATCTGCACAGCACGCGCGTGCTGTCGCTGGATGCGGGCGGCCGGATCCTGGACTGGATCAGTTGGCAGGACGCGGCATGCCTGTACGTGCGCGAAGCGGTGGCCTGGACGCTGGGCGAGCCGTGCCTGACTGTCCATGGCGGCCATAGCCGCCTCACCGGCGAACAGAGCACCCTGCTGCTGCATCCGATCGTCGCCAGCCGCGGTCATTGCCGCAGCACCGCGATCGATCCTTCGCCCGCACTGACCAACGGCGCGTTGTTCGCGCGCGACCGTTACCTGTGCCTGTACTGCGGCCGGCATTGCACGCGCGGCGAGCTGACCCGCGATCACGTGCTGCCGCTGTCGCGCGGCGGACGCGATGCGTGGGAGAACGTGGTCAGCGCCTGTCTGGCCTGCAACATCCACAAGGGCGGACGCACGCCGCAGCAGGCCGGGATGCGCCTGCTGGCGGTGCCGTACAAGCCGAGCTGGGTGGAACACCTGATCCTGTCCAACCGCAACATCCTGGCGGACCAGATGGAGTTCCTGATGCACCACCTGCCGAAGAACCGGCGGCCCAGCTAGAACGGGACCCGGGACTCGGGACTGGGGAAGCATAAGAGCGGTCGTCATTCCGGCGCCGTTCGCGGTTTCATCGCGAACGAAACCACGGCGCGCTTGGCCATGGACGGCAGTCATCGCGCGCAGACGTGTTTGGTGCGAAGCAGATTCGGGTTCTGCCGCGCATTTCGTCCACGGCGGCTCCGGGATCACGAAGGGGTCTGCCGTTTCCTTGTCGTCGCGGTTTCCCCTCTTCGGTTGCGCCGTGGCGGCCTGTAAAATCTCCCGCTTTTGCCGCGGGACCCTCGCGGCGTCTGCCCACGGGAACACCCTTGAACGATCCGCAACCCCGCCTGCCCGACCACGAGAGCGTCCGCACCGAAGGTTCCACCGATGCGCTGCCGATCGCGCCTTCGCTGGGCGTGGCGCTGGACGCGGCCAGCATGCCCCGCCGTTCGACGCTGGTCACCCGGCGCGTGCTGCTGGTCAGCGCGCTGGCGGTGTTGATCGCGATCGGCACCGCATACATCGCGCAGATTCTGATCGCGCTGATCGGACTGGTCACCAATCTCGCCTTCTACGGGCGCTGGTCGGCCGCGTTCTCCTCGCCCGCGGACAACCATCTGGGTCCGTGGGTGATCGCGATTCCGGTGATCGGGGGCGTGATCGTGGGCGCGATGGCGCGCTGGGGTTCGTCGGCGATCCGCGGCCACGGCATTCCGGAAGCGATGGAACAGGTGCTGCTGAACGAATCGCGGATCGCGCCGCGCATCACCTTCCTGAAACCGGTGTCGTCCGCGATCGCGATCGGCACCGGCGGCCCGTTCGGCGCCGAGGGCCCGATCATCGCCACCGGCGGCGCGCTGGGCTCGTTCCTGGGACAACTGCTGCGCGTCACCGCCGAGGAACGCAAGGTGCTGCTGGCGGCCGGCGCGGCCGCGGGCATGGCCGCGGTGTTCGGCTCGCCGGTGTCGGCGGTGATCCTGGCGGTGGAGCTGCTGCTGTTCGAACTGCGTCCGCGCTCGCTGATCCCGGTCGCGCTGGCCACCGTCACCGCCACCGGCATCCGTTACGCGAGTCACGGTTCGGCCGCGGTGTTCGCGATGCCTGCGTTGAGCGAACCGAGTGGTGCGGCACTGGCCAGCTACATCGCGCTGGGCGCGCTGGTGGGCCTGGTCAGCGTGGGCGTGACGCGGGTGGTGTACGGCGTCGAGGATGCGTTCGAGAAACTGCCGGTGCACTGGATGTGGTGGCCGGCGATCGGCGGCCTTGCGGTCGGCCTGATCGGCTGGATCGCGCCGCACACGCTGGGCGTGGGCTACGACAACATCGAGGCGATGGTGTCCGGCCACTTCGGCGTCAGGGTGCTGCTGGGCCTGTGCCTGCTGAAGTTCCTGTCGTGGGTGATCGCGCTGGGCAGCGGCACCTCGGGCGGCACGCTGGCGCCGCTGTTCACGATCGGCGGCGCGTTCGGCGCGCTGCTGGGTTTCGCCGCGGTGCACTTCGCGCCCGTCTTGGGCATCGACCCGCGCATCGCCGCGCTGGTCGGGATGGCCGCGATCTTCGCCGGCGCCTCGCGCGCGCTGCTGACCTCGATCGTGTTCGCGTTCGAGACCACCCGCCAGCCGCTGGGTCTGCTGCCGCTGCTGGGCGGCTGCACCGCGGCCTACCTGATTTCGGCGCTGATGATGCGCAACACCATCATGACCGAGAAGATCGCGCGCCGTGGCGTGCGCGTGCCATCCGAATACGCGGCGGATTTTCTCGACCAGATTGCAGTGGGACAGGCCTGCACCCGCGACGTGCAGACGCTGAAGACGTCCGACGAACTGGGCGAGGTGCGCGCATGGCTGAACTCCGGCCGCGCCGAGGCGCAGCACCAGGGCTATCCGGTGATCGACGACAACGGCCGGGTGCGCGGCGTGATCACCCGCCGCGACCTGCTTGATCCCGACCAGCCGGGACTGAAGCGGATCGGCGAGATGCTGAAGCGCGGACCGATCGTGGTGCGCGAGGATCATTCGCTGCGCGAGGCGGCCGATCACATGGTGGCCGAGAACGTCGGACGGCTGATCGTGGTGGCGCGCGATGACGCCACGCGGATGGTCGGGATCCTGACCCGCGGCGACCTGCTGTCGGCACACGCGCGGCGGCTGCACGAGGCGCGCGACGCGGCACGCAACATCCGGATCCGGCAGACCCTGAAGCGGCGCTTCGGCGCGGTGAATGGATCGCGCAACGACCGCGCGTCGGTGTCGTGAAACCACGCTTGCGGCGCGTCGCCGCGCGGCGAACAATAGCCGGATGATCGACCCCGTCCGCTATCCCCGCCTCGCCCGCATCGATTCACCGGCGGACTTGAAGCGCGTTCCCGAGCGTGAACTGCCGCAGGTGGCGAAGGAACTGCGCGAATACCTGATCGAATCGGTCGCCAGCGTGGGCGGCCATTTCGGCGCGGGACTGGGCGTGGTCGAGCTGACGGTCGCGCTGCATTACCTGTTCGACACGCCGGAAGACCGGATCGTGTGGGACGTGGGCCACCAGAGTTATCCGCACAAGATCCTGACCGGCCGGCGCGACCGGATCACCACCATCAAGAAGAAGGACGGGCTGGCGCCGTTTCCCAGCCGCGAGGAGAGCGGGTACGACGCCTTCGGCGTGGGACATTCCTCGACGTCCATTTCCGCCGCGCTGGGCATGGCGATCGCCGCGCGGCGCAAGGGCGATCCGCGCAAGGTGGTCGCGGTGATCGGCGACGGCGCGATGACCGCGGGCATGGCGTTCGAGGCGCTGAACCACGCCGGCGGCGCCGGACTCGACCTCCTGGTGATCCTCAACGACAACGGCATGTCGATCAGCGAGAACGTGGGCGGACTGGACCGCACCCTCGCGCGCCTGCGTGCGGGCGAGGCAGGCAAGGCGGGGCCGCATCCCGAAGCACTGTTCGAGGAATGGGGTTTTGCCTATTCGGGTCCGGTGGACGGTCACGACTTGCCGCAACTGCTGTCGGCGTTGCGTGCGTCGCGAGACAGGCGCGGTCCGCAACTGCTGCACGTCGTCACCGTCAAGGGCAAGGGCTACGCCCCGGCCGAGCACGCGCAGATCGAATACCACGCGGTGGGCCCGTTCGATCCCGGCCAGGGCGTGGCGCACAAGCCCGATGCGAAGAAACCGACCTACACCGACGTGTTCGCCGACTGGCTGTGCGACATGGCCGCCGCGGATCCGCGTCTCTGCGGCATCACGCCGGCGATGCGCGAGGGTTCCGGACTGGTGCGTTTCTCGCAGGCATTTCCGGACCGCTATTTCGATGTCGCGATCGCCGAGCAGCACGCGGTCACGCTGGCGGCGGGGCTGGCCTGCGAAGGCGCGAAGCCGGTGGTGGCGATCTCCTCCACGTTCCTGCAGCGCGCCTACGACCAGTTGATCCACGACGTCGCGCTGCAGAACCTCGACGTCACCTTCGCGATCGACCGCGCCGGCGTGGTCGGTCCCGACGGCCCCACGCACGCGGGCAGTTTCGATCTCTCGTACCTGCGCTGCATTCCCAACATGCTCGTGATGGCGCCCGCCGACGAGAACGAATGCCGGCAGATGCTGACCACCGGTTTCCGCCACCAGGGTCCCGCCGCGATCCGCTATCCGCGTGGCGGTGGTCCCGGCGCCATGATCGATCCCGCGCTGACCGGACTGCCGGTGGGCAAGGCGCAGGTGCGCCGTCACGGTTCGGGCCTGGCGTTGCTGGCGTTCGGCTGCACCGTCGCGCCCGCGGAAAAGGTGGGCACGGAACTCGGCGCGACCGTGGTCAACATGCGCTTCGTCAAGCCGCTGGATGCGATGCTGGTGCGGGACATCGCGCGCACCCACGACGCACTGGTGACGCTGGAAGACAACGCGATCGCCGGCGGCGCGGGTTCCGCCGTCGCGGAGTCGCTTTCGAAAGACGGCATCGAGATTCCGATCCTGCACCTCGGCCTTCCCGATGCATTTCTGGGACACGGAAGCCGGGAAGAATTGCTGGCCGAAGCTGGATTGGATGCCGATGGCATCCGCAGCGCGATCCTCGCGCGCTTTCCGCAATTCGCTCACGCAACGTCGTCGCTGCGCAACGCGGTGTAGCACGCTCGTTGTTCCGCGGCTTGCAGAAAGCAGATTCCGGGTTCCGGCCTTCGGCCGGCCCCGGAATGACAACAAAATTTACCCGCCATTCCAGACGCCGCACATTCCTGAAACTCGTCATTTCGTGGCCGCCGCGGCCTCATCGCGGCGGAACCCGGAATCTGCTCTCACTTGTCGGGGGCCCCAGCCGTCCACTTTTTCAGCCACCCGATCACGGTGTCGTGCCACTGCACGCTGTTCTGCGGCTTCAGCACGAGGTGGCTTTCGTCCGGGAAGTTCAGGAACTCGCTGGGGATGCCGCGCCGCTGCAGCGCGGTGAACGCGCCCAGTCCCTGCGACAGCGGAATCCTGTAATCGTGGTCGGAATGGATCACCAGCATCGGCACGCGCCAGTCCCTGACGTGGTCGAGCGGGTTGAACTTCTCGTAGTTCTCCGGATGATCGAACTGCGTGCCGCCGTTCTCGTGCTCCTCGAACCACAGCTCGTCGGTGGCGTAGTACATCATTCGCGCGTCGAACACGCCGTCGTGATCGACCATGCATTTCCACGGCTGGTTCCACACGCCGGCCATCCAGTAGATCATGTAGCCGCCGTAGCTCGCGCCCAGCGCGCAGGCAGCGTGGCCGTCGAGGAAGGAAAACCGTTCCAGCGCCGCGGCCCAGCCCTTCTGCAAATCCTCCAGCGGACGGTCGCCCCAGTGCTCGGAGATCGCATTGGTGAAGGCCTGACCGTAGCCGACCGAGCCGTGGAAGTTGACCGCGACCACCGCGAAGCCGGCGCCGGCATACACCTCGGGATTCCAGCGGTAATGGAACTCGTCGGGCCAGGCGCCCTGCGGGCCGCCGTGGACCAGGAACGCGACGGGATATTTCCGGCCCGGTTTGGCGCCCACCGGCGGCATCACGTAACCGTGCACGATGTCGCCGTTCCAGCCCTTGAACGCAAACCACTGCGCCCTGGAAAACTCGATGTCCTTGAGCCGCGCCGCGTTGAAATGCGTGACCTGGGCGAGAGCCTTGCCTTGTGCGTTCAGCGTGTGCAGATCGGTCGGATGCGTGAAATCCTGGCGTGCGGCGACGATGCGGTCACCCGTCACGTCGAAGCCCATCACGCTGCCGTCGCTCAGCAACTTCGCAGGCCTGCCGCTGGCGACGTCGATCGCATACAGCGCGACGTTGCCCTCATCGGCGACCGTGGTGTACAGCGTCTTGCCGTCGGCGGAGAGTTCCATCGGCGTCGCGGAACGGTCCCAGTCCGGATCGATTTCACGTGTCTTGCCGGTCGCGAGATCCAGCGCCATGATCCCGAAGCGGTCGGACTCGAACCCCGGCACCTTCTGCGCGAGGTAGTACAGCGTCCTGCCATCGCGCGAGGGCAGCGGATACGCATCCCACGCGAGGTTCGAGACGGTCAGGTTTCTCGGCGCGGCCGAACCGTCGGCCGGCACCGAATACACGTCGAAGTTGGTGGACCACGGCTCGGTCTTGCCCGCGATCCGCACGTCGAAGTACACGGTCTTGCCGTCCGGCGAGAACGCGTATTCGGCGTTGCTGCCATCCGGCTTGCTGGGCACGTCGCCGTCGATGCCCTTGGTCAACAGGATCGGCCCGGAAGAACCGTCCAGCGGCATCGTGAACAACTGGCCGCGCCGGTGATCGGACCAGACATCCCAGTGCCGGACGAACAGGCGGTGGTACAGCCGGCCGGTGGCCTTGATTTTCTTCTGCGCATCGAGTCTCGCGCGCGTGCATGCCGGCGTCGCGCAATCCTCGAACATCTGCGCCGAGAACAGCAGCGACTTGCCGTCGGGCGAAATCCTGTAGTTGTCGATGTCCAGCGGCAGGTGCGTCACCTGCACCGGCGCACCGCCCGCGACCGGCGCCGACCACAGTTGCGTCGAATCCTTTTCGGTCGCGAGGAAATACACCGTCTTGCCGTCCGGCGAGAACGCCGGGCTGTTGGCATTCAATTCCGGATCGGTGACGCGGCGTGGTCCGGCGGCCTTCTTCGAAAGATCGAGCAGCCAAACGCTGTTGACGCCCTTGTTGTCCTTCCAGTCGGTGCTGCGCACGCTGAAGGCCACCCATTCGCCGTCCGGCGACAGGTGCGGATCGGATACCCGGTCCATCATCGCCAGATCGTGCGCGTCGAAGGGATGCGTGGCCGCGGTGGCGGCCCCCGTGGCAAGAAACAGCGCGAAGGCGCAAGCGGCAAGCCGAACGTTCATGGCGATTCCCCGACAGGCTGGTCAAGGGCGCCACGGTACGGCGCGGAGGAACTGCGCGCAAGCGACGCATGGAGCCCTCTTCCCTCGGGAGAGGGATTCAAAAGCGCAGCGTGTGTCGCCGGCAGCTACTTGCCGGTCGCTGGCGCGGACGACGAGCCCGTCATCGAAACCGCGGCCGGGCCGATGTTGGCATCCAGAAACGCATCGACCTTCCGGAACAGTTCGGCGATGTTGTCCTGGTTGTAGAAGCCGTGCCATTCGTCGGGCTTGTACAGCCACTCGTGCGCGATCCTGCGCTTCAGCAGCGCGATGTGCATGTCCATGCCCTGCACCGGCGGCACGCGGGTGTCGCGGCCGCCCACGATCAGCATCACCTTGGCCTTCAGGTTGTCCAATTGATAGATCGGCGAATGCTGCGCCAGCACGTCCATGTCGGTGCCCAGCACGCGCTTCAGGTAATCCTTGCCGTAAATGTTTTGCGGAATGTCGCCGCGCGTGTCCATCAGGCGCAGGTCGTACACGCCGACGTAACCGATTGCGCATTTGTAGAGGTCGGGTTCCTTGACCGCGCCCTCCAGCGCTGCATAGCCGCCATAACTGCCGCCGTAGATGCAGATCCGGCCGGGATCGGCGATGCCCTGCGCAACCGCCCAGCGCGTGGCATCGGTGACGTCGTCCTGCATCTCGCCGCCCCATTGCCGCCAGCCGGCCTTTTCGAAGTCGAATCCGTAACCACCGGAGCCTCGGTAGTTCACCTGCAGCACTGCGTAGCCGCGGATCGCCATCGCCTGCACGTACGGGTCGTATTCCCACCAGTCGCGGATGCCGTACGGTCCGCCGTGCACGTACACCACCATCGGCAGGTGCCTGGCATCGTCCTTGCCGGGCGGATACGTCACGTAGCCCTGTTCGGTCAGACCGTCGCGGGTCTTGAAGGTGAAGGGCTCGGCGCGTCCCAGTTTTTCCGGGTCGATCCACGACGCGCGCTGCAGCAGCGGCGTGAACTTGTTCGACGCGCGGTCATAGAGAAAGAACGTGCCCGGATCGACGTCGGCCTCGACCAGCGCGACCGCCTTGCTGCCGTCGTCGCTGCCGGAAGTGAACCACACGTCCTCGCCCGGGTACTGCTTCATCAATGCGATCAGCGCCTGCACACCCGGCGCACCGTTGTCGAACACCGAGATCGCGGGCCGGCCATCGGTGAAACGCACGCCGATGATCGAATCCTCGGCCAACCCACGCGCCAGCGCCTGCGGCTCCACGTGCGGATTGCTCCACACGTTGGTCATCTTCCGGTTCGCCGGGTCGAACTTGCAGACGCCGAAGCCCGGCGAACCCGGACAGGTGAACCACACCGTCGTGTCGTCGGCACTGAAGGCGATCGGGACGTCGCGATCCGCGCTGGCCTTCTCCAGCAACTGCCAATCGCCGCCGTCGGCGGGACGCATGTAGATCACGCGGTTGCCCGAAAGGTCGTCGCCGTAGGCAAAGCGCACGTGACCGTGGTGATCGGCAAGGTAATCCGCCTCGCGCATCGGCGCGGCGGCGACGCGCACCTTGTTGCCGTCGCGCACGTCCATCTTGTACACCACGCTCAGCGCACCGGCGGATCCGGAGGCTTCCCAGTTGGTGACAACCGCCAGGATGTGGTCGGGGTCGCCGTCGATCCGCGACAGGAAATCCGCGCTGCCGTACTCGGGCGTGGCGTGCTGGATGTGCGTGCCGGCCTCCATCGTGTCCATGCGGTAGCCGTACAGCATCGTCGGACTGCCGCCGTCGGCTTCGACGCTGTACAGCTCGCCCGTGGCGATCGGCGCATCCCAGCCGCCCTGATGCAGGGCTTCGGTGTACACCACGTACTTCGGCGACGCCCACCAGAAGTCCTGCACGTCGTCGCCCTGGCGCGGGGTGATGTTGACGCCCTTCCTGTGCACGATGTCGATCAGCGACAGCACGGTCTGGCCGTCCGCCAGCACCGACGTCGCGGCGATGTGGGTGCCGGCGGGCGAGATCTTGACCATCCTGTATTGCGCGTGGCGCGCGAGATCCGCGAAGGACACCGGATCGGCCAGCGCCACGCCTGCAACGCCGCAGGCAAGCAAGGCGAGCACGCAACGACGCAGTGTTTTCATCGTGATTCCCCCCAGCAGATTGTCGAGAAAGTGCTTTCCTTGTACTTGACTCGCGCCATCCATGGCGCTCGCCCTGCAGGCCGGCACCCGTGCCGTCGCCACGATATAGCAGACCGCCGCGGTGATCCACCGGCGACCGGATCAACGGGCCGCCGTCAGCTCCGCGATCACTCCATCGAGCGCGGCCTGCCAGTCGGGCAATGCGACGCCGAAGGCTTTCCGCAACTTCGTGGTGTCGAGCACCGACCAGGCTGGACGCTTCGCCCGGGTCGGATAGTCCGCCGTCCGGATCGCGGTCACGCGCGGCACGCGCGCGATCAGACCGGCACGATGGGCGCGTTCGAAGATTGCGCGGGCGAAACCGCACCAACTGGTCCGGCCGGAAGCGACCAGGTGATACGTGCCATCCAGTGACCCCGGCCCGGTGCCTTCATCTGCCTTGCACCATCGCGCCATCGCGTGAGCAGTGACATCGGCGATCAACCGTGCCGACGTGGGCGCGCCGGTCTGGTCGTCCACCACCCGCAATTCGTCGCGTTCGGTTCCGAGCCGCAGCATCGTGCGCAGGAAATTGTGGCCGCGCGCGGCATAGACCCAGGCGGTGCGCAAGATCAGGTGCCGTGCGCCGCTGTCGCGCAGGGCGATTTCACCGGCCAGCTTGGAGCGGCCGTAGGCGCCCAGCGGTTGCGCGGGATCGTCCTCGCGGTACGGAATCGTCGCGTTGCCGTCGAACACGTAATCGGTCGAGTAGTGGATGACGCGCGCGCCACGTCCTGCCGCCCACGCGCCGAGCACGCCCACGGCCTCGCCGTTGATGCGCATCGCCAGGTCCGGTTCGTCCTCGGCCCGATCGACGGCGGTGTACGCGGCGGCGTTGACGATCAGGTCGGGCGCTATTCTGTCGAGCGCTTTCGGCAGGGCATCGAGATCGGCAAGATCGACGCGCTCGCATGCGCTGCCATCCTCGAGTCTGCCTTCCCGGGTGGCGCAGAGGATTTCGCAAGCGCGTACCCTCACCCCGGCGCTGCGCGCCCGCAGCTTCGCGCCGCCTTTCCCGGAGAGAGAGGAGTTCAAAGCGTTTTCCATTCCCTCCCGGGCAAAGCCGCCGGGGATGGCTGACAACAGCTCGTGCCCCACCTGTCCATTGGCGCCGGTGACCAGGATGCGCATGGATTGTTCCATCTCCTGCCTCGAAATCGCGCGACTCTCGTCATTCCGGAGCGACCCGCGATTCCATCGCGGGTCGAATCCTGAATCCGGTTTCTATCGCACGCCCATCACGCCAATCATGGATTCCGGGTTTCCTCGCTCCTCAAAGCGCGGTCATCCCTGACCGCTCTCCGCGTCGGCTGCGGCCGGCCCCGGAATGACGATCCGGGCCGGGTCACGGTTTCGCGTACACCGGCAACCTGTCCGCCGGCACGTCGGCGAGGAACGGCGCCGCCTTGTCCTTGTCCGACAGCAGCGGCTCGGCCACCGGCCAGTCGATGCCGATCTGCGCATCGTTCCAGCGCACGCCGGCGTCGGCCCTGGGGTCGTACAGCGCGGTGCATTGATACACGAACGTCGCCCAATCGCTGACCACGCAGAAACCGTGCGCGAAACCCTCGGGTATCCAGAACTGGCGCTTGTTGTCCGCCGTCAGCATCGCCGCGGTCCAGCGGCCGAAGGCGGGCGAGCCGCGGCGGATGTCCACCGCCACGTCGTACACCTCGCCCTCCAGCACATGCACCAGCTTGCCCTGCGGATTGGGCCACTGGTAATGCAGGCCGCGCAGCACGCCACACGCGGAACGCGACACGTTGGATTGCACGAAAAGCGCTTCGATGCCCAACGCCTTGTATTTCTCCGCGTGGAAGCTCTCGTAGAAATAGCCGCGCGCATCGCCGTGCACCACCGGCTCGATCACGCAGCAGCCGGGAAGATCGGTGTCGATGCGCCTGGGTTGGGGTTGGCGGGTCATTGCTGCCTTCTCATGATTTTGTGCCGACTTCCCGGCATTTCGAATGACACATCGGCGGTTTCCGGAACTCAACATCCGCCGATCAGGCGCAACAGATACTGTCCGTAGCCGGTTTTCGCCAGCGGCTGCGCGAGCTCCCGTACCCGCGCGGCGTCGATCCAGCCCTGCTGGAAGGCGATCTCCTCGGGACAGCACACCTGCAGGCCCTGACGGTGCTGCACGGTGGCGATGTAGTTGCCGGCATCCATCATCGACTCGTGGGTGCCGGTGTCGAGCCATGCATAACCACGACCCAGTTGTTCCAGCATCAGCGAACCGTCTTCCAGATAGCAGCGATTCAGGTCGGTGATCTCCAGCTCGCCGCGCGCCGAGGGTTTCAGTTTCGCCGCGAAATCGCACACACGCCCGTCGTAGAAATACAGCCCGGTCACCGCATAGTTCGATTTCGGCCGTTCCGGCTTTTCCTCCAGCCCGATCACGCGGCCGGACGCATCGAACTCCGCCACGCCGTAGCGTTCGGGGTCGCGCACCAGATAACCGAACACCGTGGCCCCGCGCGTGCGCGACGCGGCGCGCTGCAGCAGTTCGGTCAGGCCGTGGCCGAAGAAGATGTTGTCGCCCAGCACCAGCGCGCAAGGTTCGCCCGCCACGAACTCGCGGCCGATCAGGAACGCCTGCGCCAGACCGTCCGGCGAAGGCTGCACCGCGTAGGAAATCCGGATGCCCCACTGCGAGCCGTCGCCGAGAAGATTCCTGAACAGCGCCTGCTCGTGCGGCGTGTTGATCACCAGCACGTCGCGGATGCCCGCCAGCATCAGCACGCTGAGGGGGTAGTAGATCATCGGCTTGTCGTACACCGGCAGCAGTTGCTTGCTGACCGCCTGGGTCACCGGGTACAGCCGGGTGCCGGAGCCGCCGGCGAGGATGATGCCTTTTTTTGTCGTCATCTCGGTTCGTTCCTTCCTACCCACTGCTTCGTCATGCTGCAACTGAAAGCTGGATTCCGGGTTACGATCCTTCGGATCGGCCCCGGAATGACCACACGTTCTCCGTCATTCCGGGTGGCACCGCTTCACCGCCGATGAAACCCAACCTCGCCATTCCGGGGTGGCGCCGCTTCACTGCCGATGAAACCCAACTTCTTCATTCCGGGGCGGCGCGAAGCGCCGAACCCGGAATCCAGCTTTTCGCACGCGACGTGCACTTTCCTACTGACTGATTTCCGGCCACAAATCGCGCCATGCGGGATTCGAGCGTTCAATCAGAGCGATCTTCCAGGCACGTCGCCATTTCTTCAATTCCTTCTCACGCTCGATCGCCTCAAACATCGAACGAAATTGCTCGAAGTGCACCAAGCGGTGGACTCCGTAACGTTGCGTAAATCCCTTCACAACATCATTGCGGTGTTCCCACACCCGTTTCATCAAGTCGGACGTTACTCCGATGTACAACGTGCCATTCGGCCTGCTGGCAAGAATGTAAACGGAGGGTTGACGCATCCTGGCATCCTGACTGTCGCGGGCCGCAGGCCGTCGCGCTACGAACCTGAAAGCTGGATTCCGGGTTCCGATCCTTCGGATCGATCCCGGAATGACGAGCAACAAACAATGCCGCGTAACTATCCCGGCTTGCCATTCCGGGGCGCTCCACGGCTCCACCGCGGCGCGAACCCGGAATCCAGCTTTCCCGGCAACCCGCACTTCCCGCGGCCCCGGAATGACGAGCAACACATAATGCCGCGTAACTATCCCGGCTTGCCATTCCGGGGCGCTCCACGGCTCCACCGCGGCGCGAACCCGGAATCCAGCTTTTCCGGCACATCATCCCTGCCCCAATCGCTCCATCCGGTAGCTGCCGTCCAGCACGCGCTTCACCCACGGTTGGTTGTCGAGATACCAGTCCACCGTGCGCGCGATGCCGGTTTCGAAATCGACCGACGGCTTCCAGCCCAGCTCGCGTTTCAGCTTGGAGGCGTCGATCGCGTAGCGGCGGTCGTGGCCGGGGCGGTCCTTGACGAATTCGATCAGCGACTCGCGCCTGCGGCCGTCCGGCAAGGGGCGCCGCTCGTCCAGCAGCACGCAGATGGTCTTCACCACGTGGAGGTTCTCGCGTTCGGCGTCGCCGCCCACGTTGTAGGTCTCGCCCACCCGTCCCGCTTCCAGCACGCGCCGGATCGCGGCGCAGTGGTCCAGCACGTACAGCCAGTCGCGCACGTTCCGGCCGTCACCGTACACCGGCAGTGTTTCGCCCGCCAGCGCGCGCTGGATGATCAGCGGGATCAACTTCTCCGGAAACTGGTAGGGCCCGTAGTTGTTCGAGCAGTTGGTCGTCAGCACCGGCAGGCCGTAGGTGTGGTGAAAGGCGCGCACCAGGTGATCGCTGGCCGCCTTGCTGGCCGAATACAGCGAGTTGGGCGCGTAAGGCGTGTCCTCGGTGAACTTGCCGGTCGCGCCCAGCGAACCGTACACCTCGTCGGTGGAGACGTGCAGGAAGCGGAAGCGTTCCCTCGCCGCGCCATCCAGTGTCTTCCACCAGTCGCGCGCGCATTCCAGCAGCGCCAGCGTGCCGACCACGTTGGTCTCGACGAACGCGGCCGGCCCGTCGATGGAACGATCCACGTGCGATTCGGCCGCGAAGTTCAAGATCGCATCGGGCTCGTGTTCTGCCAGCAAACGCGACACCAGCGCGCGGTCGCCGAAGTCGCCGCGCACGAACACGTGGCGCGGATTGCCTTCCAGCGATTTCAGCGTGTCGAGGTTGCCGGCATAGGTCAGCTTGTCCAGGTTGACCACGGTCAGCCCATCGGCCACCGCCTGCAGCACGAAATTGCCGCCGATGAACCCGGCGCCGCCGGTGACCAGCAGGGTCTTCATCCTTGCCTCGCGTCTCGTCAAAAGACGCCATTTTGCCATGGGCCGCCCCTCTCCCCCGGGAGAAGGCGCCCGACCACTCGCGAGTGGTCGGGCGGGTGAGGGTGGGAAGCGACGTTTGCGCGATACAAGGGGCATCGCGCGTCGTTGCGAACGGGCGGCCATGGACGGCCGCACCGGCACCAAGGATGGTTGCGCGCCTGTCTCTCCCCTCACTCCAGCGCTACGCGCTCGGCCTGCGGCCGCCTCTCGCCAAAGGGGGCGAGGGGAGGTGATTCGGCCGCCGGTCGGGGAAGAGCGGCCGGAAATGCAAACAATCGTGCCGATTGGCACGCAACGTGCTGAAAACCCGGCATGCACGGCCGGACCGGCTCGTCGGGAACGGGGGTTCCTTCGCCCATGCGCACGCTGCAACGAGGTTTCACGCTGATCGAATTGATGATCGTGGTCGCGATCATCGCGATCCTGGCCGCCATCGCCATCCCCGCCTACCAGGATTACGTGATCCGCAGCCAGGTGTCGGAGGGCATCGTGCTGGCGGACGCGGGCAAGCTGGCGGTGTGGGACTACTGGAGCAACACTGGCAGCCTGCCAACCGGCAATGGTTCGGCAGGCATGGCGTCGCCGGCATCGATCACCGGCAATTACGTTTCCTCGGTCACCGTCACCAAAGGCCTGATCACGGTGGCCTACGCCGGCCCGAAAACCAATACCGCGATCAAGTCCGACACGCTGCTGCTGTCACCGATCACCAGCGCGGGCAGCATGACTTGGACCTGCAAGTCCAACAACCTGCCGGGCAAATACCTGCCTTCCTCTTGCCGGAGCTAGCGCGACCCGCTGCCGCGACCTGACGAATCCGCGCTGACGCCTTGCGGCAGCGGTGACGCGGAATGTCAATAACCGTGAACCCGTTCCGCTGCGGACTGCGCAACCCCTCACGCTTCCCGAGCGCCGCAATCCACGGAATCTGGCACGAAAACTGCTTCATTCCTCCCGAGCTTCTGGCTCACTGGCCGCTGGCCAGGGGGTTCGCGTCAGGGGCTTCAAGCAATCTCGGGGCATCCCAACCAGTAGGCCAACAGTCACAAGCAAGAGGTATCCATCCCATGAAAACGATGCAGAAAGGCTTCACCCTGATCGAACTGATGATCGTGGTCGCGATCATCGCCATCCTTGCCGCCATCGCCATCCCGGCGTACCAGGACTACGTGATCCGCTCGCAGGTGTCGGAAGGCATGAGCTTGCTGGATGGCGCCAAGACCGCGGTGGCCGAGTACTACACCAACAACGGTACGTGGCCGTCCGACAACGCCCAGGCTGGCTTGGCAGCCGACAGCCAGATTAATGGCAAGTATGTCAGCAAAGTCGACGTGACCAGTGGCGTAATTACGGCCACCTTCTCCGCTACCAGCCCGCAAGTTGCCAACAAAAATCTCGACACCAAGGTATTGGCGCTGTCGCCGGTTGGAGCCGGTACCTCAGGGGGCAGCATCGCGTGGCATTGCGCCACTAACTCGACAACGGTTCCGGCAAAGTATCTGCCTTCGTCCTGCCGCGGCGCCAACCAGTAATCGCGCTTTGCAGCAACGTTTTACCCGGAGGGCCGCATCACGCGGCCCTTCTTTTTTGCCACGGTGAGGCTGCAAACCGCGCGCCCTTGCCGCCTGGCGACTGGCGACGCAGCCATGCCCTATCTATCCTTCGCTTTCCATGCGTAACGCGCCAAGCAACGATCCTTCGATGCTGCGACACCACCCGTGTATCGTACGATTGACGTCCTCTATCGCCTTTGCAGCGGCGATGGCGGCATTGCTTTTGATTACCTGGCTCGTTTATCACCCGGGACTGTCGGGCAACTTCCTGTTCGACGACTATTTCAATTTGACGGCCCTGGGCGCCACCGGGCCGGTGCACGACTGGCCCTCGTTTCTGCGCTACATCACCTCCGGCAAGGCGGACCCGACCGGGCGTCCCCTGACGATGTTGACGTTTCTGCTCAACGCGCAGGATTGGCCGGCAAACCCGTACTGGTTCAAGGTCACCAATGTCCTGCTGCATTTGTTGAATGGCGCGCTGTTGTGCTGCGCGATGCGCGCTCTGGGAACGCAAGCGGGGCTTGACAAAACACATGCGGGGACTGCGGCACTGCTCGGGGCGGCTTTCTGGCTGCTGCATCCCTTGTTCGTCTCCACCACGCTGTATATCGTGCAGCGCGAGGCAATGCTCCCGGCCACCTTCACCTTTTGTGGCCTGCTCTGTTGGTGCGTCGGGCGGCGGCGATTCGACGAAGGGCGCAGCGGCTCGGGTCGGTGGTGGCTGCTCGCCGGTGGCTGGTTGTGCACCGCGCTGGCGACGCTGTGCAAGGCCAACGGCATCCTGCTGCCGCTGTTGATCGCCGCGGCGGAATGTACGATTTTGCGTTCGCGCGAGGCCAAGACGGAAGACGCCGGCAGCAGATCGCTGCACCGCGCCCGGCGATGGGTACTGGGCATTCCCCTTGTCGCGCTCGTCGCGGTGCTGATTGGCGAAATACCTTCCTCCATCCATGCCGCCGCAGCCTATCGCCCCTGGACCATCGGCCAAAGACTGCTGACCGAGCCGCGCGTCCTGATGGATTACCTGCGGCTATTGTGGGTGCCGCGGGCCACATCTTTCGGTTTGTTCAACGACCAGGTCCGCGCATCCGTTGACGTCCTGCATCCCTGGACCACGCTTCCGTGCATCCTCGCGATCGTTGCGCTGATCGTCGGCGCCTGGTTGCTGCGAACACGTTACAGGTTCGTTGCGTTCGCTATCCTGTTCTACTTCGGCGGGCAACTGCTCGAAAGCGGCTTGCTCCCATTGGAGCTGGCCTTCGAGCACCGCAATTACCTGCCTGCCGCGTTCATGTTTTGGCCGTTGGCCATTTGGCTGACGGCCGCGGGCGGATTCCGTGTCATCCGTATCGCGTTTGTGTTGCTGGCGTTGACGGGACTGTCAATGCTCACCTATGCGCGCGCCACCGTATGGGGAGACGAGGTGAGGCAGGCGCTGATCTGGGGCAAGATCAATCCCCATTCGGGCCGGGCACAGGCGTTGGCCGCCATGGCAGAGGCAGCCATGGGCGATCCGGGGCACGCCATCAAGCGCTTGCAGAATGCGGCGGTCGGCAACCCCTCCGATGTTCAGCTCACCCTTAATCTTGCCTCGATCGAGTGCAAGGCCGGAATGTTCGTGCCTTCCACGTGGCAACGGGTGCTGTATTCGCTGCGCCACACCCGCGAGAATTCCAGCCTGCTACTCAATTGGTTTGCCGAGATCATCCCGCTGGTTGCGAATCACGATTGCAATGGTCTGTCATTGAACATGCTGCAACAGGCCGTCGCAGCGGCGCGTGCGAACCCCAAATTCGGCTATCCCGGGCCCAGGCAGAATTTCGATCATATTGCCGGTTTGTTGGCACTGGCGATGCACCAACCCGAGCTCGCCTTGCAACAATTCGATGATGCGCTGGCGGCCTCGCCCAATCACGATACAGCCCTGGAACAGGCAGCGACATTGGGAGCGTCGGGTTATCCCGTCGAGGGATTGCAGCATCTCGACTTCGCGCAAACCCAGACTCCACGCATGAAACCCGCACTGGGGATGCCGATGGCTCACGTCTGGGTACTGCAACAGCAGCACTACTGGCAACATGAAACCGCGCGCCTGCGCGCCACGCTGGAAGCGGATGCGGCGAGGCGCGCGAACGACGGTGCGACAGCACCGGCAGCCCGTCACGAACCAGCCCGCGAAGACTGAAAGCATGCGCTTTCCCCGCACGACCACGATCCTGCTGCTTGCCGCCGCGCTGATCGTCACCGCTATCGTGTACTGGCCCGGGTTGACCGGCGGCTGGGTGTTCGACGATTTCCCCAATATCGTTGACAACCCGGCGATTCGTATTACTCACGCCACATCGACTCTCGGTGCATGGGTCAACGCCGCGCTCTCGTCACCATCCAGCTTTCTGCACCGTCCACTGGCATCGCTGACTTTTGCCGCCAACTGGTACTTCGGCGAAGGCAATCCGTGGCCGTTCAAGCTGACCAACGTGCTGATACATCTGCTCAATGGCGTGCTGCTGTACGGGATGCTGCGCGAGCTGCTGCGGGTGGCGAGTCGTCATCCCTCCGCTGAAGGAAGAAGGCGGCGCACGGCGGCGCACGGCGGCTCGGTCACCGATCCGGCATCGGACGAGCAATGCACCCCCGCCCCTCCGGGGGTAGAGGAAATTTGCATCGACGAGGCCGCTGCAACCCGGCTGGCATTGGCGGTGACGGCAGCGTGGTTGCTGCTGCCCATCAACCTGCTGGGCGTGCTGTACGTGGTCCAGCGGATGGAAAGCCTGTGCCAGGTGTTCGTGCTGGCGGGGCTGTGGGCCTATCTGTACGGCCGGCGGGTGATGCTGACCGCGAGCGATGCAGCCGGGCAGCAACGCGGTTTCTCCATCGCGACCGCAGGCATCGTGCTGGGCGCCGGCATCGGTGTGCTGGCCAAGGAATCGGCCGTGCTGCTGCCGGCATTCGCGTTTCTGGCGGAGGCGCTGGTGATGCGGTTCCGGCGCAGTGTTTCGCCACGTCCATTCGTGGTTCCGGGGCTGATCAACCGGCAGAACCCGGAATCCGGCTTCGAAGACACCGGGAAGCGTTTCGGAGAACCAGGCATGGATTCCGGGTTCCGCGCTGCGCGCGGCCCCGGAACGACGAGTGAGGAAAGGGATTCGGGATTCAGTGTTGAGCGCGGCCCCGGAATGACGAGAGAGGAAGGAGATTCGGGGTTCAGTGCTGCGCGCAACCCCGGAATGGCGAACGAGAAGGGGGGTGCCGGTGAAGGTCCGACCACTGATTCCGATTCCCTTCTCCCGCAGGCTGGGCAAGGAAAAAAATCATTCGACAAACGCATCGGCTGGTTGTTCGTCATTACGCTGTTCGTGCCGGCGATTCTGGGTTTTGCGTGGCTGTTGCGCGCGGCGTTGCGGCCTGCGAGCTGGGCCGGCCGCACCTTCACCCTCGGCCAGCGTCTGCTGACCGAACCGCGGGTGCTGGTCGATTACCTGCACTGGACGCTGCTGCCCGACCCGGGGACGCTGAGCCTGTATCACGACGAGATCGTGACCTCGACCGGCCTGTTCACGCCGTGGACGACGTTGCCTTCCATCGCACTGCTCGCCGCATTGATCGCGATCGCGGTGTGGCTGCGCAACCGCCTGCCGCTGGTCGCGCTGGGCATCGGCTGGTTCTTCGCCTCGCAGTTGCTGACAGCGACGATCGTGCCGCTGGAACTGGTGTACGAGCAGCGCATGTATTTCGGATCGATCGGCGTGCTGCTCGCGGTGTTTTCGCTGCTTCTCGGCCTGCGCAACCGGATTCGCCTGCCGCTGGCAAGGGGCACGGTGATCGCGCTGCTGCTGCTGCTGTACGCAAGCGTCACTTACCTGCGCGCGCAGGAATGGTCGAATCCGTTGCGGCTCGCGATTGCCGAGGCCAATCGCCATCCGACCTCTGCGCGCGCCAATTACGAGGCCGGACGCCTGCTGCTGATCGCATCGGATTACCAGCCATCGCCGGCACTGACGCAATCGTGGGTATACCTGCGCCGCGCCGCCGCGATTCCGGGTTCTTCGTCGTTGCCCGAACAGGCGATGATCATGATCACCGACCACGGACACCGTGGCGACGACACGGCGTTGTGGCGGGCGATGATCCGCAAGCTCGGGACCCAGCCGACCAGTCAGGAGGACATCTCGGCCTTGATCTCCCTGACCAACTGCTTCGGCAACGGCATCTGCGAATTCGATCTCGACTGGCTGAAGCGGGCCTACGCGGCGGCGCTGTCTCGCCCGCATCCCATCCCGCGCCTGCTGGGCGCCTACGCGGATTTCCAGCGCGACCAGTTGCACGACGACGCGGCCGCCATGGAATACCTCGCGCGCGCGGTGGCCGGCGAGCCCGGCGAGGCCGCCTACCGCGAGGATCTCGCCGCACTCTACGCAAAACACGGCAAGACGGAACTGGCGATCGAGCAGATCGATGCGCTGCGCCGGATGAACGCGTTCGGGCGGCTGGACCGGCAGATCGCGGCGCTGGAGCAAATGGCCGAACACCCCATTTCCGATCCTTCTTCCGGAACCGTGCACCCATGAAACAGGCAGGGGAATACCGCCTAGGTTACCGCGGAGACATCGAGGGATTGCGCGCCGTCGCGATTCTGCTCGTGATGGCTTGTCACGCCAAGGTCCGCTGGCTCGCAGGCGGCTTTGTCGGCGTCGATGTTTTCTACGTACTTTCGGGCTATCTGATCACCGGCTTGCTGGTGCAGGAAATCCGGACCACCGGCGATTTGCGCTTCGCTGGTTTCTACGCTCGGCGGCTGCGCAGATTGATGCCGGCGCTGCTGCTCATGCTGGCGGTCACCTGCATTTTGGGAAGGCTGCTGCTCGCGCCGGGCGGCCAACCGGAACAGGCGTTGGCCGCCGCGAGCGCGGCGTTGTGGCTGAGCAATTTCCATTTCGCGTTTTCGAACCTGGGTTACTTCGCTCCCGGCAGCGAAACCAACCTGTTCCTGCACACTTGGTCGCTGGGCGTGGAAGAGCAGTTTTATCTTGTGTGGCCGTTGCTGGTGGTGCTGGGCATGGGCGCGTGGCGCGGCGCCAAAACACCGCCGCATACCTCGCGTCTGAAATGGTTGTTCAGCGGCATTTTCGTGATCAGTCTTGCGTTGTCGCTGTACTGGACGCGCAATGCGCCGCATCTTGCGTTTTACATGATGCCGTCGCGCGCCTGGCAGTTCGCGCTTGGCGCCCTGGTATTCCTGGCATTCGGGACGCCGGCTGTTCGGCCCCCCGTGCGCGTGTTCAAGCGCGAATGGCTGAACATCGCCGCTTGGCTCGGCTTGGGAATGGTCCTGCTGGCCGCGGTGCTGATTGACAGCAGCGTTCCCTATCCGGGCACATGGGCGCTGCTGCCCTCATTCGGCGCGGCGATGGTGTTGGCCGCAGGGGTGCAAGACAGCGCCTCGGGTGCAACAAAGATGCTTTCACTGCGTCCGATGCAGGCCATTGGTCGCGTTTCCTACGCATGGTACCTGTGGCACTGGCCGGCAATGCTGCTGGGAGCGACCGTGCTGGACATCAATAGCGCATGGAACCGCGTATTGCTGGTGGCGATATCGCTGGTGATCGCGACGTTGTCCTACCGATTCTTCGAGACACCGATACGCCGCAGCCGGAAGATCCTTGCTAAACCACGGATGGCGGTCTTCGTGGCACTGGCCATCATGGCACTGGCCGGCTCGATTGCGCTGCGCTGGCACAATGCTGCCCTAGCTCGCATGCAAAGCCCGGAACAATTGCGCTACGAGGCTGCGCGTATGGATGCGCCGGTCATCTATGGCATGGATTGCGACGAGTGGTATCACTCGGCACGCGTGCAAATCTGCACATTCGGAGACGAGAGTGCCACGCACACTGCCGTCGCGATGGGCGACAGCGTGGCGTTGCAATGGTTTCCTGCCTACGCGGAAATTTTCGACAAGCCCGGCTGGCGCCTGCTGGTGATAACCAAGTCATCGTGTCCGATGGTGGACGTGCCGATTTTCTATCCGCGCATCGGCCGCAAGTACACCGAATGCGCGCAATGGCGACGTGACGCGTTGCGGACCGTCGCCACAATGAAGCCCGATGTGGTCGTGATGGGTTCCACTTTTACCTACGCTTACACCGAAACACAATGGATCGAAGGTACAAGGAAGGTGCTGGCTGCGTTGGATGCGGACGCAAAGCAGATCTACATCATGCGGTCCACGCCGACGCTGCCGTTCGATGCGCCATCCTGTCTGGCGCCGCGAAGCTGGCTGTATCGTGTCTTGTCCGGCCCATCGCATTGCACGAGCCCCGCCTACACGACGCGGAGCGACAATGTCCATCAATGGCTGCAGACCGCAGCGGCACCCTTCCGGAATGTTCGCGTGATCGACATGATAGGCAGTGTCTGCCCTAATGGGGTATGCCACGCCGAACTGGACGGCATGGTCGTGTTCCGGGACGAACAGCACATGACGGCCAGCTTTGCACGTTCGCTAGCCCCGGATTTTGGCAAAAGGCTCGATTCCGTTGTAGAAGCTGATAAATCTTTGCATCGTTTATCCGGTGGAAATGCAGAATGATCAAGGGCTCTGATCAACCTTTCCTCATCTTCGGCTCGCCGCTGATCGAGCAGGCCGAGATCGACGAGGTCGCGGCGTGCATGGAATCGGCATGGTTGGGCACCGGACCGCGCGTAGCACGGTTCGAGCGCGATTTCGCCGCCTACCAGGGCCTGCAGCCGTCGCAGGTCGCCGCGGTCAATTCCTGCACGGCCGCGCTGCACGTCAGCATGGTCGCGTCCGGGATCGAGGCCGGCAGCGAGGTGATCACCACGCCGATGACCTTCTGCGCCTCGGTCAACGCGATCATCCATGCCGGCCTGACGCCGGTGCTGGCGGACGTCGATCCGGCCACGCAGAACATCGATCCAGCCGCCATCGAGGCCGCGATCACGCCGCGCACGCGTGCGATCCTGCCGGTGCATTTCGCTGGCCGGCCGTGCAAGATGGATGCGATCATGGCGATCGCACGCAAGCACGACCTGATGGTGATCGAGGACTGCGCACACGCCATCGAAACCACGTACCACGGTCGCAAGGCCGGCACGTTCGGCGATTTCGGCTGCTTCAGTTTCTACGCGACCAAGAACGTCGTGACCGGCGAGGGCGGCATGATCACCGGCCGGGACGAGGCGCACATCGCGCGCGCCAAGGTGCTGGCGCTGCACGGCATGAGCAAGGATGCCTGGCATCGCTTCGGCGACCAGGGCTACAAGCACTACCAGGTGGTCGAGGCAGGCTTCAAGTACAACATGATGGATCTGCAGGCCGCGATCGGCATCCACCAGCTCGCGCGGGTCGAGCGGAATTGGCAACGACGCGAGACAATCTGGAACCGCTACCTGGAAGCCTTCACCGACCTGCCGATCGGTCTGCCCGCGCCGCCTGCGCCCGGCACCCGGCACGCGTACCACCTGTTCACCATCATGATCGACGAGGCGCGCTGCGGCATCTCCCGTGACGCCTTTCTCGACGCCATGAACGCGCGCCGCATCGGCACCGGCGTGCACTATCTGTCCGTCCCTGAGCATCCGTATTACCAGCAACGCCACGGCTGGAAGCCGGAGCAATGGCCCAACGCGATGCGGCTTGGGCGCCAGACCGTCAGCCTGCCGCTGTCGCCCAAGCTGACCGATGCGGATGTCGAGCGCGTGATCGCGGCGGTGAGTGCGCTTGCTGGCGGATGTTGACGGCAGCCGGCACTTGCCTCCGCGGCATCCATCGGAAGGCTGATTTTAGACATGCGGCCACCCTGCGCCGTGACACACGGCAGCCAAGTTGCCAACCCAACAGGAATGGATTAGTCTGACTTGGTCAAGCCGGAGTCCCTCATGAAATCCGTCAACATGCTCGAAGCCAAGACGCAGTTGTCCAAGCTCGTGGATCGCATAGAAAGCGGGAGGGACGACGAGATCGTGAT
Source organism: Gammaproteobacteria bacterium (assembly GCA_021325195.1). Lineage (GTDB taxonomy): Bacteria > Pseudomonadota > Gammaproteobacteria > Xanthomonadales > Rhodanobacteraceae > 66-474. Next base: position 2,201 of record JAJPHQ010000116.1, on the reverse strand, counting down.
TGCACGCAACGGCCGCCCTGCCGCACGCCTGGTGCCCGTCGTGAATCGCCCGCATAGAAAGCGCATTGGCCTTCTGAAGGGCAAATTCAAGGCGCCTTCGCTGCGGCAGCTGGACAGCCGCAACCCGTACATAAAACGCGCGTTCGGCAGCGACTGACGTGCAAATCCTGCTCGATACCCATATCGCGCTGTGGGCGCTGTCCGACGATCGCCGCTTGTCCGCCTACGCACGTGATGCCGTCTCCGACCCCGACAATGCGATTTGGGTATCGGCGGCCAGCATTTGGGAAATCGCAATCAAGCACGCGTTCGGACGCAGTGGGATCCCGTTTTCCGCCAGGAAAGCGATTGATTACTTCGATCAGGCCGGTTACCAGCTTCTTGCCGTGCAGCCGGAACACGCCGCGGTGGTCGAGACGCTGCCCCCACTGCACGGCGACCCTTTCGATCGCATGCTGATTGCGCAAGCGCTGACAGAGCCACTGCGGCTGATGACCCACGACCAGACATTGGCCACGTATTCCGACACCGTCATCCTGGTGTGACTGTCTCCCTTTGATTGGGCGCAACGACCGTGCCCGACCCGTGCCAGCTGGCGGCGCCGGTCGGCCCTTCCTCGGCTCGGCATGGAAAGCGATGCCGTCAACGACCAAAATGCAGTCATTGACTGATGGAGCCTAGACATGGCGACAATGACCATCCGCAATTTCGACGACAATTTGAAGCAGCGGCTGCGCATCCGGGCAGCCCGCCACGGACGTTCGATGGAAGATGAGGCGCGCGACATCCTGCGCAATACGCTGTCGACCGATACCGCGCGTCGTGTGTCACTGGTCGCGTCCATCAGGTCAAGGATCGAGCCGCTGGGCTGCGTGGAGCTGGAATTGCCGGCGCGCGGCGCCACGCTGGCCACGCGCAACATCGGGGATTTCGAAGGCTGCGGAATCGAAGTCATCGACCCGCGGAGCGCGACGGCCTCGTGACTTGTCCGCACACCCCCCGCACGCCGATGAACGCGGTGCCATGAAAGGTCCGATCGCTCGCGGCACGATCCGCACGACGTTCGTGCTCTTCATGCGTCTGGCGGTGCAAGCCGGCACGTTACTGATCGTTGCACGGATGCTGGGCCCGCACGGCTTTGGCGCGTTCGCAGGCATCGCCGCCTTGGCGGTGATCCTGGGCACACTGTCCACGTTTGGGACGCACCTGGTGCTGCTGGGCGAGGTATCGAAGGATCCGTCACGGCGCGAACAAGTCCTTCGGTACGCGATCCCGACCACGCTGCTATGCGGCGGCATACTGCTGGTGATCTATCTTGCGATTTGCCTGCTGGTACTGCGCGAAGCCGGGGTCGGCATCCATGTGTTGTTCGCAATCGGCATTGCCGAAATATGGCTCCAGCCATTGTTCGGGCTACCCGCCACCGAACACCTCGCGCTCGGGCGCACCGCGTGTTCGCAACTGCTGACCACGCTGCCGTTCATGTTGCGCCTCGCCGCCGCCACGGCGGTGTTCCTGCTGCATTTCGCCGACCCGCTGGCCGCGTATGCGTATGGCTATCTCGCGGCCTCATTCGCCGCGCTTGCGGTCGCCACGGTCACGATGCCCACACCTTGGCCGGCGCCACACTCGTGGCGGTTGCCTGCCCGTGCCGAAATGCGGCAAGCCACCGGCTACGCTGCACTCGCCATTACCGCGACCAGTCCGGCAGAACTCGACAAGACGCTGGCCGCGAAACTGCTTCCCCTTGGAGCAGCAGGCGTGTACGCCGCTGGTGCTCGCGTGATCGGCGCAGCGACCCTGCCGGTGAGCGCGATGCTGCTCTCGGCACTGCCACGTCTCTTCCGTGAGGGGCAGGATCAACCCCGGCGCACCGCGCACCTGTTGCGCTGGATCTTCGGCGCGGCGATGGTCTACAGCGTCGCGCTCGCGGTGATTCTGTGGTTCATTGCGCCGGTATTCGTGTGGTTGTTCGGGCCGAAGTATCACGGCATCGAGCACATGATCCACTGGTTGTGCCTTGCCGTGCCCGGAATGGCGTTGCGGATAGCCGCAGGCAGTGTATTGATGGCCTTGGGCAAACCGTGGATGCGGGTTGGCTTCGAAGTGGCAGGTTTGGTCGTGCTGATTATCGCGGCCACGCTACTGACTGCACAGTTTGGCGTGACCGGGATGCCGCTGGCGTTGGCCTGCTCGGAGTG